>NZ_JAWHTD010000012.1:0-106830 GCF_032586235.1 Aestuariicoccus sp. MJ-SS9
ATCATATCACGATTCTTTCTCGCTGAAGCAGACCGACTGGAAGTCGGTGGGTTTGCTCCAGAGCGTGGATACTAAAGTCAGGGGCTGGCCGTCACCGCAAGGCCCACGCGGTTCCGGCGATACCCGAAAGGATACCGGAGCGCTCCTCAAGAGGGCGCGACTGTCCTTCGGCGCCAATGAACGCGCCCGCCCCATGCGGTAGCCCTTCTTCGAGAAACGAACCGCCGGTGACCCGGGGGCCCATGACCGGGCCCCGGTCCGTCTGACCATCGGCCAGCAATCGAAGAAAGCGAAGACCGGAATGGAAAACCTCCTTCAGGACGTCGATGAAAAGCTCACGTTCGAGCAATATGCCGTGTCGGACAATTGGGTCGGCGAGGTGGACGAGAACGGCGATCCCGTTCTGGCGACGTCGGTCGAGACTGTCCTGGACGTGCCCTACGAGCTGGAATTCAACCTGGCCGCCAACCTGTCGGCCGATGTCCAAAGCGTCACCATCGAGGTCTACTTCGACGGCGCGCTTGTCGGCACGCTGTCCCATGACGGGGCCGTTTTCGAAACCTACACATTGGGGCTGACTGGCACCGGCGATCTGGCCGAGCTGGAATTTCGCATCACCGACGTCACCCTGACGTCGGACAGCACGATCGACACCACGGGCGTCATCCCGTCCTATTCCACGACCATGACGTTTCTCGGCAACGAGGTCACCGTCGACGCCTTCGCGCCCGGGCAGAACTTCATCTATCAGGTGCTGAACGGCCAGCTCGTCAAGTTCGACCTGGAGACCAACAGCTATACCGAGACCGAGACTTCGGCGGCGGTGAACGTCAACGCCATCGGCTATTCGGCCGAGGATGATCTGATCTACGGCATCGCACGGTCTGACGGTGTGGATGCCGTCGGGCAGACGATCGCCCGGAACGACGTTATCGCCATCGACGCCACCGGCGCCACCTATGCCGTTTCACCCGGCGTGATGGGGTCGTACATCGGCGATATCGACGATCAGGGAAATCTCTGGACCTTCAATGGCGCTCTGACCACCGCCGTCGTCTATGACCTGTCCGAAACCAACCCCGACGGGACGCTGGTGTCGCAGACGGTGTCGATGCCATCGCTCGGCATCCCCACAAGCGGGCTGGCCGATCTGGCCTATCACGCCGAAACGCAGACCTTCTTTGGCGTGGCGCATGGCGGGGCGACGGGGCTGCCCGGTACTCTGGTAGCGATCGACGTGTCCGAGGTCGCGCTAGGCGGGGAGCCTATCGTCACTACCCAGACCATCGCAGGCGTCATCGTCGACGGCGTGACAAAGGACGGCATCCCGGCGGGCGCCTTCGGGGCCACCATCGTGGACGGCGACGGCAAAGTCTATATCGGCGCGAACAACACCGACCACGATCTGGACCCCGACACGGCGAAATCCGGCGGGTTCTACAGGATCACGACGGGAACGGATGGCGCGCTTTACATGGAGCTGCTGGCGGATGCGCCGCGGGTGTCCAGCAACGACGGCGCGATGGACACGCGCGGCGTGGATCCGTTCCTGGGGATCGACGGCTCTTCGGCGGTGCTCTTGCGGATGCCCGAACTGTCCGTCGCCATCGCCGAAGACGACGCCGTGCAACTGGCCGCGCGGGGCAGCGCGGTTACGGTCGATCTGCTGGCCAATGACAGCGTGAACAACGGCGAGACGCTGACGCTGACGCATCTCAACGGCATCGAGGTCGCACCGGGCGCAGAGATCACCCTGTCGAACGGAGAGCGGGTCAGCTATCTGGGCAACGGTCTGCTGTCGCTCACGCCCGGAAGCCTGACAAGCGATGTGACCGAGACCCTCACCTACACGATCCGCAACACCAGCGGTGTGACCGATACGGCAACGTTGACCATCGGCTCCTCGCCCGTTCAGGGCGGCGCGGGCAACGATCACATGGTCGGCTTCACCGACGCGGACGGCACGCAGATCGACGGGGCGGACGGAGCGAACGACGTCATCCTCGGCTACGGCGGCAACGACAAGATCTACGCAGGGCTCGGCAATGACGAGATCTTCGGCGGCGCAGGCGCGGATTTCATGCGCGGGCAAGCCGGCGACGATGTGATCCACGGCGGCGCGGACAACGACGTGCTCGACGGCGGAAGCGGGGCCGATGCGATGTTCGGAGGCACGGGGAACGACATCTATTTCGTCGACGATGCGGGCGATGTCGTGTCCGAAGCCGATGGCGGCGGCACCGACACCGTCAAGTCGCGGATCGGGCTTACGCTTGGCGAGGGTTTGGAAAACCTCTGGCTCGCCAAGGGGTCGGAGGCCGTCGAAGGCACGGGCAACGCCCTGAACAACATGATCGTGGGCAACGAGGGCGACAACCGGCTCGACGGCGCGGCAGGCAACGACAAGCTGATCGCCGCCGACGGGGACGACAGCGTTACGGGCGGCGACGGTCACGACACGCTGCACGGCGACGGCGGCGCGGACACCCTCTTTGGCGACACGGGCAACGACAAGCTGCACGGCGGCGCGGGCGGGGATATCGTCCATGGCGGCGACGGCAACGATACTCTTTGTCCCGGCGACGACGATGACGTCATGTACGGCGGCGCGGGCAGCGATCTTCTGTCAGGAAACGCAGGTGCCGACACGGCCTATGGCGGCCTCGGCGACGACATCTACAAGCTTTCCGACGCGCTCGACACGATTGTCGAATATGCTGGAGAGGGCCACGACGCGGTGCACGCCTGGGTCGATGTCGCCCTTTCGGAGCATGTCGAGGACCTCGTGTTTTTTGGGACCGCCAATCTCTCGGGGGTGGGTAACGCTGGGGCAAACCGTCTGACCGGAAACGCCGGCGGCAACCAGATTTTCGGCGCAGGGGGTGACGACACCATCACCGGCGCCGGGGGCGACGACGCCCTGTCCGGCGAAACCGGCGCGGACAAGCTGCTCGGCGGGATGGGCAACGACACGCTGCAAGGTGGCGCAGGCGCCGATACCCTGGGCGGCAGCGATGGCGCCGACGTGCTGATCGGCGGTACAGGGGACGATTTTCTCAGCGGGGATGCGGGTACCGATGTCTTTGTTTTCCAAGCCGGCGATGGAGCGGACCTGATCAAGGGGTTCGACGTGGCGGAGGACACGCTGCAGCTCGTAGGCCTTAGCGTGAGCGAGGTGCGCTGGGCCGAAGACAGTCGGGGCCTGCGCTTGGACATGGGGTCCGGTGATACGATCCTGTTGAGCGGGGTTTCGGCCGATCTGATCCAGAACGTGGACCTGTGGTTTGTATGACGGTCAGTTCAGGTTCGATTCAAACAAGGGTCCGCGCGCCTCTGGGCTTGCGCCAAGGCTGTGTACTCGACCGGCCGCCGGTGCCGGCGCTGCACGGCGAGCCGTGCGCCAGGGGCACCGGGCTCGGCCTGGCGAGTCTGACGGGAGTAATCCAGTGAGCGCCCCGGGTTTACCGGAAAATCGAACACTCAAAGGATGAGCCCTATGACGTCGAGACGATCAAGTTCAAGACCCGCCGTGAGTGTCAGCGTAGCAGACACCGTTTCTGAGGAAGCTACCTCGATCCAAAAGCTATCTTGCGGGCCGAGGCTCTCCACCAAGCTCCATAGCGCCGAAGACGAAGGCAGAGCCGAGCAGGCTGAGCGGCGCAACGGACGGAGAGCAAATGCGCTGGAGGCGGTGTCTGCACGGCCCTGCTTACCACGCGTCGTCGCTTTGTCTGTTTGGTTTTCTTGGGTGAAATTTTTCAAATTGGCCTCCTTCGCCGAGCGACACCACAGACGACGCTCAGCCTGACGACCTCGCAGTAACGACGAGGCAGGGCAGTGCTGGCACCGTTCAAGGTGCGTCACTCGGAACGAAAACAGGATAGGCGCTGACGTCAGACAGGCTCGCCTTTGACAGGTTGGTTGAGTAGTAATTGCAGAAAACGTGGCTCGCTGGCTACGCGCAGCAGCCAAGCCAAATCGCTAGCTACCGGAGTACCACCGTCTTCAGCGAAGCCGACTTTACTATTTCTAGCTGTCGGGGGCGTCCGTCCGTACAGCGGCGCTAGGGCTTGCCGAGTGGCTACCCCATCAGAGACACCAAAGGCCGAAAAAACGCACTACGGCCCCAAGCGCTGGGGCTATTGCGAGCCGGACCAGAGTACCACTCCCGCCAGCTTGATGATGGATGATCAAATCATCATAGCACATCTGCGTCCTTGAATGCTCCGGCGACGGCTTCGATGAAGCCTCGCCTGTCCTTGACGTGCTTCAATCGCCGCCTCAAGGAATAGAGCAGAAGGCCGTAAAAATCTTCATGACTGTCCAATAGTCTATTTGCTATCGGCTTTTCCCAAGATTCACTCATGTCAGCGTCCTGTGATTTTGTTGATGGTAGATTGGCGCGATCAGCGGCGATGCGCACTCAGGTGCACCACGCTTCTTTCGGTCTGGCCTTCATCGGCATGTGCCTTGGCCAATTTCTCTGGATCAGACGCAATTTTGTCAGCCCATGCTTGTATTTCGGCAGATCGGTCATCGTCCTTGCGCGCGTAAAGCGAGTCATAGCGACTGCTTTCATTCTCAGCAAATCTCTGAGGTTCCACTTTCGGTTCATTAAGGATAGGGAGGCTCTCATTACCGTGGGGGGTGGCTCTCAATACCCCGGGGGGTTGGTTCTCAGTACCCGGTGCCTTCCCGTCTGACTCAGCCTTGATCTTGTCGATCAGGTCAGTGCGATTCCGACCAGCGCGGGCTGGTGGTAGCGCGAATATGGCTTCAAGGTTGACGGTCCAGACCAACACATTGCTGCCGTTTATAACCCGCTCGCCGACGGGTTGGATGAGGCCAGCTGCCTCCAGCTTGGCCAGATGACGGCTCACAACCTTTTTGTCAGTGCCCATGCGTGCAGCTAATTCCATTTTTGATCGCCAGCAAACGTATTCCGGCGCCCGCGCAGGATCGGCCATTTCCTTGAAAAGCGCCTTTGTCATGGCATCACATGACCCCGGTAGCTTGGACTGTGCGATGAGTTCTCGAAGACGATGGCTCATGCTTTACTGCTTCCAGGGTGCGGCTTGTACTTCCGGAAGCGTGCGGACTGAGTTGGCGTCTCTTCAACCGTTAGGTTCGCCCACTTGCTGACGGCCATTGGCTCGAAGCATAGGGTAGAACCCCGGAAAACCTCCAGCGGGCGTCCAGCCTCAGCGGCCCCTAGCGTCGCGACTATTTTCCGGGCCAGCTTTGTCAGTGCGTTGCGCCGGTCGATCACCTCGAGTTCCAACTCAGGGCAATAGGCCCGATCCAAGACGCCATTGGTTGATCCGTCTGACCGGAGGGGCCTGACTTCCGACAACTCGACACGCAAAGGTTTTTCTTCGGAGGGCCTGCGAGGGGCCCTACGGTGCTCGACAGGGGCAACCAATCCCTCCGCAACAGAATCCTTTGTCGCAGTGGCCTTTTTCTGTGCCCGTGGCACAGCCTCACCCGTTTCTTTGGTCATGACTCAGGCCTCGCCTTTCTGGGCACGCGTTGTTTCCCAGTGGATCAACTCGGAGAGTTTCCAGCGTGTGCACCGCTCCGAAAGCCTATAGGCGCGCGGAAACGTCTCGTCCTCGCGATGCCAGCGCCAGACCGTCAGTCGATGAACGCCAAAGCGTTCAGCTATTTGCGTATCGGTGAGAAAGGTATCGACCATGTTGCACTCCGTAGTTTGGAGCGAATATGGCGATCACATGAGCCAGCGTCGAAGTGCGTTAATGTTCGGGTTCGATATCAAGATTTTGCAAAATCTCGGTTTGCACGAATGAGCGTGCTCGCCTTCTGGCACTTCCCTTGATCCCCAACGCTGCAAAGACGCGTTCAACGAATTCAGGCCATTCTCCCGAAATTTTACTGCTTTGTGGATCAGTCGTAAATGTAGGTGTGCGCCCGGTAACGACTCGAAATGCCTCATCTGCAGCAGCGACCACAACTATGGCTCGAAGGTCTCGCAACCGCCCACTGCTGCGATACTCACCAAGAAGTACTTCCTCGAGCTCCTTCGCTTTCGCCGAGAGCAGATTGAGAGTGTTCTTCAGGTCATCGAGATCCGGAGCGCTGCAAACCCATAGATCTTCACGTGTTGCATCGTGGAGCGCGTCGAGCACTTTGGAGAGGCTCTCACATGCGCCTCTCAATCTATCTAGCTCGGCCTTCACTTGACCTTGGGAGGGTCGTTTCAGGACTTGGTCATGCAAATGCTGACCTCCCCACGCCATGTTCCCAAGCAGTTCTGCATAGAAGTCGATGTCTTCTAGCGAAGCTGTCGGCTGACGTCTGAGCGCCATGAGCGCATCCACCAGCAGTGATTTCTTGTCGGCAGGCGCATTTCCCGTCAGCGGCTCATTGTCGTCCGGTGGCAGACTCATTTCACCACCTCTAGCGAAATGACCTTCCCGCGACCCTCGCCCTTCAAAAAGCGGCCCCACGATGCAAGCACAATGCGACGGCGCTCAATCATGTCCGTTCTACGGTATGCGCGCTCTACATCAGAACCAACAACATGAGCCAAAGTCAGTTCAGCAAGGTCGCGATCGACTCCTTGCTCAGCAGCCCAGTCTCTGAACGTCGATCTAAGACCGTGCGGGACTGCAGGTCGACCAGTACGAGCGTCAAGATACCCACGCTCTTTTGCTGCATTGATACGCCTCATTGCATCGGACATTGCCGCGTCGGTCAACATTCCTCCGCGCGCCGCCGGGAATATGTAGGGGGATCCCTCATAGCGAGGTTGGGCATCTAGGAGGACGAGCATGTCGTCAGTGAGCGGAACTCGATGCTCATGGCGCAAACCCCTCTCACCGGGTTTCATGCGTTCCGCCGGAATGATCCAAAGCTTCGCAACTTGATCAATCTCATCCCACGTGGCGCCACGGACTTCACCCGATCGAACTGCAGACAAGGCGAGAAACTCTAGAGCCCTTGTTGCGACACCACCGCGTTTTTTGAGGTCAGCAAACCATTGTGGGGCATCAGATAGCGACAGCGCTGGACGATGCTCCTGTTTCGCCCGGATCAGCTTGCTCGCACTCGCCAGGTCATGTTCGAGGTTTCCCTTCCAAGCTGCCGGATTAAGCCCTTCTCGAAACCCATTCACCTTAGCCCAGTCGAGGACACCCTCGATCTTGCCCCTGAGCTTCTTCGCCGTAGCCGTCTTTTCTTGCCAGATGGGCCCTAGGACCCTGAGCACGTCCCTTCGGTCGATTTCATCCACTGGGGTGTCGCCTATCTCTGGCACCGCGTATCGCTCCAATTCTGAACGGTACAGTTTCGCATATTTCTCTGACGAAAATTCTGGCTCTTTCTTTTCGATGAAGCGTCCCATGGCCTCCGAGAAACTCGGGACTGCCCTCTTTGATTGCTTGGCTCTAAGGGGGTTTTCACCTCTCCAAACGGCATCCGCAGCGTCGCGCGCCCGTTCACGAGCCAAGCTTAGCGATACGGTTGGATAGCTGCCCAGCCCCATCGCATGCCGCTTGCCATTCATAGTGTAGCGAAACAGCCAGCTTTTGGCTTCGGTTGGTGTTATCTGTAGAATGAGACCAGTGACACCGCCGACAGCAACGAAGCGTGTATTCTTGCCACCATGATGCTTGAGCCGCTTCACCTCGACAGCGCTCATTTCTTCTACTCGTCGCGGCAAAGTTTGGCTCTCCCCGCTGACTGATGGGAAGCCTGAGTCGGATTCCCTTTTATTGTCAGCGCCGTCTAAAGACGTTCTACTAGCCTACCACGAGGATAAATGTACGCAACACAACGAAACGCCTCACATACCGAAGTTCGGTTAAAGTATTGGTTAAGTTCAACAAAAGTATCTATTGGCAACATAACGCAACATGCGCTCGGCATTCCATCGGGCTGCCCCTCACCGTTTCCATGCCCCGCCCCGCGCCGCCGCACCGGCCGCTGGCGGGCCGCCACGTCGCTCTGCACCCTTTGCGCGCCGGTCACGGCCCCGGTCTTTTCGCCGCCTTCACCGCCGACACAGAGGGCCGCAACTGGACCTACCTGCCGATCGAGCCTTTCGCGGATGTTCATGAGGCCACCGACTGGGCCGCGCAGGCCGCCGCCAGCCGCGATCCTCTGTTCTACACGATCCTCACCCCGGGCGACGTCCCTGCCGGCTTCTGCTCGCCCCTGCGCATCGCGCCCGAACAGGGCAGCATCGAGGTCGGCTACATCAACTTCGCCCCCGCCCTGCAAGGCACCACCGCCGCGACCGAGGCGATGGCGCTCTTGATGGCGCATGTCTTCGACGACCTGGGATACCGCCGCTACGAGTGGAAATGCGACGCGCTCAACGCGCCGTCGCGCCGCGCCGCCGAGCGGCTGGGCTTTACCTACGAAGGCACCTTCCGCCAGGCCACCCATTACAAGGGGCGCAATCGCGACACCGCGTGGTTCTCGATCCTCGACAGCGAATGGCCAGCGCTCAAGACCCGGTTCGACACCTGGCTCGATCCATCGAACTTCGACGCGGACGGGCTGCAACGCCGCCCCCTCACCAACATCTGAGGCCTGCGGGATGGCGGGTGGGGCGATGCTCTTCAGAGCGAGCGTCACCCGTCAGCCCGCAAAGAAAAAGGGCCGCCGAAGCGACCCTTCCGTAAACTCAGGCGTCGAAAGCCTCAGCCGTTGACGCTGTCCTTGAGCGCCTTGGCGATGGTCATCTTGACCACCTTGTCGGCCTCTTTCTTGAACTGCTCGCCGGTGGCGGGGTTGCGCACCATGCGCTCGGGCCGCTCGCGGCAATAGATCTTGCCCACACCCGGCAGGGTCACGGCGCCGCCGCCGGACACTTCCTTGGTGATGATCCCGGTGATCGCATCGAGCGCGCCGCCGGCGGTTTTCTTGTCGGTGCCCATTTCCTCGGCCAGAGCGGCCACCAGCTGGGTCTTGGTCATCGGTTTCGCCATTTCATGGTCTCCTTCACTGCCCCTTTGTCTAGGGCCCCATCGACGTCAGTAAACTGTATATAGAGATCAAACACAACGATTAGTGGCCCATTGCAAGGGGAAATCATGCATTTTGGGTCATTTTCGTGGGATCAGAGAAAGGCTGTCTCTTCGAAAGAGCGCAGCTTTCGGCTGTGGATGCGCTCCAGCGGCATGTTTCGGATATGCTCCATCGCCCTGATTCCAATCATCAGATGCCGCGCGACCTGGGTCTTGTAGAAATCAGACGCCATGCCCGGCAGCTTCAATTCGCCGTGCAGCGGCTTGTCCGACACGCACAGCAGCGTGCCGTAAGGCACCCGGAAGCGAAAGCCGTTGGCGGCGATGGTGGCGCTTTCCATGTCCAGCGCGACGGCGCGCGATTGCGACAGCCGCTGCACCGGGCCGCGCTGGTCGCGCAGTTCCCAGTTGCGGTTGTCGACGCTGGCCACGGTGCCGGTGCGCATCACCCGTTTCAGGTCGAAGCCTTCCAGCTGGGTTTCATGCGCCACCGCCTGTTCCAGCGCGATCTGGATTTCGGCCAGCGCCGGGATCGGCACCCAGACCGGCAGGTCGTCGTCCAGCACCCGGTCCTCGCGCAGATAGGCGTGCGCCAGCACGAAATCGCCCAGGCTTTGCGAATTGCGCAGGCCCGCGCAATGGCCAACCATGATCCAGGCGTGCGGACGCAGCACCGCGATGTGGTCGGTCGCCGTCTTGGCGTTCGACGGTCCCACCCCGATATTGACCAGCGTGATCCCGCCCCCGCCCGGCCGCTTCAGGTGATAGGTCGGCATCTGCGGCATCTTGGGGCTGTCGGGGATCGGCGCGTCGGGCTCTGTGATCTCGACATTCCCGGTGCTGACGAAACTGGTGTAGCCGCTGGCCGGATCGGCCAGCTGCGCGCGGGCATAGGCCTCGAATTCGCTGACGTAGAACTGGTAGTTGGTGAAGAGAACGTGGTTCTGGAAATGCTCGGGATCGGTCGCGGTGTAATGCGCCAGCCGGGCCAGCGAATAATCCACCCGCTGCGCGGTGAAGGGGCCCAGCGCCTCGGCCCCGTCGGGCGCGGGCTTGGCCAGGCCGTTGACGATGTCGTCGTTGGTGGTCGACAGATCCGGCACGTCGAAGACGTCGCGCAGGATGAATTCCGACGCGCCCTCTTGCGGGACCGAGATGTCGGGGAAATTGGCCACCGCGAAATGCACCGGCATCGGCGTGTCCGACGGCCCGATGCGCACCGGCACGTCGTGATTGGCCAGCAAGAGCCCGATCTGCTGCTGCAGGTAATGCCGGAAGAGATCGGGCCGCGTCACGGTGATCGCATGGGTGCCGGGCTGCGACACATGGCCGAAACTGAGCCGGCTGTCGATCTTGGCGAAGGTCTGCGTGGTGATCCGGATCTCGGGGTAGAACGCGCGATACCGCACGCCCGGATGGCCCGAGGCGATCGCCTGGGCAAAGCGATCGCGCAGGAACCGCGCCGACAGATCGTAAAGCTGGCAAAGCCGGTCCACCGCCGCGGCGGCATCGGTGAAATATTCCGCCGGCGTGCCCTCGGGCATCACGATTTCTGCTGGCTGCATCTGCCCCTCTTCGGTCGTTGCCGCGCAGGTTGACAGCTTGTCCTGACAGGTGCAACCTGCCAAAAAGGTCAGAGGTGCTGACATGGATTACGAAACCGTCCCGCCCGAGGATTTCGGCGCCTCGTTGCGCGGGATCGGGCTTAACCTGCTGGTCCGTGACGTGCGCGCGCAGGCGCGGATGCTGGCGGCTGTCTTCGACATGACCGCGCATCGGGTCTCGGCCGATTTCGCAATATTGCGCTATGGCGATGCGGTGTTCCAGCTGCATTCCGACGGCACTTACGGCGCCAACCCCTACCTTGCCCTGCTGCCCGAGAACCCGCCGCGCGGCGCGGGGGCCGAGCTGCGGCTTTACGACACCGATCCCGACATCGCCGCGGCACGCGGCGAGGCGGCGGGCATGACCCTCTTGCAGCCGCCTACAGACAAGCCGCACGGGCTGCGCGAATGCTACCTGCTCTGCCCCGACGGCTATGCCTGGGTGCCCTCGCGACCGCTCTGACGGCGCTGGACGCGCGGGCGCGGGCTTTCTACACTCGCGCGCAACAAGCCACGAAGGAGACGCGCCATGAACGCACCGCACAGCATCGCCAATATCGACCACTGGCAGGAACGCGTCGATCTGGCCGCCGCCTTTCGCTGGACCGTGCGGCTGAACATGCACGAGGCCGTGGCCAACCATTTCAGCCTGTCGGTCAACGACGACGGCACGCAGTTCCTGATGAACCCCAACCAGATGCATTTTGCCCGCATCCGCGCGTCGGACCTTATCCTGGTGGACGCCAACGACCCCGACACGCTGAAGAAGCCTGGCGCGCCCGATCCGACCGCCTGGGGCCTGCACGGCGGGCTGCACCGGCACTGCCCGCATGCACGTTGCGCGATGCATGTGCATTCGATCTACGCCACCGTTCTGGCCACTCTCAAGGACAAGCGCCTGCCGCCCATCGACCAGAACTGCGCGATGTTCTTCAACCGCGTGGTCATTGACGACCAATACGGCGGGCTGGCCTTCGAGGACGAGGGCGAACGCTGCGCGCAGCTTTTCGACGACCCGAAGAAGAAGGTCATGGTGATGGGCAACCACGGCGTCATGGTGATCGGCGACACCGTGGCCGAGACCTTTAACCGGATGTTCTATTTCGAACGTGCGGCGCAGACCTATATCAACGCGCTGCAAACCGGGATGGAGCTGGACGTGCTGTCCGACGAGATCGCGGAAAAGACCGCGTCCGAGATCGAGCAATATCCCGAACAGGACATCCGCCACCTGGCCGAGGTCAAGGCGCTGCTGGATGCCGAGGGCGCGGATTACGCCAGCTGAGGCTCAGCCCGGGCGCAAACCGGTTTCCTGCAAGAGCCCCTTGCGCTTGGCCTCGTAGTAATAGCCGCGGGCGTACCACTTGATCGCGCCGTCGGGGTTGCCCCCGGCCACCAGATAGGCCCCGCGCAGGTACTTGCCGGCGTATTTCAGATTAGTTTCGGGATCGAGCAGATCGGACGGTTTGCCGCGAAAGCCCATGGACCGCGCGGTCGCGGGCAGGATCTGCAGCAACCCCCAATAGGGGCCGTTGCGCGCCCAGGACCGGTGGGTGCTTTCGCGGATCGCCAGCCGGTGGATCAGCGACGGCGGAAGATCGTAGATCGCGGCATATTTGTTGATCAGCGCCCGCAGTTCGGGCGTCTCATTGGGATAAAGCGGCGGCTCGGCGAAACCCTCGCCCGGCTGGGCGAAGTTGAGGCGCGGCGCGTCGGGGTCGACGCGGCCGCCGCCGCAGCCTGCAAGGGTGGCGGCAAAGCCCAAAAGCAGGGCACGGCGGGACAGATGTGTCATGGGTGGACCGAAAATTGTCAGCGACTGAGCCCAGATTGTCGATCCGCGCGCCACAATCCAGAGCGCGAATGTCGCATCGGCGGAAGCCTGCCGCTCACGCCCGCCGGAAAAGCGCGATCAGGGCACGGTCCTGCGCGTGATCGCCTTCGGCACCCGCGCCATAGATCGCCACGTCCTTGAGCCGCAGATCGGTGATGGCCTGCACCGAAAGCGCGTCGAATTTCGCGGCGAAGCCCGCGCTGTCGTAATGCCCGGCATTGATCGACAGCGCCGCCAGCCCGCCGGGGGCCAGGATGCGCACCACCTCGTCCATCGCCTCGGGGCCGACATGGCCGTGGGTGAAGGTCCCCGAACTGACCGCCCCGGCGTAATGGCCGTATGCCACGTCCAGCCGTCTCAGCAGATCGCCCTCGAAGAGCCTTTGATAAATTCCCTTGGCCTCGGCCACCCGCAGCATGTCCGGCGACAGGTCCGTCGCATCCACCGGCCCCGCCCCCAGCCGTACCAGCGCCTCGCCGCAAAGCCCCGTCCCCGCCCCGAGGTCGAGCACGTGGCCGCGCCCTCCGGCATCGGCAAAGGCCTCGGCCACGCGCAGCGGCAACACATAGGCCATGTCGCTGGCAAAGCCGCTGTCGTAGGTGCCGGCCCAGGCGGCATAGAGCCTGCGATTGTCTTCGGGCGTTTCCAGCCCGTAGGCGGCGTCGAGATCGGGGCGCGGGTCGGTCATGGAGTCAGGCTAGTCCTTGGGCATGGGCCCGAGAAGCCCCCGAAGCGAAAAACCGCCGCAGAGTTCGCCATAACACGCTTGTAAAAATCAGGGGCAGCGTCCAACTCTTGCGGCATGACCACGTTGCTTTCCCTCGGCCATGGATATTCGGCCCGCGCGCTGGCGCGGCGGCTTTTGCCGCTGGGCTGGACCGTTCTGGGCACCACGCGCGATCCGGCCAAGGCGCAAGCCTTGCGCGACGAGGGCGTCGTGCCTGTGCCCTGGTCGCGGGACGAGGTCGGCGCGGCGCTGGCGCGCGCCAACCATGTGTTGACCAGCGTCAGCCCGCAGAACGGCACCGATCCGGCGCTGGACTTGGTGGGCGACCTGATCGCAGAGCGCGCCACGACGCTCGACTGGGTCGGCTATCTGTCGACCACCGGGGTCTACGGCGACCACGACGGCGGCTGGGTGGACGAGGACACGGCCCTGACCCCCTCGACCGCGCGCGGCAAGGCGCGCGTCGCCGCCGAGTCGCAATGGGCCGCGATCCCCGGCCTGCCGCTGCACATCTTCCGGCTGGCGGGCATCTACGGCCCCGGGCGCGGCCCGTTCCAGAAGGTGATGGAGGGGCGCGCGCAGCGGATCTTCAAGCCCGGCCAGGTCTTCAGCCGCACCCATGTGGACGATATCGCGCAGGTGCTGCACGCATCGATCGACCGGCCCGACCCGGGCGCAATCTACAACGTCTGCGACGACGACCCGGCCCCGCCGCAGGACGTGATCGCCGAGGCCGCGCGCCTGCTGGGCCTGCCGGTGCCACCCGAAGTGCCCTTCGACGAGGCCGATCTGTCGCCCATGGCCCGCAGTTTCTATGCCGAGAGCAAGCGCGTGCGGAACGACCGGATCAAGCGCGATCTGGGCGTGACGCTGCTTTATCCCGATTACCGCAGCGGCCTGCGGGCCGTGCTCGCCGAGGAGCGCGCATGACGGCCGCCGCCAAAGCCGAAACTCTCTCGGCCGGGCCTCCGAACGGGCTCGCGGCCGTTCTGGCGCAGGTGCGCGCCGCTGCGACGGGAGAGAGCGTCAGCCTGGCCACGCTGCTGGAAAGCATCGGGCGGCAGTCGTTTTCGGCCACGCTGATGCTGATCGGCCTGCTGATGGTGTCGCCGCTTTCGGGCATTCCGGGCCTGCCGGCGATCTTTGCGATCATCGTGCTGATCATCGGCGTGCAGGCTCTGATGAGCCGCGACACGCTCTGGCTGCCGCGCCGCCTGACCAACCGGAAGGTGCGCACCGAGCGGCTGCTGCGCGCGCTCGATACGCTGGAGAGGCCCGCGCGCTGGCTCGACCGGCGGGCGAGTGGGCGCTTTTCGCTGCTGGCGCGGCGTCCGCTGTCGGGCTTTGCCTATCTCGCGATCGTCGTGGTCGCGCTAAGCTGGCCGCCGCTGTCGCTTATCCCGTTCTCGGCCACGACCACGGCGCTCGGCATGACGCTGATCGCCGCCGGGCTGATGCTGCGCGACGGGGTCTTCGTGATCGGCGGCTATATCTACCTGGGGCTGCTTTATGGCGGCGGCGCGATGGTGATTGCGGGGGTGATCTGACCGGCCGCGCCTCAGGCGCGTTTTTCCAGCACGTCGACGCCCAGCACCTTGAGCACCCTGGCCTCGATATCCGAGGCGTTCAGCCCGGCCACCGCGTACATGTCGCGCGGGCTGGCCTGATCGATGAAGATATCGGGCAGCACCATAGAGCGGAACTTCAGCCCGTCGTCGAAGACACCTTCGTCCGACAACAGCTGCGACACATGGCTGCCGAAGCCGCCGACCGCGCCCTCTTCGATGGTGATCAGCGCCTCGTGGTCGCGGGCCAGCGACAGGATCAGATCGCGGTCGAGCGGCTTGGCGAAGCGCGCGTCGGCCACCGTCGGGCGGATGCCCCGCGCCTCGAGCGCCTCGCTCGCGCGCATGACCTCGCCCAAACGGGTGCCGAACGAAAGGATCGCCACACGGCTGCCCTGCTGGATCATCCGGCCTTTTCCGATCGTCAGAACCTTGCCGCGCTCGGGCATCTCGACGCCCTCGCCCTCGCCGCGCGGATAGCGGAAGGCGATGGGCCCCTCGTCATGCGCGGCGGCGGTGGCAACCATGTGTTTCAGCTCGGCCTCGTCGGCGGCGGCCATGACCACCATGCCCGGCAGGTTGGCCAGATAGGCGATGTCGTAGCTGCCCGCATGGGTGGCCCCGTCGGCCCCCACCAGCCCCGCGCGGTCGATGGCAAAGCGCACCGGCAGGCGCTGGATGGCCACGTCGTGCACCACCTGGTCATAGCCGCGCTGCAGGAAGGTCGAATACATAGCGCAGAACGGCTTCATCCCGCCGGCGGCCAGACCGGCGCTGAACGTCACGCCGTGCTGTTCGGCGATGCCCACGTCGAAGCAGCGGCTGGGATAGCGTTCGGCAAAAAGATCAAGCCCGGTGCCGTCGGGCATCGCCGCCGTCACGGCGCAGATCTGCGGATCGTCGGCGGCCAGCTGGATCAGCGACTGCGCAAAGACCTTGGTGTAGCTCGGCGCGTTCGACGGGGCCTTTTTCTGCTCGCCGGTCAGAACGTCGAACCGCGCGCGCGCATGGCCCCGGTCGGCGGCGCCCTCGGCGGGGCCGTACCCCTTGCCCTTGCGGGTCAGCGCATGGATCAGGATCGGCCCGGTCGCGCGGTCGCGCACGGTGCGCAGCACCGGCAGAAGCTGCCCCAGATCGTGCCCGTCGATGGGGCCGACGTAGCTGAAACCCAGCTCTTCGAAGAGCGTACCGCCCACGGTCATGCCCTTGAGCATTTCCTTGGCCCGCTTGGCCCCTTCGCGGAAGGGTTCAGGCAGCAGCGACACCGCCCCCTTGGCCGCGGCCTTGAGATCCTGGAACGGCGCTTCGGCGTAAAGGCGGCTGAGGTAGGACGACATCGCGCCGGTGGGCGGGGCGATGGACATCTCGTTGTCGTTCAGGATGACGATCAGACGCTTTTTCAGATGGCCCGCGTTGTTGAGCGCCTCATAGGCCATGCCCGCGCTCATCGCGCCGTCGCCGATCACCGCGATGGCGTCGCCGTGGCCGGTGTCACAGGACCCGCCCAGATCGCGCGCCACGGCAAAGCCCAACGCAGCGCTGATCGAGGTCGAGCTGTGCGCCGCGCCGAAGGGGTCGTAGAGTGACTCGCTGCGCTTGGTGAAACCGCTGAGCCCGTCCTTTTGCCGCAAGGTGCGGATGCGGTCGCGGCGGCCCGTCAGGATCTTGTGCGGATAACACTGGTGGCTGACGTCCCAGACGATCTTGTCGCGCGGCGCGTCGAAGACCGCGTGCAGCGCCAGCGTCAGCTCGACCACGCCCAGCCCCGCGCCCAGATGGCCGCCGGTTTCCGACACCGCCGAAATCGTCTCTTCGCGCAGCTCGCGGGCCAGGCGCACCAGCTCGGCATCGCTGAACGATTTCAGATCGGCCGGGCTGTGGACCCGGTCAAGAAGCGGAGTTGCGGGCCTGTCGGGCATGGCGGCATCTTTCGTCAGTTCCGGCGCGAGATAACGAAGCGGGCGGCCTGCCGCAAGGTCTCGGCACTGTCACCGTAACAAGATAAGGCGTCGCAGGCCTCGGTCACGAGCGTCTCGGCGCGGCGTTTCGCCCCGTCGAGCCCCAGATGCGACACGAAGGTCGCCTTGCCCCGGCCCGCGTCCTTGCCCACTGCCTTGCCCATCGCCTCGGCGTCGCCTTCGACATCCAGCACGTCGTCGGCGATCTGGAAGGCCAGCCCCAGCCGCGTGGCGTAATCCGTCAGCGGGGCGGTGTCGGCCTGCGCCAGAGCCGCGCCCGCCTGTGCCGACCAGACGATCAGCGCGCCGGTCTTGCCGGCCTGCAGATCGGTGATCTGATCGAGGCTTAGCGGCGTCTCGGCGGCCTCCGCCGCCATGTCGAGCGCCTGGCCCATCACCATGCCCTGCGCGCCGCTGGCCCGCGCCAGACCCAGCGCCAGGTCGGCGCGCACGGCGGGGTCGGGGTGGCATTCGGGGCGGCTGACCAGCTCGAACCCCAAGGTTTGCAGCGCATCGCCCGCCAGAACCGCCGTCGCGTCGTCCCATTTGCGGTGCACCGTGGGCTGACCACGGCGCAGGTCGTCGTCGTCCATGCAGGGCAGATCGTCATGCACGAGGCTGTAGGCATGCACCGCCTCGATGGCGCAGGCGGGCCAGATCGCCCGCTCTTGCGCCACGTCATGCAGCCGCGCGCCTTCGAGCACCAGAAAGCCGCGCAGCCGCTTGCCGCCATGTGCTGCATAGGCCATGGCCAGCGTCACCGGCAGATCGGGCAGATCGGCGAACACCCGGTCGAACCGGGCCTGAATCGCGACGCCTGCCGCTTTCAGATCGTCCTGGAACAAAGGGTCAGAGCCCCTCGACCGGCTGGGTGCCCTTGGGGTTGCCCTCGGCGTCCAGCGTGATCGCCGCGACCTTTTCCTCGGCTTCCTTCAGCTTGGCGTCGCAGCGCTTGCGCAGAGCCGCGCCGCGTTCGTAAAGCGCGATGGATTCCTCCAGCGCGACGTCGCCCCGCTCCAGCTGGGTCACGACCTTTTCAAGCTCGGCCATCGCGGCCTCGAACGTCATTTCGTCGACGGGCGTGTCGCTCATGCCCCTGCCTCCATCAATGCCTCTACATGGGCCTTCGTCGCCTCGGCCAATGCGCCCAGATCATAGCCCCCTTCCAGGGTCGAGACCACCCGGCCCTCGCAGACCTCCGCCGCGATGGCGCACAATTCACGGGTCAGCCAGGCGAAATCGCCGGTCGCCCAGTTGAGGTTCGCCAGAGGGTCGTCCTGATGCGCGTCGAACCCGGCCGACAGGATGATCAGCTCGGGCCGGAACGCGCGCAGGCGCGGGAAGACCTGGGCCTCGTAGGCCGCGCGCATCTTGGCACCGCCGCTGCCGGGCGGCAGGGGCACGTTCAGGATGTTGTCATGCGCTCCGCGCTCGGACGGGTCGCCCGAACCGGGCCAGAGCGGCATCTGCTGGCTGGTCACCACCAGCGCGCGCGCCTCGTCCCAAAGAAGGTCCTGCGTGCCGTTGCCGTGATGCACGTCGAAATCCACCACCGCCACGCGGGCCAGCCCATGCGCGTCCAGCGCGTGTTTCGCCGCCAGCGCCGCGTTGCCGAAAAGGCAGAACCCCATCGGCGTCTGCCGCTCGGCGTGGTGCCCCGGGGGACGGATGGCGCAAAAGGCGTTCTGCGCCTCGCCGGCCAGCACCGCATCCACCGCCCTGAGCACCGCCCCCGCCCCGCGCAGCGCCGCCGAGAGCGAGCCCGGCGACAGCCAGGTATCGCCGTCGATCTGGTGTAACCCCTTGGCGGGCAGCGCGGCCCTGATCGCATCGATATGCGCCTGCGGATGCACGCGCCGCAGATCGTCGTCCGTCGCCTCGGGCGCGGTCAGGCGCATCAGGTCGAGCGGCGCCAGCGCGTGCAGCACATGTTCCAGCCGCGCCACGCGTTCGGGGTGACCGTCCGGTGTGACATGCTCCAGACACTCGGCATGCGTGATCAAAGCAGTGGTCATCTTGGCCCTTCTTCTGTTCGAAATCCCGTTTCGCGACACCTGCCAGCCCGCGCCGCGGGCTTCAAGCCGCTAGTCCGGCGCCAGCATATAGCCCGCGCCGCGCACGGTCTGAAGATAGCGCGGCTGCTTGGGGTCGGCCTCCAGCTTGCGCCGAAGCCGGGTGATCTGCACATCCACCGCGCGTTCCTGCGCCTGGCCCTTGTCGCGGCCCAGATCCTCGACCAGTTTGGCGCGGCTGATCGGCTCGCCCGGTTTCGCAGAAAAGATCTTCATCAGCTGGCTTTCCGTGGCGGTCAGCCGCACCGGATCGTCGCCCTTCCACATCTCGCCGCGCTCGATGTCATAGCGGATCGGGCCCAGCGTGATCAGCTTGGGCGCGCTGTCCTCGGCGCTGGTGTCGGGCATGCGCCGCAGGATCGCGTTGATCCGCAGCAGCAGCTCTTTTGGTTCGAACGGCTTGGCCAGGTAATCGTCCGCCCCCGCCTCGAGCCCCTTGATCCGGTCGCTGGTTTCCGCCCGTGCGGTCAGCAGCAGGATCGGCGTGGTCGAGTTTTCGCGGATGCCGCGGGTCAGGCTGACCCCGTCCTCGCCGGGCATCATCACGTCAAGCACGATCATGTCGAAGTCGAGCCCGCTGAGGATCCGCCGCGCATGGGCGGCATCTCGCGCGGCGCTGACCAGAAAGCCGTGCCGGATCAGGAATTTCTGCAACAGGCCGCGAATGCGCTCGTCGTCGTCGACGATCAGCAGATGCGCATCGGGATCGGCCATCAGCGCGGCTCCCGCAGCTTTTGGTAATGGCGCTGCAGATCGGTATCCATCATCGCCTCAAGCACGCGTTTGAACCCGGCCACGGCCTCGGGCCCGGCCTGTCGGTAGGCCGCGCGCATCCGTTCGCGCTGCGCGTCGGACAATTTCCGTTCCAGCGCCTCTCCGGCCTCGGTCAGAAACAGGTGACGCTCGCGCTTGTCGACCCTGCCCACCCGGCTTTCCACCAGCCCGTCGGCCATCAGCGTGCGCAGCACGCGGTTCAGCGATTGCTTGGTCACGCCGAGGATCGACAGCAGGTTGTTGACCGTCGTGCCGGGCGCGCCGTTGATGAAATGGATCGCCCGGTGATGCGCGCGGCCATAGCCCATGTCCTGCAGGATGCGGTCGGGATCGGCGGTAAAGCCGCGATAGGCAAAGAACATCGCCTCGATGCCCTGTCTCAGCTGATCGTCTGTCAGGAAGAGAAGCGATTCGCCGCTTCGGGGCTGCGTGGATTGAACCTCGGCCATCGTCGCCTCCGGCGTTTTATTGTTGCCGGCCAGTTTATGTCAGCCTTGTTGACATTCCAACCCTTAACTGGTAGCGAATCGCAGTTTTTGCGCAAGATTATGTCCGCTGCGGACGTATCCTGCGCAACAAATGCAAATCGCTTGAAAGGGAGAACGGCGATGTCAGCAGCATATGACGACCGCGACGGAAAGATCTGGATGGATGGCCAGCTGGTGGACTGGCGGGCGGCGAATGTGCATGTGCTGACACATGCCATGCATTACGCCAGCTCGGTTTTCGAGGGCGAGCGCGCCTACGGCGGCACTATCTTCCTGTCGCGCAAACATTCCGAGCGGCTGCATTTTTCGGCCCGCCAGCTGGATTTCGAGATCCCCTACACCGTGGACGAAATCGAGGCCGCCAAGGTCGCGGTTCTGGCCGCGAATGGCTTTACCGACGCCTATGTTCGCGCGGTCGCCTGGCGCGGGGCCGGTGAGGACATGGGCGTCGCGTCCAAGCGCAACCCGGTGCGGCTGGCCATCGCCGCCTGGGAATGGGGCAATTACTATGGCGATGCCAAGATGAAGGGCGCCAAGCTCGACATCGCCAAATGGAAGCGCCCCTCGCCAGAAACCGCGCCCAGCCATGCCAAGGCGGCCGGGCTTTACATGATCTGCACCATGTCCAAGCACGAGGCCGAGGCCAAGGGCTGTTCGGATGCGATGATGTTCGACTACCGCGGCTATGTGGCCGAGGCGACGGGGGCCAACATCTTTTTCGTCAAGGATGGCGAGGTGCACACGCCCAAGCCCGATTGCTTCCTCAACGGTCTGACGCGGCAGACGGTGATCGGGATGCTGAAGGACCGTCAGATCAAGGTGATCGAGCGGCACATCATGCCCGAAGAGCTGGAAGGCTTCGAGCAATGCTGGCTGACCGGCACCGCGGCCGAGGTGACCCCGGTGGGTCAGATCGGTGATTACAATTTCGAAGTGGGCGCCGTGACGCGCGAGATTTCGGAAAGCTACGAAAAGCTGGTCCGCGCCTGATCGCCGCCAAGCGGGTTTTCGGCCGGGCCTCTGCCCGGCCGTTTGCGTTCAGGTCAGCGCGCGCAGCATCGAAGTATTGCTCTGGATGACGGTGTTGCGCTCGACGATCTTGGACAGCCTGCTCTCGATCTCGTCCTGACAAGCATCCAGCTGTTCCACGATCCCGGCCAGCGAGTCGCCGGATCCGGACAGCGACGCGCTTTCGATCTTGCACATCATCCGGGTAGAGCTGAGCCCGGTGACATAGCGCTTCATGTCCAGCACGCTGCGCGACAGGCGCCCCGCCCCCGTCTCGACCACCTTGAGCGCCTGGGCGGCGTTGGCTTTGTATTTCTCGGCCTCCTGGGTCAGGATCCGCTGTTCTGTATCCACGTCGACCCCGCCCATGTCCTGATGACGGCTTTGGGCAAAGGACGTGGCCATCATCGACTGCACCGACGCAAGGCAGGTCAGAAAGGCGCCATTGACGATCGAGCCGCGGATGCGCACGAAGGCGCTGTCGTCACCATCGACGAAATCGCGCACCCAGTTCGCCATCTCGTCCAGCATCGAGCCGTAGTTCACCGAAATCGCGCTGATCGGGCCGCCGGCGTTTTCCAGCCGCGATGCGAGGATACGCATGTTCATGGGCACCGTGCGGATCGCCTTGAACGATTCGGTCATCTGCTCGGTCTCGGTCCGGATGTCGTCGATCGCGGCTTGCATCAGGCCAAAGCGGCGTTGCGCGGCATCCTGCGGTTCGCCCAGCCGCGCGGCCCGCGCCGCGCATTCCTGCGTCAGCGCGTCGGCCTGAAACGCGTCGTAATCGCTGTATCCCAGCGCGCGGATATGGGCGACGATGCTGGCGTGCCCGTCCTCGGGCGACAGGCCATCGGCCTCTTCGGCCAACACCTCGGCGTAGATGTCGCGCACCTTTTCGAAAAGCGGGGTGGAGGGTTTGATCCGGATCGACAGATAGCCGTCATCGACCGGCCAGACCGCCGCCAGTACCCAGTAATAACGCCCGTCCTTGGCCCGGTTCTTGACATAGACGGCGGTCGGATGCCCCGCCTTGAGCCGTTCCCATTTCAGATGAAACGCCCCGCGCGGCATGTCGGGGTGGCGCACCAGTTTGTGCGGGGCTTTCAGCAATTCGGACCATTCGAAGCCGGAAATCCTGCGGAACACATCGTTGCCCGACAGGATCACACCGCGCTGGTCAGTGCGCGAATAAAAACATTCCCGGAAATCGAACGGCACCTCGCCGCGGGTGTTCTGGCGGGCCTGGCTGGCAAGCTGCGTATCGTGCTGGGTCATATGAGGCATCCTGACGGGGCGTTCCGTCAAGACATCTCAGACCGACCTTGCCAAAGAATGAACGGCGGCCCGGGAAAGGTCGCCGTTCGGAAAGATCAGCCCGGGCTCATCCCGCGCAGGCGCTCGGAGCGCCGCCTCAGCATTTCGACCGTGGTCAGCAGGCAAATCGAAATCGCCACCAGGATCGTCGCCACCGCAAGGATGGTGGGCGAGATCTGCTCGCGCAGGCCGGTGAACATCTGCCAGGGCAGGGTCTGCTGGTTGGCCGAGCCGACGAACAGCACCACGACCACCTCGTCGAACGAGGTGATGAAGGCAAAGAGCCCGCCCGAAATCACGCCCGGCAGAATCAGCGGCATCTGCACCCGGAAGAAGGTGGTGACCGGATCCGCGCCCATGTTGGACGCGGCCCGCGTCAGCGAGCGGTCAAAGCCCACGAGCGTGGCCGTCACGGTGATGATGACGAAGGGAATGCCCAGTGCGGCATGCGCCAGCACGACGCCCAGATAGGTGCCCTGCAGGCCGATCCGGCTGTAGAAGAAGTACATCCCCGCCGCCGAGATGATCAGCGGCACGATCATCGGCGAAATGAGGATCGCCATGATCGTCTGGCGGAACGGCACGTGCGGCTGGCTCAGACCGATGGCCGCCAGCGTCCCGAAGCCCACCGACAGCAGCGTCGCCACCGGCGCGATCAGCAGCGAATTGCGCAGCGCCTGCTGCCATTCGCTCGAGGTGAAGAAATCGCGGTAATGCTTGAGGCTGTAGCCCTCGGGGTCAAAGCGCAGCATCTCCGGCGTGAAGGTAAAGAAATCCTCGGCGTTAAAGCTGAGCGGCATCACCACGAGGATCGGCGTTATCAGGAACACGAAGATCGCACCGCAGATCACCCGGAACGTATAATGCCAGAGCACCTGACCGCCCGTCAGGTACGGCACCAGATGGGCGCGATAGCGGCCCTCGCCGATCCAGTAGATGAACCAGCTGAAGAACCACCCGAAGAGCGCGCCGATGACCAGCCCCGGCAGCCCGCCAAAGAGATACCCCGCCACGGCGAAGACGGCGATGACGGCCCAGCGGACCATGCGCTCTTGTTCGTGGCCCAGAACCTCCATGGCCAGAAAGCCCAGCCCGGCGATCAGCGCCGCGCCGATGATCACGCCCAATAGGGTCGATCCCTGCGCGGTGCCGATGAAGACCCCGGCAAAGGCCCCCGCTGCCGCCAGAACCGGCAGGGTGAAGGACAGCGGCTTCTTTTCGATCGGTGTGAGAACGGCAACCATGGCTCAGCCCCCCAGCTTGACGTTGTCGATGCCGACGATCCGATCGTAGCACCAGTAAAGGAGCAGGACGACCGCCAGCAGGATCGTGCCCAGCGCCGCGGCGAGCCCCCAGTTCAGTGAGCTGGAGATGTGATAGGCGATCCGGTTCGAGATGAACGTACCGGTCGTGCCGCCGACGATCTCGGGCGTGATGTAGTACCCGATGGACAGGATGAAGACGAGGATCGACCCCGCGCCGATCCCCGGCACCGATTGCGGGAAATAGACCCGCCAGAACGCGGTCCAGTTGGTCGCGCCCAGCGACTTCGCGGCGCGCACGTACGACGGCTGGATCGTCGACATGACCGAATACATCGGCAGGATCATGAACGGCAGTAGGATATGCGTCATCGCGACGATTGTGCCGAACTGGTTGTTGATCATCACCAGCCGGGCGTCATCGGCCACCAGCCCCAGCCAGACCAGCACGTCGTTTATCACGCCTTGCTGTTGCAGCATCACCTTCCAGGCCGAGGTCCGTACCAGAAGCGAGGTCCAGAACGGCAGCAGCACCAGGATCATCAGCAGGTTCGCGGTGCGCGCCCGCAGGTTCGACAGCAGGTAGGCCACCGGATAGGCGAGCATGATACAGCTAATGGTGATCACCATCGACATGAACAACGTCCGCTTGAAGAGCAGCCCGTAGATGCGCTCGTCCTCGTCGCGGAATTCAGGGCCATCGGCGCCTTTCTGCATGTCGACAGCGTTCAGGAAATACCCCGATGTGTAATTGGGGCTGTAAACCTTGATCGTCTTCCAGACGTCGATGTCGCCCCAATCTTCGTCGATATCGACAAAGGCCTCCTGAAAGGACACCGTTTCGAAATCGGGGCTGGCGACCAGCGCGTCGGCAGCCTTGAGCATATCCGCGCGCGGGCCGTCGTAGGACGAAACGTCGCCCGCGGCGAGGTCCTGGTAAAGCGCCGTGTGGATCAGCGTCCAGGGCTCTTCCTCCAGCGGGCTTTCTTCTTCGTCGGTCTGCATGAAGCGGGCGAAGACGCTATAGGTCTCGGCGGTGCGCGGCAGGACGTCGGAAATGCCGTCGCGCAGCTCGAACGGCGGCATGGCGCCCGCGCCTTCGGACCAGCCTTCCTGTGCCGCGATCCAGCCAGGATCGCCCATCAGTTCGGCCCAGGGGCGCGCCTCGTCCCAGTTTTCGTCCAGATCCTCGAACTGATCCTGATAGACCTCGCCGATGTCGTCCAGCCCGCGCCCGGATTTCCGGAAGAGCGACGACACGCCGGTCTGCTCATAGTTCAGACGGGTGCCCAGCCGGGTATGCAGCTTGCGCTCGGCGGCGATGAAAATGTCGTAATAGGCGGCTTCCCAGATCTCGGCGGGCGGCAGCTCGCCGCCTTTCTCGTCCCAGTCCTGCAACGCCGTGGTGGTGCGCGGAAGCGTTTCGGAAACGATCTGGTTCTCGACCGACCGGAACAGCATGTCGGCGATCGGCGCGATGAAGGTCACCAGAACGAAGATCAAGAGCGGCGCGATCAGCGCCAGCGCGCGCATCTTCTGATTTCTCAGCGCCCGGTTCAGCGATTTCTTCAGCGGTGTGCCGTCAGCGGCCAGAACAGGCCCGGAATCTGCGGTCTTGTCGGGTGCGGATGCGGCGTCGCTCATGATATCAAGTGCCTTCGACAAGGATAATTGTGCTGGTCGCGGTCCGGCGGCGGATTTCGGCGACCTGCTGGTACTCGGGATCGTGATATGCGGCCTTGGCGGTCTCGTAATCGGGGAATTCGATCACCACGTGGCGGTTCTGAGTCTCGCCTTCCATGGTTTCGGACGCGCCGCCGCGCACGATGAATTTCGCGCCGAACTTTTCGAGGATCGGCGTGTCCTTCTCGACGTACTCCTTGTACGCCTCGGGGTCGTTCACTGTGATGTGTCCGATGATGTAGCCCTTGGGCATGTCGCTCCCCCGGTTGGGGCGTAAGGCGGGCGAACCCGCCCTACGCCGTATCGTTGCCTGTATGGCGGGGGTTACCCCGCCATCACGCGATTAGTTCTGTGCGAGCCACGCCTGGAACTTGGCGTCGATGTCGTCACGGTAGTCGGCCCAGAACTCGTAGTTGTAGAGGAACGTGTTCTTGGCGTTCTCTGGATCGGTCGGCATGTGCGGCGCCATTTCGATGCCCAGATCGGCATGCTGACCCACCAGCGGAGCGGACGACGCGCGCGCCGGGCCGTAGCTGATGTACTTGGCCTGATCGGCCAGACGCTGGGTGTCGGTCGCGAACTTCAGGAAGTCCTTGACGCGGGCCAGACGCTCTTCCGGCAGACCTTCGGGGATGATCCAGCCGTCCAGGTCGAACACCTGCGCGTCCCACATCATCGCGACCGGCTGGTCCTGCTCTTCGATCACGCTGAAGAGACGGCCGTTGTAGGTCGAGCCGATGAAGATCTCGCCGTCGGCCAGCAGCTGCGGCGTGTCGGCGCCGGCGGACCACCAGATCACCTCGTCCTTGATGGTGCCGAGCTTGGCAAGCGCCTGATCCTGGCCTTCTTCGGTTTCCAGAACGTCATAGACGTCTGCCTTGGCCACGCCGTCGCAGAGCAGCGCCCATTCCATGTTGTTGATGGGGCGCTTTTCCAGCGCGCGCTTGCCCGGGTAGGTTTCCAGGTCGAACACGTCGCAGATGTCGTTCGGCGCTTCGACACCGGCGGGCACCATGTCGGTGCGGTAGCCGAAAGTGGTCGAATAGACGATCTGCGGGATGAAGCAGTCCGAGACCAGCAGGTCGCCGAAATCGTCCTCGGCGCTGGTGCCGTCCGGTGCGGCGGCCAGGTCTTCATCGGGGTCGATTTCCATCGCCAGACCTTCGTCGCACAGACGGATGGCGTCGGCGGCCACCACGTCGACCAGATCCCAGGTCACGTTGCCGGCTTCGTTCATCGCGCGCAGCTTGGCCACGGCCTCGGCCGAGGATTCGTCCCAGGTCGCCGAAACGCCTTCGTTCATGGCGATGTAGGGCTCAACATAGGCGCGCTGCTGGCTTTCCTGATAGGCACCGCCCCAGCTGACCAGAGTCATGCTGTCGGACATGCCGTGACCGGCTGCGAAGGCACCGGCGGCCGCAACGGTCAGCGCCGTCGATGCCATGAGTGTCTTAGTGAGTTTCATACTTATCTCCCTAGTGGCCCGGTAACTTAAGGGGGACGGGTTATGGGCCATTTTCGCCCCAACCCCCCTGTGTGCATCGCGCCCATCCGTCCGTTCGCCGAACACTGCACGCGATATCTTGCAGACCGTAATGCAACGCAGACGCGTGGCAACGGTTCCTGACGTTATGTCGCGTCCAACGCGCGGCAATCCTCGGGCAGCCAGCCGATCTTGACCTTCTGGCCGGGATCGAGACGCTCCTGATCGGCGCGGTTTCGGGTCTTGACGATGAAATCGTCCTTGCCCGCCACCTTGAGCCGCGTGCGGAACACGTCGCCCATGTAGATGAATTCCTGAACCTCGGCCTCGAGCGTGTGAGCGTCGGGACCCATGTCGGGGTTGAACTCGACCCGTTCGGGGCGAATCGACACGCGGGTGCGCTCGCCCTTCTGCGCCACGTTCACCGGGATCGCGTCGATCACTTCGCCATGGTCGAGCTTCACCGTGCAGCGGTCGCCCGCGATGCTTTCGACCGTGCCTTCCAGCGTGTTGTTCTCGCCGATGAACTGCGCCACGAAGGAATTCTGCGGCTTTTCATAAAGCTCGTCCGGCGGCGCCAGCTGCTGGATGCGGCCATCGTCGAAGACCGCCACGCGGTCCGACATTGTCAGCGCCTCGGTCTGGTCGTGCGTCACGTAGACCACGGTGATGCCCAGATTGTCGGCGATGCGCTTGATCTCGAACTGCATGTGTTCGCGCAGCTGCTTGTCGAGCGCGCCCAGCGGTTCGTCCATAAGCACCAGCTCGGCCTCGAAGACCAGCGCCCGCGCCAGCGCGATCCGCTGCTGCTGACCGCCCGAAAGCTGCGCCGGGCGGCGGCCGCCGAAGGCATCCATCTGCACCATCTCCAGCGCGCGCTTGACCTTGGCCTCGCGATCGGACTTGCCCATCTTGCGCACTTCAAGCGGAAACGAGAGATTCTCGGCCACCGTCATGTGCGGAAAGAGCGCGTAGTTTTGGAACACCATCCCGATGCCGCGCTTGTGCGGCGGGATGTGGTTGATCGACACGCCATCGAGACGAATATCGCCATGCGTTGCGGTTTCGAACCCGGCCAGCATCATAAGGCAGGTCGTCTTGCCCGAGCCCGAGGGCCCCAGCATGGTCAGAAACTCGCCCTTGGGCATGGTCAGGTTCAGATCCTTGACGACGAGCGTTTCACCGTCATAGCTCTTTTGCACGCGTTCAAATGAAACGAACGCATCGCTGTTTCCCTGTTCGGCCAAATCAGGCTCCCTGTTGTCCTGTTGTCCTGCGGATTGCTTCCGCTTTCGGTACTGGACTAAACCGCGTCCGGCCTGATGTTGCAACTGGATTGGGGACAATCTCAGACTCAGCCGCGGACTCCGGTGTTTTGTTTTGTTTTTACAGCATCGCCGGTAAATTCGCTCAGTTTTTAAGCAGAATAAAGGACGTTTTCCTTTTGCAAAAGGTGGATATGACCTCAGCACTCTACCATAGCGGGAAAATACGCGCGTGCCGAAACGGAATCGCCAGGCGAAGGCGCGCGAAATTGCAGCACGCTTCCGCGTTTTGCGGCGCGGTTCGTCGTTTTTGTGACGCGGCGGGCGGCGTGCCCGCGCATAATGTCCGCCAATAGAATAGGACCCGACATGCTATATCACCGTTTCGAAAAAGATCTGCCCTTCAGCGATGCCGAGTATCAGCGCCGTCTCGGCCTGACCCGCGCGGCCATGGACAAGGCCGGCATCGACGTTCTTCTGGTCACCGACCCGTCGAACATGGCCTGGCTGACAGGTTACGACGGCTGGTCCTTCTACGTGCATCAGGGCGTGCTGGTCTTTCACGACGCCGATCCGGTCTGGTGGGGCCGCAACCAGGACACCAACGGCGCGGTACGCACCGTCTGGATGGGCGACGACCGGGTGATCGGCTATGCCGACAATTACGTGCAATCGACCGAACGCCACCCGATGCAGGATCTGTCCCAGCGGCTGATCGGCATGGGGTTCGACGCGTCGCGCCTGGGCGTCGAGCTCGAGAATTACTATTTCTCGGCCAAAGCCTATCTCGCACTGCAAGAGGCGCTGCCGCAGGCGACGCTGGTCGACGCGACGGCGCTGGTGAACTGGGAACGCGGGGTGAAATCCGCCGAAGAGATCACCTTCATGCGCCGCGCCGCCAAGATCTCGGAAAAGATCGTCGACATGCTGGAGGAACGGGTCGAGCCGGGCATCCCCAAGAACGAGATCGTCGCCCAGATCCAGCATGACGCGATCATGGGGGCCGATGGGCATTGGGGCGATTACGCCGCCATTGTGCCGCTTTTGCCCTCGGGGTCCGACGCCGCGGCCCCGCATCTGACCTGGGACGGCCGGCCCTTCCAGAAGGGCGAGGCGACGTTCTTCGAGATCTCGGGCTGCTACCGCCGCTATCACACGCCTTTCTGCCGCACGATCTTTCTGGGCGAGCCGCCCGACATCTTCCGCGCCGCCGAGGCCGCCCTGGTCGAGGGGCTGGAGGCCGGGCTGGAAGCGGCCCGCGCCGGCAACCGCGCCAGCGACATCGCCAATGCCCTCGCCGCCCCGCTGGAACGCGCCGGGATCGAGCGCGGCGCGCGCTGCGGCTATCCCATCGGGCTCAGCTATCCGCCCGACTGGGGCGAGCGCACGGTCAGCCTGCGCGCCGAGGACGACACCATCCTGCAACCCGGCATGACCTTCCATTTCATGCCCGGCCTGTGGATGAGCGACTGGGGGATGGAGATCACCGAATCCATCCTGATCACGGAAAACGGCCCCGCCGAATGCTTCTGCGACCGGCCCCGCAAGATGATCGTCAAGCCATGACCCTGCTGCCCCGGACCGAGGAAATCCTGGGCGATCTGATCGCCTTTCCCACCGTGTCGCGCGATCCGAACCTGGCCATGATCTCGCACATGGCCGGGCTGCTAGAAAGCCACGGCGCGCGGGTCGAGGTGTTTCACGACGACACCGGGCACAAGGCCAATCTCTTTGCCACAATGGGGCCCGAGACGCGCGGCGGGATCGTGCTTTCGGGCCATTCCGACGTGGTGCCGGTCGAGGATCAGGACTGGTCGAGCGATCCTTTCGCGCTGGCCGAACGCGACAACGCGCTTTTCGGGCGCGGGACCTGCGACATGAAGGGCTTCATCGCAGCCTCGCTCGCGCTGGCCGAAACCGTGGACCCTAAGAGCCTGCGCAAGCCGCTGCACTTCTGTTTCACCCATGACGAGGAAACCGGCTGCCTGGGCGCGCAGGCGCTGGTGCCCGAGCTGCAGAAACGCGGCTACGCCCCGGCGATGGCCATCGTCGGCGAGCCGACCGAGATGCGGGTGATCGAAGGCCACAAGGGCTGCTGCGAATACACCGCGCGCTTTACCGGGCTGGAAGGGCACGGGTCGAACCCCGACGCGGGCGTCAACGCGGTGACCTATGCGGTGCGCTACGTCACCCGGCTGATGGAGCTGGCCGAGGCGCTGCGCCACCGCGCCCCGCCCGACAGCCGCTTCGATCCGCCCTGGACCAGCATCAACATCGGTCGCCTCGCGGGCGGTGTGGCGCATAACGTCATCCCAGGCCGCGCCGAGGTCGATTGGGAAATGCGGCCCGTCCAGAACGCCGACGCCGATTTCGTCAAGGCCGAACTGGCCCGCTATATCGACACCGAACTCCTGCCCGCCATGCGCCACGTCTATCCCGCCGCCGACATCAGCACAGAGGTCATCGGCGAGGTCGTGGGGCTGGAGCCGATGCCCAAGAACCGTGCCAAAGAGCTGATCGCCGGGCTGACGGGCCGCAATTCCGCCGACGTTGTGCCCTTTGGAACCGAGGCGGGGCTCTTTCAGCAGATCGGCATGTCGGTCGTCGTCTGCGGGCCGGGCTCTATCGCGCAGGCGCACAAGCCCGACGAATTCGTCACCCGCGACCAGCTGGCGCAATGCCTCGGGCTGTTGCAGGGGATCGCCCGCAGCGTGGCGGCCTAAGCCTCAGTCCAGCGGCGGCACGATCAGGCGCGAGGCATAGGTGATGCGCGCGGCGATCCGGCGCAGATGGTCGGGCCGAAAGGCGATGCAGCCTTCGGTCGGGTACCCCGCCCGCCGCCAGCGGTGCAGAAAGATCGCCGATCCCCGGCCACGCATCGCATAAGGCCAGTTCCAGTCCGTCAGGATGACGAGGTCGTAAAGCGGATCGGCGCGGCGCAGCTTTTCGTGGCTGTGCGGATAAGGCGCGCGGACCATCAGGTTGTAATCCTCGTGCGCCGGGTCATCGGACCACAGATCGCCGGGCCAGATCGGCAACGCCCAATCGGCGGGCCGGGCGATGCGGTCGGGGCGGTAAAGCATGCCAACGATGCGGTGCACACCCGCGGGCGTCGCGCCGTCGCCCTCGCGCTTGTCGGCTTCGACCCTGCCGCGCCCGATGGTGCAAGGCCAGTACCGCCCGGCAAAGCGCAGGCCCCGCCGGGTCAGCACCAGATCGTCGACGCTCACAGCAGATGCCCCGACTTGGCCGCCTTGGTGGCCAGATAGGCCTCGTTCTGCGGCGTCTCGCCCACGCGCAGCGGCACCCGTTCGGTCACCTGAACGCCCGAGGCCTCCATCATCGCGATCTTGGCGGGGTTGTTCGTCAAGAGCCTGACCGACCGGAACCCCATCTGCCGCAGGATCTGCGCGCCCAGCCGGAAATCGCGCTCGTCATCCTCGAACCCCAGCCGGTGGTTGGCCTCGACCGTGTCAAAGCCCTGATCCTGCAAGGAATAGGCGCGCATTTTGTTGGCCAAACCGATCCCCCGCCCCTCCTGGTTGAGGTAGAGCAGCACGCCCGCCCCCTCCTGCCCCATCTGCGCCAGCGCGGCATTGAGCTGCGGGCCGCAGTCGCATTTCAGCGACCCCAGCAGGTCGCCCGTGAAACAGGCCGAATGCAACCGCGCCAGAACCGGCTTGTCGCGGTCGGGGCGACCGATCTCGATGGCGTAATGCTCGTCCGACCCGTCCTCGGGACGGAAGATATGCAGCCGCGCGCTTTCGGCGGCGCGCAGCGGCACCCGCGCGGCGACCACGTGGTCGAGCTTGGCCAGGGTCAGCAGATGCGGCCCTGCCGCCGCCGCGTCGATGCAGGTCAGGTGATGCGCCTCGGCAAAGCCCGGGCCGTCGTCCAAGGACAGAACCAGCGCCGCGGGCAGCAAACGCGCGGATTTCACCAGCGTGATCGCCAGGCGGTGCAGCGCGGCGTCACCGCCGCGCCGGGTCTCGAACGGGCCTTTCATCGGCGAGGAAAGATCGCCCGCCGGATCGGCCATGGACCGCAGCCAGCCCAGATCGGCCCCTGACGGCACCGCCACCCGCGCCACATCGCCATCATAGGCGCGCGCCTTCAGCGTCTCGGCGCGCCGCCCCGTGATCGCCAGATCCAGCGCCGCGCCCAGCTCTCGCAGCTCGGCCAGCCGCGCGGCGCTCAGGGTTTCTGCGGGCGCCACCAGAACCGCCTCGGACCCGCACAGTACCACCGGCACGCCCATCCGCAGATCGGCGCGGGCGCGCGCGAGCGTTTCAGACAGGTCGGGCGACAGGGTCATTCGGGCCTCGGGCGTACGGGGGGTGAAACAAACCGCCGGATTTCTGTAACAAAGCCCCGCCGGAAACACGAGGGCGTGAGAGCTTTGCAGCAAATCTTGCCGCCACGCAACGCCACGCACATCTTCACGTCAAAGAAATAGGAGGCCCCGATGGCGCAGCTCAAGAACATTCTGCTGGTCGATGACGACGACGATCTGCGCGAGGCGCTCGCCGAGCAGCTGATCATGACCGAGGATTTCGAGGTCTTCGAGGCCGAAAACGGCGCCGGGGCGATGTCGCGGATCAAGGAACAGATTTATGACCTGGTCATTCTCGACGTCGGCCTGCCAGACACCGACGGACGCGAGCTTTGCCGGCTGATGCGCAAGCAGGGCGTCAAATCCCCGATCATCATGCTGACCGGGCATGACAGCGACGCCGACACGATCCTGGGGCTGGATGCCGGGGCCAACGATTACGTGACCAAGCCGTTCAAGTTCTCGGTCCTGCTGGCCCGCATCCGCGCCCAGCTGCGTCAGCACGAACAATCCGAGGACGCGGTCTTTGCGCTTGGGCCCTACACGTTCAAACCGGCGATGAAGACACTCGTCACCGAAGACGACCGCAAGATCCGACTGACCGAGAAAGAGACCAACATCCTCAAGTTCCTCTACCGTTCAACCGAGGGTGTGGTGCCGCGCGACACGCTGCTGCACGAGGTCTGGGGCTACAACGCGGGCGTCACCACTCACACGCTAGAGACGCATATCTACCGCCTGCGCCAAAAGATCGAGCCCGATCCGTCGAACGCCCGCCTGCTGGTGACGGAATCCGGAGGCTATCGGCTGGTGTCCTAAGGTCGCGCTTCCCTTTTGACGCAGATCAAAGTCAAAAGGGGCTATCGCCTTAGAAATGAAGGTAAGAGTTCCCGTTGCATGTGCGGGTAATCGCATGCACCTCCCTGTTGGACCTGGCCCGGGCTTTGCCCGGGTCTTTTTTCATCCGGGGGCCGGATCCGCTTGCCTGAGCGCGTCTATATAAAGGCGCACTGCCTCCTGCACATGGCGAAAGCGGTCGCCGCCCAGATGCTTGCCGCCGTACCAACGGGTGACCACGACGATGTGATCGCTCAGGCCTTCACGCTCGAGCATCCGCAGGATCACCATGCCCGCGCCCGACTCGCCGTCGTCGTTTTTCAGCGGCGTGTCGCCCAGCAGGCAGGCCCAGGTGTTATGCGTCGCCTTGGCAAATTTCTTACGCCGCTTGAGCTCTTTGAGAAAGGCCTTGGCGTCGTCCTCGGACCGGCATGGCCCGCCGGACACCGCATAGCGCGATCCCCGGTCGCTGATGATGTTTTCAAGGATGCGCATGGGCCCGACCTTATGTCGGCCCCGGTCCGAACCCAAGAGCCGATGCGCGCCCGTTTCCCGGCCCCGACACGAAAAAGGCCCGCGCCAGGCGCGGGCCTTTCCCTAATCCAGAAGGCAGAGCTTAGTCTGCGCTCTCTTTCTTCTTCTCCGGCGCGATTTCCTCGCCGGTTTCCTGATCGACGACCTTCATCGACAGGCGCACCTTGCCGCGATCGTCAAAGCCAAGCAGCTTGACCTTCACGTCCTGGCCTTCCTTCAGAACGTCCGAAGGATGGTTCAGGCGGCGGTTCTCGATCTGGGACACGTGCACCAGACCGTCGCGCTTGCCGAAGAAGTTCACGAAGGCGCCGAAGTCGACGATCTTGACGACCGTGCCGTCGTAGATCTTGCCTTCCTCGGGCTCGGCCACGATCGAATAGATCATGTCATGTGCCTTCTTGATCGAGTCGGCGTTCGGCGAGGCGATCTTGATGATGCCCTCGTCGTTGATGTCGACCTTGGCGCCCGACACTTCGACGATCTCGCGGATGACTTTGCCGCCCGACCCGATCACTTCGCGGATCTTGTCGGTGGGCACCTGCATCGTTTCGATGCGCGGCGCGTGGACCGAGAAATCGCCAGCGCCGTCGAGCGCCTTGTTCATCTCGCCCAGGATGTGCATCCGGCCTTCCTTGGCCTGTGCCAGCGCCTTGGACATGATATCGGGCGTGATGCCGGCGACCTTGATGTCCATCTGCAGCGAGGTGATGCCATTTTCCGTGCCCGCGACCTTGAAGTCCATGTCGCCGAGGTGATCCTCGTCGCCCAGGATGTCGGTCAGGATGGCGTAGGATCCGTCATCCTCGAGGATCAGACCCATGGCCACACCGGCCACGGCCGATTTCAGCGGAACGCCCGCATCCATCATCGACAGCGACCCGCCGCAGACCGACGCCATCGAGCTCGAGCCGTTGGATTCGGTGATCTCGGACACGACGCGGATGGTGTAGGGGAAATCCGTCGCCGCCGGCAGAACCGCCTGCAACGCGCGCCACGCCAGCTTGCCGTGACCGATCTCGCGGCGGCCCGGAGGGCCCACGCGACCCGCTTCACCGACCGAATAGGGCGGGAAGTTGTAGTGCAGCAGGAAGTTCGAACGGAAGTTCCCGTGCAGCGCATCGATGATCTGCTCGTCGTCGCCGGTGCCCAGCGTGGTCACCACCAGACCCTGGGTTTCACCCCGGGTAAAGAGCGCCGAGCCATGCGTCCGCGGCAGGAAGCCGGTTTCGCAGACGATCGGGCGCACGGTGTCCAGCGCGCGGCCGTCGATCCGCTTGCCGGTCTTCACTACGTCGCCGCGCAGAACCGCCGCTTCGAGCTTTTTCATCGCCGAACCGAGGTTCGGATCCTCGAGCTGCTCTTCGCTCAGCGCGCCCTTGATGGCGGCCTTGGCTTCGGCCACGGCGGTGGTGCGCTGCTGCTTGTCGGTGATGGCATAGGCTGCGCGGATCTTGTCCTCGCCCGCGGCCTTCACCGCCTCGTAAAGCTCGGAATAATCCGGCGGCTGGAAGTCGAACGGCTCTTTCGCCGCCTCTTCGGCCAGGCTGATGATCAGGTCGACAACCGGCTGTATCTGCTCGTGCGCGAAGGTCACGGCGCCCAGCATCTCTTCCTCGGTCAGTTCATAGGCCTCGGATTCGACCATCATCACGGCGTCCTTGGTGCCGGCAACCACCAGATCGAGGCGCTGATCGGGGTTGTTCTTGAGGTTCTGCATATCCTCGACCTCGGGGTTGAGGATGTATTCGCCATCCTCAAAGCCCACGCGGCAGCCCGCGATCGGCCCCATGAAGGGCGCGCCCGAGATGGTCAGCGCCGCCGACGCGGCGATCATCGCCACGATGTCGGGATCGTTGACCAGATCGTGGCTGAGCACGGTGCACATGACCAGCACTTCGTGCTTGAAGCCCGGCACGAACAGCGGACGAATCGGACGGTCGATCAGGCGCGCGGTCAGCGTTTCCTTTTCGGTCGGCCGCGCCTCGCGCTTGAAGAAGCCGCCAGGCACCTTGCCCGCGGCATAGTATTTTTCCTGGTAATGCACGGTCAGCGGAAAGAAATCCTGACCGGGCTTGGGTTCCTTGGCGAAGGTCACGTTGGCCATGACCGAGGTTTCGCCGAGGGTGGCGATGACAGAGCCATCCGCCTGGCGGGCAACCTTGCCCGTTTCCAGTGTGAGCGTTTCCTCGCCCCACTGCATGCTTTTCGTCGTAATGTTGAACATCATCGTATCCTGTAGACGGGCACTCCCAGCCCCTGCCGGGTCCCGCGATTGATTGGCGGCCCCATTGCCGCCGACCCCTTCATCGTTCCATGCGCCGGGGTCAAAGCGTCACGTCTCAGATGACGTGGCCTTACAGCAAATCGCAGGCATTTGAAACCGCAAAGCGCGCGTCCGTGTCAGGGCCGAAAGGCGCGGCCGGACGGGCGGCTCAGCGGTCCAGCAAACAAGCCCGCACCTGGTCGGGATCGGCCCCCGCCAGCAGGATATTGAGGTAATCCACCTGTTGCTGCGTCAGCTTGCCGCCGCCCAGATCGGACCGGCCCAGATCGAAGAACGCCGTCTTCTCCGACGCTGACAGATCGCGCGGTGCATCGCCGGCGGCGATGCGCGCCAGACGGCGCGGATCGGAGGTGTTGACCAGCACCCGCACCATCGCGACGCCGCTGTCGTCCAGAGAGCCGAAGAGCGCACGCGCCAGATCGTAGATTTTCTTCAGCGTGTCGGCATCGGGGGCCGAAACCTCCGGGAATGCCTCGGTCACGGTGCAGGCCGGGCCGGCGGCGGGCGTGGGGGCCGCCGCGTTGGTCACCGTGTCGCTGTCGGCATTGGCGACGTTGGCATCGACCGCGCCCGTGATGCCCGGCACCGTCGCGCGGTCGGTGAACTGCCAATACCGCCAGGTGAACCCGTCCATCAAATTGGGCGTGCCGGTGGCATAGCCGCCATAGCGCGACATCCAGATCGGATGTCCCTGCAACTGCGCCCCGGCGCTGCCCAGCCTTTCGGTCCACCAGTCCAGGTTTGTGTAGATGATCGGCACCTGCCCGGTCTCTTTCGCGACCCGGTCCAGCCAGACCTTGGCCGCGTCGGCGACGGTGGCCGCGCTCTTGTCCGCCCAGCGGTCGGTGCCGTTCAGGTAATCCCATTCCAGGTCCAGACAGGGGGCCAGCGCCTGCGCAACCCCGGCATCGTCGCGGGCCTTCAGATAGGCCTCGGCCTGGGCGTCGGCCGGCACGTTGGCATTGAGGAAATGATACGACCCCACCGCCAGACCCTGCGCGGCGGCGGCCTTGATGTTGGCCACGAAACGCGGATCGCGATAGCTCTGCCCCTCGGTCGCCTTGACATAACAAAAACGCGGCCCGCTGCGCGCCAGCGCGGGCCAGTCGATCGTGCCCTGGTGGTGCGAGACGTCCACACCGAACCGGTGCGTCGGCGCAAGATCGTCGGGAAAGGTGAAATCGCGGGTCAACCCGGTCACCGGGCTGGCGGCGCCCGTGGCGGTACGGCGCTGGCCGCGCGACAACGTGTTTGGCCGGGTCTTGGCATCCTGCCCGGACTGCCCGGACTGCCCGGACGCGGCCTTGAAATTCTGCGGCATGAACACCTCCTGGAAACACCGGAAAGTGTAGCACGTCCCCCGCGCTCTCCCTATAGGTCAAGCGCGGTCGATATGCCGCGCGCGCCACGCAAAACGCCCGCTCGGAAACCGGCGGGCGTCAGCGTCGTTGGAATATGTTGGCAGCCTGGCGCTTAGCGGCGGATGCCCAGACGCTTGATCAGGTCCTGATAGCGCGCTTCGTCCTTGGACTTGGTGTAGTCCAGCAGCTTGCGGCGCTGTGCGACCAGTTTCAGAAGGCCACGGCGCGAGTGGTTGTCCTTCTTGTGGGTCTTGAAATGCTCGGTCAGGGTGCTGATGCGGCTGGTGAGGATGGCGACCTGAACCTCGGGCGAACCGGTGTCGCCGTCCTTGGTCGCGAATTCTTTCATCAGGCGCGTTTTTTCTTCGGCAGTGATCGACATCGGGGTCTCCTTTGCTAAGGTTTGAGGGATGGCGCAAGCCGGGATGTCGTCCAGCAAGGCCCATGGAGAGCTCCGCCCGTCACGAGCGGATGCGCGCGTTTAGGGCATCGCGATGAGGATGTAAAGGGGCGGTCCCGGGGTTCGGAACGCCCTAGCCGACCGGCAGCACCCCGGCCGCGCTTTCGCCAACCAGAACAATCTGATCCGCGGCGGGCGCACCGGCGGTAGGCAAGAGTGCCAGCACGTCACCGTTCACCAGAACTTCGGTGATCTCGGGGTCGGTCTCCGAGAGGCGCATCTCAAGTTCCAGTTCGGTGTCCGCGTCGGCGCCGCTGTCGTCGAAGACGACCAGCAGGCGATCCTCGGCATGGTCGAAATCGCGCAGGTCGGCGGCGGTGTCGATCTGGCCTTCGGTCAACTGAAAGATGTCTGCATCGTCCCCACCCGAGACAGTGTCGCCGTTCCCCGCTACCAGATGATCGGCGCCGTTTCCGCCGTTCAAGAAATCGCCCGGCCCGCCGGTGCCGAACGTGCCCAGCAGCAGATCGTCCCCATCGCCGCCAAAGAGCGCGTCCTGCCCGGCCCCGCCCATCAGCGTGTCGTTGCCTTCGCGGCCGTTCAGACCGTCGTCGCCATCGCCGCCGCGCAGGATGTCGTCGCCCAGCCCGCCCTCAAGGCTGTCGGCGCCCGACCCGCCCTGCATGTCATCGTCGCCGCCATGACCGAACAGCGCGTCGTCACCGTCGCCGCCCAGCATCAGATCGGCGCCGCCCTCGCCGTGCAGGGTGTCGTTATCCGCGCCGCCCGACAGGGTATCGGCGCCGTCCCCGCCCAGCATCTCATCGTCGCCGCCAAGACCCGAGAGCAGATCGTCGCCCTCCTCTCCGGACATCAGATCGGTCTGCGCGCCGCCGGTCAGTTCGTCGCCGTCACCGGACCCCTGTGCGATCTGGTTGGCGCTGGCCGCCGCGCCCTGATCGACAGCCGCAAGGTCCAGAATGGTCTGGTCCGAGCCCGCATCCACGGTCGCATCCAGCGACTCGTCGGGGGTTTCATCCGGATCGTCTTCGTCATCCGAAGAGCCCGTGCCGACGAACGCGACCGACCCCACCAGCATCATACCCATCAAACCTGCAAGCCACAGCATCGCCGTGTCCTTCACACCATCACCAGCGCGTACTATCCGTCATGCCAGGACCCCGATCAACGCGTTTCGAAGCTTTGGGTTAACGATACTTTGACCCGCGCCTCAGCGCTCGCCCGGCGTGGCATAGCGCGCGGCCAGCGGCCTCGGCGCGGGCTGACGGGCATAGCTGACGTACAAAGGATGGCGCGGATGCCCGGCCTTGGTCAGCCCCAGATGCAGGGTCTGCGGCGGCAACAGAGGCGCGACCTCGGCCGCGCGGCCCAAGAGTGCGCCATGCACGCCCCATGCGGCGATCACGTCGCGCGCGCCCCCGCACCATTCCACCAGGATCGCATCGTTTTCGGCCCCGACCGGATCGGCGGCGCGGCGCAGATCGGCGGGCTGCGTCGCGCGGAACGCGAAGAGGTTGACGATCCGCAAGCCGCCATAGCCCATCGCCCGCGCCCGCCGTTCGCAGCGTTCGATGGTCGGGTCGTTGCGCAATTCCGTCGCGGTCGAGGGGTTGAGCATGACAAAGGCGAGCGCCCCGTGGCCGCTGTCCCAGACGCGCTCCAGCCCATAGCGATAAGCCTCGCACTCGGAATAGAGCGCCAGCGACGCGCTGTCGTCGGACCGGTGCCGCCGCTCGATCACCGCCCAGTCTCAGCCATGGTTGAAGACGCGGGTGGGATGCAGCGCGCCAGCCTTGAACACGCCGACTGCGACGGCATGGCCGTCGAGCGCGGCCCAGGCCTCTTCGCCGTATTCGACGTCGGACCCGATCACCAGCCCCGGATTGCCGTGGCGCAGCCTGGCCGCGGCCTCGGGCGTGCAGGAAAGCTGCGGCAGATCCGCCAGCCCCTCCTCGACCGGGCGCAGATAGGTGTCCAGATCGGGCGTCCTGGCCATCGCTTCGATCTGGTCGAGCGTCAGGCCGTCCTCGGCGTCGAAGGGCCCCGACCAGACCCGGCGCAGGCGCACGACATGGCCGTAACAGCCCAAAGCCTTGCCCAAGTCGCGCGCGATGGACCGGACATAGCCGCCCTTGCCGCAGGTCATTTCCAGCTCGACGTGGTCGGGATCGGGGCGGCCGGTCATGACCAGTTCCTCGACCCACAGCGGACGCGCCGCCAGCTCCATCTCTTCGCCGTCGCGAGCGCGCTTGTAGGCGCGCTCGCCGTCGATCTTGACGGCGGAAAACTGCGGCGGGACCTGTTCGATGTCGCCGACGAACTGGTGCAGCGCCTCCTTGATCTCGTCATCGGTCGGGCGGGCGTCGCTTTCGGCGATCACCTCGCCCTCGGCGTCATCGGTGTTGGTCGCCTGCCCCAGCCGCACCAGAAAGCGATAAGCCTTCAGCGCATCGGTCACGTAAGGCACCGTCTTGGTCGCCTCGCCCAGCGCGATGGCCAGCACGCCGGTCGCCTCGGGGTCGAGCGTGCCCGCGTGCCCGGCCTTCTTGGCCGAGAACGCCCAGCGCACCTTGTTGACCACAGCGGTCGAGGTCATGCCGGCGGGCTTGTCCACCACCAGCCAGCCCGAAATGTCCCGTCCCTTGCGCGCGCGTCCCATATTCCACCCTTACGTCAGAGGGCGGCGGGGTAGCAACGCGGGCGGGTGGTGTCAATTGACCGTAAGCCGCGCGACCGGCGGCGCGCTTGTCGACAGCAACCCGACCGCGCGCGCTGCGATCAGCGCGCCCCAGGCCGCCAGCAGGTTCGCCAGCAGCGCCGCCGCCAGGATGCCCGCAAAGCCGAAGGCCCAGACCCCGGCCCATGCCAGCGGCACATAGACCAGCGCGATCCGTGCCGCCGAGAGGCCCATCGACCAAAGCGCCCGGTCCCGCGCGTTCATCGCTGCGTTGGCGGTCACCAGAATGCCGTAGCCAAAGAACCCCAGGCTGACGATCCGCAGATATTGCGCGGCAAAGCCCGACGCATCCGAGCCGTCGGTCATGAGCCGCGCCAGCGGGTCGGCAAAAATCCAAAGAACTGCGCTCAGAGCGGCGCCGTATCCGACGCATATCCCGAAGGTCAAAGCCGTTGCCGCCTGGGCGCGCGCCCGGTTCTCCGCGCCCCAGGCCTGCCCCACCACCGGGCCGATGCCGGCCGAAAGCGCCAACATCGGGACGAAGAGCAGCGATTGCACCCGCGTCGCCGCGCCGAACCCCGCCACCGCGGCGTCGCCCAGCGTGGCCACCGCCCCGGTCACCAGCGCCATGCCCGCCGGGTTGATCGCGTTGGACAGCGCGGCGGGGCCGCCGATGCGCGTTACACGCCGGAAGGTGTCGCCGATCCCGTCGAGCGCGCGCATGTTCAGGCAGAGCCTCCCGGACCGCACCGCAAAGACCGCCAGCCCCGCAAAGGCCAGAACCCGCGCCGCGAATGTGGCCACGCCCGCGCCTTCGATCCCCAGCCCAGGAACCGGGCCGAACCCAAAGATGAAGAGCGGGTTAAGCGCGATATTCATCAGCGATTGCGATAGCATCACCGCCGCCGCGATCCGGCTTTCGCCGCCCGCCCGGTAAACGGCGTTGAGCGCCATGCCCCCGGCCATGAACGGAAAGCTGAGGCACCACCACGGCATGTAGGCCAGAACGCCCTCCAGCACCGCGCTGCGCGCACCCATCGCGGCGAAGAGTACCGGGGCGAGCAGAAAGACCAGCGCCGCGGCCAGCGACGCCAGAACGGACGCATAGAGCAAGGAATGCAGCGCAAGCCGGGCCGACCGGCCGTCATCGCCGCCCGAGCGGCCAAGCGCCTGGCTGACCACGGCTGACGTCCCCGCCCCCAGCCCGATCGACAGCGAGGTGACGGCGACGATCACCGGATAGATGAAACCGATGGCGCTCAGCGCGGTCTCGCCCGCGCGCGCCAGGAAATAGGCATCGGCAAGCCCCACGCTCAGCACCCCGAGGATACCGATTGTCATGGGGGCCGAGACGCGCCACAGGGCGCGCCCGACGGGGCCTTCGTTCAGATCTCTGGTGGCGCTCATGCGTTGCCTGCCTCGTTGCATTGGACGCTTTCCAACGCATCGGGCCGTCAAACGTTCCGGTAGGGCTTAGCCCGGGTCCTTGGCCAGCGCCAGCGTGGTGTCGCGCAGCCAGCCGACGAATTCGCGCTGGGTGCCGTGCCACTTGCGCACCTCGTCGGGCAGGATCGGCCGACCGACCACCGGCGCCTGCGGCTTGCGGCAGGCGTGCACCACCTCGTGGATCAAGAGCCCCTGGCGCAGCGTCGGCGACACCTGGTTGGCCATCTGGTACCAACGCGAGTTCTGGCCGGGGAAGTAGATCGGCACCACGGTCGCGCCAGAGCGCTGGATCATCTTGGCGGTGAACGGGTTCCAGCCCGCCTCGATCGCCGGGCCGAACATCGTCTCGGACGAGGCCACGACACCGGACGGAAAGAGCACGATCACGCCCTCGGCCTTGAGATGCTCCATCGCTCGGGCGCGCATCTGAAGGCTTTGTTCACGCGCGTCTTCCTCATGCGGGAAGGGCACCGGGATCATGAATTCCTCGATCTCGTCGACCCCGGTCAGCAGCGAGCGGGTGAGGATCCTGTAATCTGTACGCACACGGCCGATCAGTTCGGCCAGGATCATGCCGTCGACCAGCCCGTGCGGGTGATTGGCCACCACGATCACCGGCCCGGTCTTGGGGATGCGCGCGATCTGCTCGGGCGGGGTGCGCAGCTCGATCCCCATGATATCAAGGGCCTGACGCCAGAACGCCTGACCGGTCGCCGGGCCCATCCGCTCAAACCGGCGCACCATGCGAAGAAGCGGGATTTTGCCCGTCAACCACTCCATCGTGCGGATGGTGTTGGCCTTCCACGGGTTCGTGAAGGTGTTGGCGTAGCTCAGCTTGCGCTTGTCATAGGGGACAGCGTCGGTCTTGGGCCCAGTCTTCACGGCAGAGGCTTGATAGATATCTATCATAATGCCTATGGGTCCAACTCCTTCACACGAGGGGCGGCATCCCTCAGGTCTCTTCGCCAAAGCGATCGGCAACCAACGCCTCGATCGCATCCGCCAGGGCCAGCGCGTCCGGCCCCGAGGTCTGAACCTCAATAGTGGTTCCTTTCGAGGCTGCCAACATCAAAAGGCCCATGATGCTGTCGCCGCTGGCCGTCAGCCCGTCCTTCAAGACCTCGGCCTGCGCGTCGAAGCCTTCGACGACCTCGACCAGCTTGGCCGAGGCCCGCGCGTGCAGGCCTTTCTCGTTCACGATCTTGAGGCTGCGGTGGACTGTGTCACTCATGAGAGGGGGGCGCTTTCATCATTCAGTCTGCGGAACCGGCGCCGTCCTTGGCGCGCACGTTCTGAGAATCGATATATTTCCGTCCGGCCTCTAGCGCATCGCGCACCGCGACCGCCACCGATTTGTCGCGGCTCTTGGCCAGTTTGATCAGCATCGGCAGGTTGGCGCCATAAAGGATGCGGCGGTCCTCGGGCTGGCAGGCCCGCAGGCTAAGGTTGGAGGGCGAGCCGCCGAACATGTCGGTCACCAGAACCACGCCGTCGCCGGTGTCGACCTGATCCGCCGCTGCGCAAATCTCGGCCTGCTTGGCGGCGCGGTCGTGGTCGGCCTCGATCGAGATCGCCTGGATGCCTTTCTGGTGACCGACCACATGCTCGACCGCCGCGAGGTATTCGCGCGCCAGCCCGCCATGTGCCACGATCACGATGCCGATCAACCCGGTGCCTTTCCGTCTGTTGGTGTCCTTGCGCCGGGCGTGAGGGGCAATCGCCTGCGCTCCAGCTCGCGATGCTTAATTGACACCTGCCAGCCTTCCGCCGCAAGGCCGCTTGCCACCTTTTCCGTCACGAATACCGACCTGTGTTGCCCGCCGGTACACCCGAAGCCCAGAGAAAAATGCGCCTTGCCCTCGGCCACATATGCCGGAAGAAGAAAAAGCGTCAATTCAATCGCCTTTTGGATGAATCCCGAAAATCGGTCGTCGTCCGAGACATACTCGGCGACGGCCGCGTCCAGCCCGGTCATGCCGCGCAGCTCTGGCACCCAATGCGGGTTGCGCAGGAAGCGGCAGTCGAGCGCCATGTCGAGCCCCTGCGGCAGGCCGCGCTTGTAGGAGAACGAGTGCAGCGAGATCGCCATGCGCTGGCCGGTCTCCATGCCAAACCAGCCCTGCATTTCGCTGCGCAGGTCGTGCGGTGTCAGTTCGGTGGTGTCGATCAGAATGTCGGCGCCGATGCGGACGCCTTCGAGCAGGGCAATCTCGCGCGCAATGCCTTCCGTGGGCGTTTCGTCGGGGGCGAGCGGGTGGCGGCGGCGGGTTTCGGAATAGCGCCGGGCCAGCACCTCGGGGGCGCAGTCGAGATAAAGCAGCGAGGACGAGCGGTCTATGTTCGCATTCATCTGGGCGTGCAGATCAAGCAGGCCGCCTGCGGAAAACTCGCGGTTGCGCACGTCGATGCCCAGCGCCACGGGCCGCGCCAGTGCCGGACCCTCCATCAGGCGGGGGATCAGGCTGAGCGGCATGTTGTCGATCGCCTCATAGCCCAGATCCTCGAGCGCGTTGATCGCCGTGGCCCGCCCGGCCCCGGACGGGCCGGTGACCAGCACGACCCTGTGCGATCCCGGCGGTGACGGCGTCATTGTTCAGCATCCTTTCTTCCCACCCTGAGATATTGCACCAGGGCGGCGGGAAAACCGGGACTGTCGACCTTGTGAAGAAGCGGCAGCGATTGGCCCAGTATCGCCATGCTGCGCTGCGGCGGCAACCTCTGAATTTCGGTCTGGTCCAGATCGACAACGGCGGTCAGGATCGCGCCGTCCACCGCTTCGGCATGCAAAAGCCCGATGCCGCGCGCCTCGACGAGGCCCCGGATCGGCTCCGGGGCTGCGGCGGCGATGCCGTCGGGCGTTCGGCGCAGCACCACCCGGTCGTCGGCCACCAACGCGGCCCCGCGCGCCATCAGTTCCAGCGCGAGGGTCGATTTGCCGGATCCGGCCTTGCCGAGGATCAGGAGCGCCCGCCCGCTCAGCGCCACGCAGCTGGCGTGCAGGACCGTCGTGTCCCGGCCGCGCATCCGCTCAGATCGGCAGGCCGACCACGAAGCGCGCGCCGAGCGGTTCGGAGGTCACGTCGGCCTCGGTCGGGCGGATGTTCTCGGCCCAGATCACGCCGCCATGCGCCTCGACGATCTGTTTCGAGATCGCCAGCCCCAGACCGGAATTGTTGCCGAAATCGTTTTCGGGGCGCTGCGAGTAGAACCGCTTGAAGATCTTCTGCAACGCCTCGTCGGGGATGCCGGGGCCGGTGTCCTCGACCACCACAAGCACGCGGTTGTCGCGCCGGCGCGCCCAGATGCGGATGGCGTCGCCATCCTCGCAAAAGCTAATGGCGTTGGTGATGAGGTTGACAAAGACCTGCGCCAGCCGCGGTTCCAGCCCGTGGATGGGGATCGGGCGGTTGGGCAGGTCGACGATGAACTCGATCCCCTTCTTGCGGGCATCTTCACCCAGGTATTGCGAGAGGTTGTTCAGCATGTCCAGCAGGTCGAACTGCTGTTCCTCTTCCTTGACCAGCTCGGAATCGAGCCGCGAGGCGTTCGAGATGTCGCTGACCAGACGGTCGAGCCGGCGCACGTCATGTTCGATGACATTGAGCAGCTTTTCGCGGTGATCCTCTTTCTTGACGATCCGCAGCGACCCGATGGCCGAGCGCAGCGACGCCAGCGGGTTCTTGATCTCATGCGCCACGTCGGCGGCGAATTGTTCGTTCGATTCGATCCGGTCGTAGAGCGCGCCGACCATGCCGCGCAACGCCCCCGACAGGCGGCCGATCTCGTCCGGGCGCGCGGTCAGGTCGGGAATGCGGATGCGCCCCGGGGCGACCGACCGGCTGTTGCGGTCGCGTCCCAGTTCGGCGGCATCCGCCAGGTCCGAGATCGGGTTCGAGATGGTCGAGGCCAGCACCAGGCTGAGCCCGATCGACACCAGTGTGGCGATCACGAACATCTGCAGCACGCGTTCCCGTTCGGCCCGCACAGCCGCGTCGATCTCGGCCGCGGTGGCGACGATGGCGACGGTGCCAAGGATGGTGCCGCCCTGCCGGATCGGCGTCAGCGCCGTAAACACGGTTTCCCCGCCCGGCCCGCGCCCCGCGACGATGCGCGTGCGGGACGGATCGCCGGCCTCTATCATCCGGCGCACGCGGTCCTCGAGCACGATCTCGGTCAATGGGGCCGAAAGGCCGAAGAGCCGCGAGGCCCCCTGCCAGAGGCTGTTGAGGAAATCGGAAATCACGGTGCGCTTCGGCTCTGCGGCACCGGGCGGCGTAAGGCCGCGCAAGACGCCCTCGCGCTCGCCGACGAGGAAGTTGCCCGCGTCGAAGATCAGCAGGTCGATGCCGCTGCGCAGGTCGACACCGGCCAGCGTTCCGGTCACGTCGATGCCGTCCGACGCAACGAGGCTGACCGGCGCGCCGGGCGGCAGCTGCGCCTCGAAGATGTCGGCGATCAGCTCGACCTCGGTATAAAGCGCGGCCTGGGTCTGAACCGCCAGCGTATCGCGGGAGGAATTCAGCCAAAGGATCCCCGCCACGAGGATGTTGAGCGCGATCAGGTTGAAGGTGATGATCTTGCGGGTCAGCGGCGAGCGGTTCAGCGAGAACACGCCGCGCCGGGCGCGGTTGGCCTGCAATTCCTGCGAAACCGTTCCGTCGGGCGCGACCCAGTCGTCGCCCAGAACGACATCTGAATCGCGCCGCTCGGCGGCGCGATCGTCGCTGTCTGGAATCCGCTCCGCAAGCGCCATGGCTTACTCTTCGTTGTAGCGGTATCCGATACCGTAGAGCGTCTCGATGGCCGAGAAATCGTCATCGACGCTGCGCATCTTCTTGCGCAGGCGCTTGATGTGGCTGTCGATCGTGCGGTCGTCGACATAGACCTGGTCGTCATAGGCCACGTCCATCAGCTGATCGCGCGACTTCACGAATCCGGGGCGCTGAGCGAGCGCCTGCAACAGCAGGAATTCGGTCACGGTCAGCGAAACATCCTTGCCCTTCCAGGTCACCGAATGGCGCAGCGGGTCCATGGTCAGCGACCCGCGGGTCATCAGCTTGGTTTCCTCGGTGTCGCCGACGATGTCGCCCGCGACCGCCTCTTGCCGGCGCAGCAGCGCGCGGATGCGTTCGACCAGCAGGCGCTGGCTGAAAGGCTTCTTCACATAATCGTCCGCGCCCATCCGCAGGCCCAGAACCTCGTCGATCTCGTCGTCCTTGGAGGTCAGGAAAATCACCGGCATCTTGGATTTCTGGCGCACCCGCTGCAGCAAATCCATGCCGTCCATGCGCGGCATCTTGATGTCAAAGACGGCCATGTCGGGCATTTTCTTGTTGAACGCGTCCAGCGCGGCCTGCCCGTCATTGTAAGTTTCAACTTCGAAGCCTTCGGCCTCAAGAGTCATGGACACCGATGTCAGGATGTTCCTGTCATCGTCCACAAGGGCGATTTTCGACATGGATTTGGTTTCCTTCGACTGCTCATTTGCCTGTTTTTTTCACCGTTATGCTGGATTTTTGCCTTTACAACAATCCCTAACTGCGATTCAGCAGGCGTTTCCCCCGTGATTGCACGTCAATTTCCGTAAGGAATGGCTAAATTGCCTCACCTTTAACCCTGAGCATTTGAATGGTTGCGCTAAACCGTCGTTGGTTGCGCTAACTGTGCGTTTGCGTCCTGTTCACGCCCCAAACCGACATGTTATGATCGTATATCCGCGGCATGATGCGGCGGAACGGCGCGGCAGCGCGCCTCAAATCGGACCGCCGCAGCTGGCGCGGCTACAGGAGCTTGGCAGATGACATTTGGACGGGTGAACCCGCAATTCCGGCTTGAAGATCAGGGGATCGAAGGGCTGGGCAATGTCTATTACAATCTTATGGAGCCCGCGCTGATCGAAGCCGCGCTCAAACGCGAGGAAGGCCGGCTCGGCAAGGGCGGGTGCTTTATGGTGTCCACGGGCAAGTTCACGGGCCGGTCGCCCAAGGACAAGCACGTCGTCAAGACCGACAGCGTCGCCGACAGCATCTGGTGGGACAACAACGCCGAAATGTCGCCCGAGGGCTTCGATGCACTCTATGACGACATGATCGCCCATATGAAGGGGCGCGACTACTTTGTGCAGGACCTCGTGGGCGGCGCCGATCCGGCGCATTCCATCGACGTGCGCGTGGTGACCGAACTGGCCTGGCACGGTCTGTTCATCCGCCACATGCTGCGCCGCCCCGACCGCGACGAACTGGATGGGTTCACCGCCGATTTCACGGTCATCAACTGCCCCAGCTTCCAGGCGGACCCCGAGCGCCACAACTGCCGGTCGGAAACCGTGATCGCGATGAACTTCGACCGCAAGCTGATCCTGATCGGCGGCACCGAATACGCGGGCGAGAACAAGAAATCGGTGTTCACGCTGCTGAACTATCTGCTGCCCGAAAAGGGCATCATGCCGATGCATTGCTCGGCCAACCATGCCAAGGGCAACCCGGTGGACACCGCGGTCTTCTTCGGTCTGTCGGGCACCGGCAAGACAACCCTGTCGGCCGATCCCGACCGCGTCCTGATCGGCGACGACGAACATGGCTGGTCCGACCGCGGCACCTTCAACTTCGAAGGCGGCTGCTATGCCAAGACCATCAACCTCAGCCGCGAGGCTGAGCCCGAGATCTACGACACCACGACCAAGTTCGGCACGGTGATCGAGAACATGGTCTATGACGAGGACACGTTCGAGCTCGATTTCGACGACGACAGCCTGACCGCCAACATGCGCTGCGCCTATCCGCTCGAATATATCTCGAACGCCTCGGCCACGGCGCTTGGCGGGCATCCCAAGAACATCATCATGCTGACCTGCGACGCCTTCGGCGTGCTGCCGCCCATCGCGCGGTTGACCCCGGCGCAGGCGATGTACCACTTCCTGTCGGGTTTCACCGCCAAGGTCGCCGGAACCGAACGCGGCGTGACCGAACCGCAGCCCACCTTCTCGACCTGCTTCGGCGCGCCCTTCATGCCGCGCCGCCCCGAGGTCTATGGCAACCTGCTGCGCGAAAAGATCGCCAAGCACGGCGCGACCTGCTGGCTGGTCAACACCGGCTGGACCGGCGGCGCCTTCGGCGAGGGTCAGCGGATGCCGATCAAGGCGACGCGAGCGCTGCTGACAGCGGCGCTCAGCGGCTCGCTGGCCGGAGCAGAGTTCCGCAAGGACCCGAATTTCGGCTTCGAGGTGCCGGTCGACGTGGCCGGCGTGCCGAACCTGCTGCTCGACCCGCGCAAGACCTGGGAAGACAAGGCGGCATACGATGCGCAGGCGGAAAAGCTGGTGCAGATGTTCGCCGACAATTTCGCGCAATACGTGCCCTATATCGACGACGACGTGAAGGCCGCCGCCATCGGCTGACCCTCGGCCTCTCGCAGGGACCTGCGATTACGCCCCGGCCACCCGGCCGGGGCGTTTTTTTTGCGTGACGGCGTGTAACCGCCGGGTGGGACGTGCCGGGGCGATTTCGCAAATACCAGCTCCATATCGTGGCGCGTGATGCGCCACCCCAAGAGGACGGATGCGAAGGCGAACGATTCGCGCTATGCTTCGCCATGCGTTTCGTTTTTGCCTTCCTGCTGCTTTTGCCCGCCGCCGCCCTCGCCGCCCCGGCAGAGTTCGACCCCGCCCGTGTAGACGTCACCCAAGGCGCCTTTTGCGAGGTGCCCTCGGTCGAGTCCCGCGACGCGCCCGACACGGCGGCGGGCAAGATCGACCTTTACGCCTCGACGCCCGAATTCATGTGGCTGACGGCGCGGGTTCCGGCGGTGCACGGGATCACCTTCGGCGTGCGGACCCGGATTCTGGATGGCCGTATCCTCAACGGTGCGGTCGTGACCCTGACCCATCCGCCGTTCAAGGGCACCGGCGTGACCCGGCAAAGCTATCTGACCAGCATCGGCGGCGGCGGTGTGTCGATCAACGCCTACACGTTCGACCTGCCCGAGGAACTGGTCACCGGGACCTGGCGCTTTGAGGTTTCCCATCAGGGCCGCACGGTCTATACCGCCGCGTTCGAGGTCGTCCCCGCCCGTGCGATGCCCGAGATCGCCGGGGCTTGCGGCGGCCTGCCGCTCAGCTGAGCGCCGTTCAGCCGCCTAGCCCAGAAACGCGCGCCGCACCAGATTGAGCCCACCCACCAGCAGAACCGCCAGCGTCGCCTTACGGAAGGTCGCGTGGTCGATCCGGTCCTGGATTTTCCCGCCGATCCACATGCCCAGAACCGCCGGCGGGATCATGGACAGCGAAAACAACATGGTCACCGGGTAGAGCACGCCCGACACCATATGCGCCAGTGTCAGCGCCACCGCGCCGAGGCCATAGATCACCCCCTGCACCCGCATCTGTTCGCGCTTTTCGGTGTTGAGCGCGGTCAGATAGGCCACCGTCGGCGGGCCCCAGATGCCCGCAAGCCCGCCCACCAGCCCGGTGAACGCGCCGAACGTCACCTCGAACCGCCGGGTGGGCGTCCGGTTCATGCGCGCCTGCCATCCCAGCAGCTGCGCCAGCGCGAAGGCGGCGACGGGTATCCCGATCAGCGCCATCATGACCTGCCCCGGCAGAAACGTCACCAGCTGCGCCGCCGACACCATCGCCAGCAGACCGGCCCCCAGAAACCAGCGGAACCGATGCACCGTTGCGATCGCCGCCGCGGGCCCCTGCCGCAGGGCCTGCATGCCGTTGGTGACCAGCGTGGGCAGGATCAACCCTGCAAGCGCCAGCCCCGGCGCCATGACGCTGCTCAGCCCCGAGATGATGATCATCGGCATCGCAAAGCCGACCACGCCCTTGACGACGCCCGCAAGGAACGCAACTCCTGTGGCTAGGACCAGGACAATCGGCGGGAAGACATCGAAAAAGCTTTCCATGCCGCCTGCTTACCACGCAGCATCCACGCTGCACCGCAAAAATAGTTTGCGCAATAATAGAACAACATGCCGCATCAAATGGTATTTTTGTTGCGCTGCACCTGCGAAATAGCTATCCCGGGCGGAACAGGACAAAGGAGCTGATTCATGGCGCATGACGGACAAGACCTCGACCTCGCGCAGGACACGATCCTGCCCGGGCTTCTCGATCTGACCGGGGCCGCGCTGGAACCGGCGCGGGGCATTCTGGACAAGGCGAAAGCCCGCGTGCGCGCCATGGTCGACGACGGCGGCAGGGTGTCGGGCGCGCTGATCGAGGCGCACCAGACCGCCGCCCACGGCCTTGCCTGGCTCGCCACCTATGTCGAGGCGCTGCAGCAGATGCAGGTCTGGGCCGACAAGCTGCAGGCCGAGGGCAGCTTTGGCGAGGTCGAGCAGCTGATCCACCAGATCGCCTTTGGCGAATACCTCTGGCAGATTTACGGCGGCCTCCAGATGAACCAGGGCGAAGTGGTCCGCCTGCAGGACATGGGGCTGTCGCAAGAGGACATGCGCGGCCTGATGTGGCCTGCCGTGATGACCCTGACCCAGTCCGGCAACAGCCAGGCCGCGCGGGTGCGGCTGGTCGAACTGATGCAGGAACGCCGGGCAGAGATCACCGTGGGCCGCACCGGGCTCGACGACGAGCTCGAGATGATCCGCGAACAATTCCGCCGCTATGCGCTGGAAAAGGTCGAACCCTTCGCGCACGAATGGCACCTCAAGGATCAGTTGATACCGATGGAGCTGATCGAGGAGCTGGCCGAAATGGGCGTCTTCGGTCTGACCATTCCCGAGGAATACGGCGGGCTGGGGCTTTCCAAGGCGTCGATGTGCGTGGTGTCCGAGGAATTGTCGCGCGGCTATATCGGCGTCGGCTCGCTTGGCACCAGGTCCGAGATCGCGGCCGAGCTGATCCTGGCCGGCGGCACCGACGCGCAAAAGGAAAAGTGGTTGCCGGCGCTGGCCTCGGCGGAAAAGCTGCCCACGGCGGTCTTTACCGAACCCAACACCGGGTCGGACCTGGGCAGCCTGCGGACCCGCGCGGTCAAGGACGAAAATGGCGACTACAGGATCACCGGCAACAAGACCTGGATCACGCATGCCGCCAGAACCCATGTGATGACCCTGCTGGCGCGCACCGATCCCGACACGAGCGACTATAAGGGCCTGTCGATGTTCCTGGCCGAAAAGACACCCGGCGACGATGACGATCCCTTCCCGACCGAGGGTATGACAGGCGGCGAGATCGAGGTGCTGGGCTACCGCGGCATGAAGGAGTACGAGCTGGGCTTCGACGATTTCCGCGTCGCGAGCGACAACCTGCTTGGCGGGGAAGAGGGCAAGGGCTTCAAACAGCTGATGGAAACGTTCGAATCCGCCCGCATCCAGACCGCCGCCCGCGCCATCGGCGTGGCGCAATCGGCGCTGGACGTGTCGATGCGGTATGCCGAGGACCGCAAGCAATTCGGCAAATCGCTGATCGCCTTCCCGCGCGTCGCCTCGAAACTGGCGATGATGGCGGTCGAGATCATGATCGCACGGCAGCTGACGTATTATTCGGCCGCCGAAAAGGACGAGGGCCGCCGCTGCGACCTGGAGGCGGGCATGGCCAAGCTGCTGGGTGCGCGGGTCGCCTGGGCGGCCGCGGACAACGGGCTGCAGATCCACGGCGGAAACGGGTTCGCGCTGGAATACACCATCAGCCGCATCCTGTGCGACGCGCGGATCCTCAACATCTTCGAAGGCGCGGCCGAAATTCAGGCGCAGGTCATCGCCCGCCGCCTGCTCGGCTGATCAACGCCGGGGACCGGAATTTTCCAAAAATTCCGGTCCGATTTCTTTGCAAGAAATCGGTTCAGCCCCGCAGCGTGCCGCCTGTGGCCTTGCCGACCTTCTCGACGATCTTGGCGGCAACCGCCTCGATATCGGCTTCCTTCAGCGTCTTGTCCCTGGGCTGCATCCGCACCGTGATCGCCAGAGATTTACGCCCCTCGCCAAGCGATCCGCCCACGAATTCGTCGAACACGCGCACATCGGCGATCAGCGTCTTGTCGGCGCCGGCTGCCGCGTTGACCAGGTCGAGCGCCTGCACATCCGCATCCACCACAAAGGCGAAATCCCGTTCAACCGCCTGCAGATCGCTCATCTCCAGCGCCGGGCGGGTCGCGCCGGATTTGCGCGGCAGCGGAATTTCCGCAGGCCAGAGGGTGAAGGCCACCGCGGGCCCCTTCACATCCATCTCGCGCAGCACCTTGGGATGCAGCTCGCCGAAGACGCCCAGCGTCTTCTTGGGGCCGAGGCAAATGCGCCCGTGCCGCCCCGGATGCCACCATTCTTCGCCGCCGCGCAAAATCTGCACCTTGGCGGGTGCGCCCATCGCCGCCAGCACCGCCTCGGCATCAGCCTTGGCGTCGAACACGTCGACCGCCCGCGACGCGCCATGCACGTCCTTCGGGCCGGTCCGCCCCACAAGCAGGCCGGTCACCAGAAGATGCTGCTCTTCGGGTTCGCCGCCGTGGAAGGCATGGCCGACCTCGAAGAGCGCCAGATCCGCAAAGCCGCGCGCCTGGTTGCGCGCCGCGGCCTGAAGCAGGCCGGGCAGCAGCGCCGGGCGCATATGGCTCATCTCGGTGCTGATCGGGTTGGCCAGCATGGTCGCATCGTCACCGCCGCCGAAAAGCGCGGCCGACTTTGCATCGACAAAACTGTAGGTCACGCATTCGTTGTACCCCAGCGCCGCACAGGTGCGCCGCGCCGCCTGTTCGCGTTTTTGCTGCGGCGACAGGATCGGACTCGGCACGCCCGGGGCCAGCCGCGGCATTGGCTTGCCCTGCAGCCTGGTCAGCGAGGCGACCCGCGCGACCTCTTCCACCAGATCGGAACCGCCCTGGATATCGGGCCGCCAGGAGGGCACATGCGCCATGTCGCCTTCCAGCCGGAACCCTAGCGCCGTCAGGGTCTGGCGCTGTTCGGCCTCGGGGATCTCCATCCCCACCAGCGAAATCACGCGCTTGGCATCCAGCCGATAGGCGCGCGCCGTGTCCGGCACCGCACCGGCCACCACGACCTCGGACGGCTCGCCCCCCGCGTGATCGAGGATCATGCGCGTCGCAAGTTCCAGCCCCTCCGGCGTGAAGGCCGGATCGACGCCGCGTTCGAACCGATAGCGGGCATCGGAATTGATCTTGAGCGCGCGGCCGGTATAGGCGATCTGGATCGGGTCCCAATAGGCGCTTTCCAGAAAGACATTCGTGGTGTCGGCGGTGCAGCCGCTTGCCTCGCCGCCCATGATCCCGGCGATGCTTTCGGGCTCCTTGTCGTCGGAAATCACCATCTGGCCGGGCTCGAACCTGTAGGTCCTGCCATCGAGCGCCAGCAGCTCTTCGCCGCCCTTGGCACGATGCACCCGCAGATTGCCGCGCACCTTGTCGGCGTCGAAGACGTGCAGCGGGCGGTTGCGGTCGTAGGTGAAGAAGTTGGTCACATCGACCAGAAAATTGATCGGCCGCAGCCCGATGGCGCGCAGCGCATCCTGGAGCCATTGCGGCGAGGGACCATTCTTCACGCCCCGGATGACACGGCCGAAAAACGCCGGGCAGCCGTCCAGTGTGTCGTCGTCGATGGTCACGCCGATGGGCGACGGAAAGACACCCGGCACCGGCTCGGACGCGCGCGCCTTCATGGTCCCCAGCCCGCGCGCCGCCAGATCGCGGGCGATCCCACGCACGCCCAGCGCATCGGGGCGGTTCGGGGTGATGGCGATCTCGATCACCGGATCGACCTTTGCGGGATCGTGCTCGGCCAGCCAGTCGACGAAGGATTGCCCCACCTCGCCCGAGGGCAGCTCGATGATGCCGTCATGTTCGTCGCTGAGTTCCATCTCACGCTCGGAACACATCATGCCGTGGCTTTCGATGCCGCGGATCTTGCCGACCTGGATCGTCGTGTCGATGCCCGGAACATAGGTGCCCGGCTTGGCGATGACTACGGTGATGCCCGCGCGGGCATTCGGCGCGCCGCAGATTATCTGGCTTTCGCCCTCGTCGGTTTGCACATTGCAGACGCGCAGCTTGTCCGCGTCGGGATGTTTTTCCGCCGTCAGCACCTTGCCGATAGTGAAGGCCCGCAACCGCTCGGCGGGATTTGTGACGCCTTCCACCTCGAGCCCGAGGTCGGTCAGCGCCTCGGCGATCTCGTCGACCGTCGCGGTGGTTTCCAGGTGATCCTTCAGCCAGGACAAGGTGAATTTCATGGGCCTACCATCGGTTCTGTTCCGGTTTGCCGCTCTCTAGCGGAATGCGGAGGGGGACGGAAGGGGCGCGTGGCGCCGGGCGGGCGGCGGCCATTGGCGCTACGCAGTCCTGGGCCCGCCCCGGGACCTCGCGACAGGCCGCGCTGCGGGACAGGAGGCCCCGGCGCGGGGGCCGGGGCGCGCGCGGGCCCGGCCCCTTCTGAAACCGCTCAATAGCCGATTGCGCAGCCGTCCTTTCTGGGGTCCGACGCTCCCTCGAGCACGCCGTTGTCGTGGATCAGGATGGCCTGCGCGCCACCCAGCGGCACCTCGGGCGTGACCACATCGTGGCCCATATCCGACAGTTCCTGCCGCACCGCGTCGGAATAGCCCCGCTCCAGCTGCATCTTGCCGCCCTCGGCAAAGCTGCGCGGCGCGTCCAGCGCCGCCTGCGGATCCATGCCGAAATCGGTCATGTTGGTCAGCATCCGCGCGTGGCCGTTGGGCTGGTACTGCCCTCCCATCACGCCGAAGGGCATGGTGACCCGTCCCCCGTCACGCACGATCGCCGGAATGATGGTGTGCATCGGTCGCTTGCCGCCGCCGTATTCGTTCGGATGCCCCGCTTGCAGGGTAAAGCCCGCGCCGCGGTTCTGGAACAGGATGCCGAACTTCTCCGACGCTATCCCCGATCCGAAATCGTTGAAGATCGAATAGATCAGCGACACCGACATGCGGTCGCGGTCGACCACGGTGATATAGATCGTCTCCTTGTGCACCGCCTCGGATACCGCAGCCGCGCTGGCCATCGCCTTTTTCGGGTCGATCAGCGCGGCCAGTTCCTTCGCCGTGTCCATGCTCAGCAGATGATCCAGCCGGGTCATGTGATCGGCATCGGCGATGAACCGGTTGCGCGCGTCATAGGCCAGCTTGGCCGCCTCCGCCTCGAGATGCGCGCGCTGCGCGCCGAAGGGATCGAGGCTGGCGATATCGAACTGCGACAGGATGTTGAGGATCAGGATCGCCGTAGCGCCCTGCCCGTTGGGCGGATGCTCGAGCAGCTCGCGTCCTTTGTAGTGGCCGCCGATGGGATCGCCGATGGTGCAGGCGGTGCTGGCGAAATCATCCTCGGTGTGCACGCCGCCCATCGCGTTGAGCGTGGCCAGCATGTCGTCGGCCACCTCGCCCTTGTAGAACCCGTCGCGCCCCTGCGCGGCGACCCGGCGCAGCACCTCGGCATTGCCCGGCAGCGCGAAGATGTCGCCATATTGCGGGATGGCCCCGCCGGCATGAAGGTAATGCCGACGCCCGTGGCCCTGCAACAGCGGCTCGGCGCGCTGCCAGTCCCAGGCCACGCGCGCGCTGACAGGTATGCCCTCGTCCATATAGCGGATCGCCGGTTGCAGGCTGTCGGCCAGCCCCAGCTTGCCCCATCTCTCGGACATGGTGCAGAACGCGTCGATCGCGCCTGGGATGGTGACGGCCGGCGTATCGCGTTTCGGCACCGTCTCGTGCCCCGCCGCGCGCATGGCGGCGGCGGTTCCGGCGGCGGGCGCGCGGCCCGAACCGTTGACCGCGATCACGTCGTCGGTCCCCGCCGGGGACACCAGCGCAAAGAGATCGCCGCCGATCCCGGTCATCTGCGGCTCGGCCAGCCCGAGGATCACCGCCCCCGCAATCGCCGCGTCCATCGCGTTGCCGCCATCCTGCAGAATACCCACCGCGGCCTGGGCCGCCAGCGGATGCGACGTGGCACAAAGGCCGTTGGTCGCCATGACGGCGGACCGCCCGGGCATATGAAAATCGCGCATATCGTGTCTCCCCTCGCTCGGCCGCGAAGATATACGCAGGGCGGTCGAGGTCAATCGCACAGAGTCGGGCTTTCGGGGAGAGCTGGGAAGTACCTCGGCACCGCGCACTGGGTGGGGGCTGTTAAGACGCGATGCCGAGGGAAGCCATATGCAGCTACAGGATCATGTATGCGCGGGCATTCGGGCCGTATTTTGATCAGATCAAGGCAAGTGTACGGCATCGCGAAAAGCCTTCCTCCCGCCCTTATGCGGGGACGGCGGGGACCCACAGCTCCAGCCGGTTTTCGCCATCGGAGCGGTAATATTCCACCCGGGACGCCAGCGTCTGGATCAAAAGCCAGCCGAAGCCACCCTCCGGCAAGTTTTCGACCGGCGCGAAAAGATCGGCGGGCGCGACCTGCGGAATGGCCTCGTTGGGCAACGGGCCGCCACGGTCGCGCACAACGATATGCACCTCGGCCGCGCTTTCGGCCGCGCGCACGCACACCTCGCCAGGCGCGCGCCCGGCATAGGCGTGTTCCACGACATTGTTCAGCACTTCGGCCAGCAACAGCTGGAGATCGCCCTGGCATTCGGGGCAAAGCGCGGTCCGCCGCAACGCGGTCCGGATGTCCTGAAGCGCCGCGCGCACCCGCAGCGGGCGCGCTTCGAACCTCAGGCAGAAAAGCGCACTGGGTGCCGTCTCCTTTGCAGAGGTCCGCGTCACCCGTACCACCGCATCGCCGCCTAACCCGCCGCCGCGGCGCGCGCCGCGGGCAGGTCGTCATGAATGGCGAAGATCGTGTTCATGCGGGTCAGCCGAAACACCCTGTCCACCATGGGCTGCAGTCCGCAGAGCGCGATGTTCTGCCCGCCGTTCAGCTGCTTCATCGCGGCGACGATCGCGCCCAGCCCGCTGGAATCCACGAAATCGACCTTGCCGAGGTCGAGGATCACCCGCCCCGTTCCACCGCTCGTCAATTCGCGCATCCGGTCCTTGAACTGGATCGCCACCGCCGCATCGATTCGCGTCTCGTCGACCGAAATGACCAGCGTTTCGTCCTCCTGCACCGTCTCGAGCTTCATGATCGGCAGTCCTTTTCGTTCTGAATCGGCTAACAGGTTTTCCTGCTCACCGAGGCTAGACGGCAATCGTTACCATTCTGTATGCAGAATAAGACGAAACCGAGGGAGCGAGACATGCAGGACGTTGTGATCACCGGGGCCGCGCGGACGGCGATGGGCGGCTTTCAGGGCACGCTGGCGCCCGCCGACGCCCCCGCTCTTGGCGGGGCGGCCATCGCCGCCGCCCTGCGCCAGGCGGGAAATCCCGCGGTCGACGAACTTTTGATGGGCTGCGTCCTGCCCGCCGGTCAGGGCCAGGCTCCTGCCCGGCAGGCCGGCTTCGCTGCCGGTCTGGGCGAAGAGGTGCCCGCCACGACGCTCAACAAGATGTGCGGCTCGGGCATGAAAGCCGCGATGATGGCCTGGGACCGGCTGGCGCTGGGTCACGCCGACACCATCGTCGCGGGCGGCATGGAATCCATGACCAACGCGCCCTACCTCTTGCCCAAGATGCGCGGCGGCGCCCGGCTCGGGCATGGGCAGGTGATCGACCACATGTTCCTCGACGGGCTCGAAGACGCCTATGACAAGGGCCGCCTGATGGGCACCTTCGCCGAGGATTGCGCCGAGGCGTTCCAGTTCACGCGCGAGGCGCAGGATCACTACGCGCTGGCCTCGCTGTCGAACGCGCTGGATGCCGAACGCAGCGGGGCGTTTGAGCGCGAGATCGCACCGGTCAGGATCCACGCCCGCACCGGAGAAGAGGTCATCACCCGCGACGAACAGCCCGGCAACGCCCGCCCCGAAAAGATCCCGCATCTGAAACCGGCCTTCCGCAAGAACGGCACGGTGACTCCGGCCAACAGCTCCTCGATCTCCGACGGCGCCGCGGCGCTCACCCTGATGACCCGCGCCGCCGCCGACAGCGCCGGGGTCGCGCCGCGCGCCCGCATCGTCGGCCACGCCAGCCACGCCCAGGCTCCGGGCCTCTTCACCACCGCACCGATCCCGGCGGCGCAAAAGCTGCTCGACCGGATCGGCTGGCGCAAACAGGACGTCGACCTCTGGGAGGTCAACGAGGCCTTCGCCGTGGTCCCCATGGCCTTCATGCGCGAAATGGGCCTGCCCCGCGACATCGTCAACGTCAACGGCGGTGCCTGCGCTCTGGGCCACCCCATCGGCGCCTCCGGCGCGCGAATCATCGTCACGCTGCTGCACGCACTCGAAGCACGCGGCCTGAAACGCGGCGTCGCCGCCATCTGCATCGGCGGCGGCGAAGGCACAACCATCGCAATCGAACTTCCCTGATCCTTCACTGATCCTGAAATATCCCGGGGGTGTGGGGGCTGGCCCCCACTCCGCCGCCCAGCCAAAGAGCCCAAAATGCAGGTCGACTACCCCACCCTGGCCAAAACCATCGCCGCCCTGACCGACGGCGAAACCGACACCGTCGCCTTGATGGCCACCATCGCCTGCGAGGTACACCACTCCGACGACCGCTTCGACTGGACCGGCTTCTACCGCGTCGCAGGGCCAGACCTGCTCAAGATCGGCCCCTACCAGGGCGACCACGGCTGCCTGGTGATCCCGTTTTCGCGCGGCGTCTGCGGCGCCGCCGCGCGCAGCCGCGAAATCCAGCGGGTCGCCGATGTCGACGCCTTTCCCGGCCATATCGCCTGCGCCAGCTCCACCCGCTCCGAACTGGTGCTGCCGGTGGAAAACGGCGCGGGCCGGCTGCTCGGCGTCTTCGACATCGACAGCGACCGGCCGGACGCTTTCAACGAAACCGACGCCGAGGCTCTGGCACGGATCCTGTCAGAGGCATTCCGCGCGGTGCCCTGACAACCCGGGCTGCGTGAAAAAACCGCTTTGAATTTCACGCGACTCGTGCCAGCGTGAAATTCAGACGAAATTTTTCACCACCCACCGGCCCGACCATGCAGCACAGCCTTCCCGCGCCCTCCCGCAACCTCGGGGCCGACCTGCGCGCCCTGCGCAAGACGCGCGGGCTGACACTGGCGGCGATGGCGGACACTCTGGGCCGGTCGGTCGGCTGGCTGAGCCAGGTCGAACGCGACCTGTCGATCCCCTCCGTCGCCGACCTGCGCCACATCGCGGCCACTTTGGACGTACCGCTGTCGATGCTCTTCGGCCACCCGCGCACCCCGGCGGACGAGGCCGGACGCATCGTGCGCAACGGCGCCCGCCGCCCCATCGGCAACCGCATCGCCGGGCTGGTCGAGGAACTCCTCTCGCCCGACCTGACCGACGACTTCGAGATGGTGCACTCCACCTTCCAGCCGCACTCACGCATCACCGGCATCGTCACCCGCCCGACCCAGGAACTGGGCTACATGATCTCGGGCAAGCTCGACCTGGAAATCGGCGGCCGCCGCTTCACCTTGACCCCGGGCGACAGCTTCCGCATCAAAGGCGAGCCGTTCCGCTGGGCCAACCCCTATGACGACCCCGCCGAGGCGATCTGGGTCATCGCGCCGCCGGTCTACTGATGACGTTCCAGGGCTGGACCATATTCGCGCTTTTCTGGGTGGTGTTCGTCACTTCCCCGGGGCCGAACGCGGTGAACTGCATCCTCAACGGCATCAGCTACGGCTTTGCCCGGTCGCTGTGGGGCGTGGCGGCGATCCTGACACAGGCGAGCCTCTTCCTGGCGCTCTCGGCCATCGGCGTGACAGCGCTGCTGACCACCTCGCCCACAGGTTTCCTGATCGCCAAGATCGTGGGCGCGGGGTTCCTGCTTTGGATGGGCATCCGCAACTGGATCCGCGCGAAGACGCCCATCAGGGCGGATGAGCAGCCCTCGGCGAATATTTACACCAGCGCCTTCGCCATCGCCACGATCAACCCGAAATCCGTCGCGGGCTACCTCGCCGCCTTTTCGCAATTCGTCCAGACCGACGTGCCCATCGCCGCGCAGATGTGGGTGATCGTCCCCACCGCCCTGACCATAACCGCCGCCAGCTACGCCACGTACACGGCCCTCGGCGCCGGGCTCGGCCGGGCAGCGCTCGGCGCGGTGGCCAACCGTATCGTGCGGCGCGTTCTTGCGGCCTGCTTCATCCTTTACGGTCTTGCGCTCGGCGCGACCGCCCTGCCCGACTGGAGCCCTGAATGAACGGAAGCTGCGCCTGCGGAACCATCCGCTTCACCGTCACCGGCCAACCGCGTAAGGCCTCGGCCTGCCATTGCACCCAATGCCGCAAGATGAGCGGCTACGCCTGGTCCTCGGCGCAGGTCCCGACCTCCGCCCTGTCGATCACCGGCCCGGTGGCATGGTTCGCCTCCTCCGACAGCGCCAGGCGCGGCCTCTGCCCCACCTGCGGCGCGTTCCTGTTCTGGAAGGCCCATGACGAGGACCTGATCAGTTTTGCCCTCGGCGCCATCGACGGGCCCACCGGGCTGACGCTGGAAAAACATATCTTCACGGCGGACAAGGGTGATTACTACACCATCGCCGACGGGCTGGAGCAGAAACCATGAGCTGGCTCACCCTCGTCGATCCCGCCACGCTGGCGGTTTTCATGGCGGCGGGCATCGCGCTCAACCTGACGCCCGGCGCGGATGTGATGTTCGCCACCGCCTGCGGCGCGGCGCAGGGCTGGCAAAGCGGCGTTGCCGCCGCCGCGGGCATCAGCGCCGGATCCATCGTGCATGTCGCGCTGACCGCCGCCGGTCTGGCCGCGCTGCTTCAGACCTATCCCGCCGCGCTGGAGGCGATCCGCTGGGCCGGCGCGGCCTACCTGGCGTGGCTCGCATGGCGCAGCTGGCAAACCGCCGGGCCAGCCTGCGCGAGCCCCGCCGCAACCCTGCGCGCCGCCGCCCGGCGCGGGCTGCTGACCAACGTGCTGAACCCCAAGGTCGCGCTTTTCGTGCTGGCCTTCCTGCCGCAATTCACCGATCCCTCGCGCGGGCCGGTCTGGGCGCAGATCGTCCTCTTGGGGCTGGTCTTCACCTCTACCGGCTTTGTCATCACCGCCGCCTACGGCGCCACGGCAGGCGCGCTGGCCACACCGCTGCGCCGGCACGCCAGAGCCCTCAACCGCATCACTGCCACGGTCTATGCCGCGCTCGCCGCGCGCCTTGTCCTGACCCCATAAGGAGCCATGCCATGTCCGATTTTCCCACCACCGCACGCGTCGTCATCATAGGCGGCGGGGCCGTCGGCGCCTCGGCGCTCTACCACCTGGCCAAGGCGGGCTGGACCGACAGCGTCCTGCTGGAAAAGAACGAGCTCACCGCCGGCTCCACCTGGCACGCCGCCGGAAACTGCCCGTCCTTCAGCACCTCCTGGGCGATCATGAACATGCAGCGCTATTCGCTGAGCCTCTATGCCCGCCTCGCGGACGAGGTGGATTACCCGATGAACTACCACGTCACCGGGTCGATCCGGCTGGGCCACAGCCGCGAACGCGTGATGGAATTCGAACGCGCGCGGTCGATGGGCCGCTATCAGGGCATGGATCTCGAGATGATGCAGGTGAGCGACATCAAGGACCGCTATCCCTTCGTCGAAACCCACGATCTGGCCGGCGCGCTCTGGGATCCGGACGATGGCGATATCGACCCCGCGCAGCTGACCCAGGCGCTGGCCAAGGGCGCGCGCCAGATGGGCGCGCGGATCGAGCGCTTCTGCCCGGCCACCGGCGTCAGCCGCCGCGGCGACGAATGGATCGTGCACACCGAAAAAGGCGACATCGCCTGCGAAAAGGTCGTGAACGCCGCGGGCTACTACGCCCAGCGCGTCGGCGAATGGTTCAAGCCCTACGGCGGCCGGACCGTGCCCATGGCGGTGATGTCGCACCAGTTCTTCCTGACCGAGGAAATCCCCGAGCTCGCCGCCTGGACCCGCGACAACGGCCGCAAAGTGCCGCTCTTGCGCGACGTCGACAGCTCGTACTACCTTCGCCAGGACAAGAACGGCCTGAACCTCGGCCCCTACGAGCGCAACTGCAAGGCCCACTGGATCACCCCCGACGACCCCATGCCCGAGGATTTCAGCTTTCAGCTTTATCCCGACGATCTGGAGCGGTTGGAATGGTATATCGAGGACGCCATGGCCCGGGTGCCGCTCCTCGGCACCGCCGGGGTGGGCCGGGTGATCAACGGCCCCATCCCCTATGCACCTGACGGCCTGCCCCTGCTGGGCCCCATGCCCGGCGTGCCCAATGCCTATGAGGCCTGCGTCTTTACCTTCGGCATCACCCAGGCGGGCGGCGCGGGCAAGGTGCTGGCCGAATGGGTGACCGAGGGCCAGACCGAATGGGACATGTGGGCCACCGACCCGCGCCGCTATACACATTACACCGACCGCGATTATTGCATCGCCAAGGCCATCGAGGTCTACGGCCACGAATACGGTATGCATTTCCCGCATCACGCATGGCCCGCCGGGCGCGACCGCAAACTGTCGCCGGTGCACGACAAGATCGTCTCACTCGGCGGCCAGATGGGAGCCTACAACGGCTGGGAACGCGCCAACTGGTTCGCCAAACCGGGCGACGACACCTCCGAGGAGGCGACCCAGACCTGGGAGCGCGCCGGCCCCTGGCAGGCCCGCATCCGCGAGGAATGCGAAGCGGTGCGCGACCATTGCGGCATGCTCGACCTGCCGGGCTTTTCGCGTTTCAAGGTTTACGGCCCCGGCGCGGACGACTGGCTGCGCGGGCAGATCACCGGCGCGCTGCCAAAGGTCGGGCGCTGCGGGCTGATCTACTTCGCCGACGACCGCGGCCGCATCCTGACCGAGATGACGGTCGCCCGCGAAGAAGAGGACAGATTCATCCTTGTCACCGCCGCCGCCGCCCAGTGGCACGACGGCGAGATGCTGAAATCCCGCCTGCCCGCCGATGGCAGCCTCTCGTTCGAGGACTGGACCGACCGCATGTCCACCCTCATCGTCACCGGGCCAAAGTCCCGTGACGTGCTCTCCGGCCTGACGCCGGGCGATTTGTCCCTGCCCTGGCTCAGCCTGCAGGACACCACCGTCGCGGGCCGCTGGGCCGCCCTGGTCCGGCTCTCCTTCGCGGGCGAACTGGGCTGGGAAATCCACGCCGAAACCGCCGACATGCCCGCGATCTACGACGCTGTGCTGGCGGCGGGCGCCAAGCCCTTCGGCATGTATGCGCTGAACAGCCTGCGCATCGAAAAGGGCTACCGCGCGTGGAAGGGCGATCTTTCCACCGATTACACCCTCTTCGAAGGCGGCCTCGACCGTTTCGTCAAGCTCGACAAACCGCAGGATTTCCCCGGCAAGGCCGCCCTGCTGGCCGAAAAGCAGCGCGGCAGCGCCAAACGCTTCGCCACGCTGATCGTCGACGCCGCCGAATGCGACGCGCCCTACATGTCGACCGTCTGGCATAACGGGCAGGTGGTGGGCGAAACCACCTCGGGGGCCTGGGGCTACCGCGTCGACGCCTCGGTCGCGCTGGCGATGCTGCGCGCCGACCTGGCAGTCCCCGGCACCGAACTCGAGGTCGAGATCTACGGCGACCGCCGCGCCGCCACCGTCCAGCCCGACACCCCGCTCTGGGATCCGCAAAACGAAAGGCTGCGCGCATGACCCTCCTACCTCACAGAAGCGGGCCGGGAGGCCCCGGCGCAAGGGCCGGGGCTGCGTCGGCGCGATGCACACACCGAAAGGCCATGCGATGACCGACATCACCCTCCTCGACGGCGGCATGGGCCAGGAGCTGACCAAACGCGTCGACACCCCTCCGACCCCGCTTTGGGCGACCCAGGTAATGATCGACCGCCCCGGTCTGGTGCAGCAGATCCACGCCGAATATTTTGCCGCCGGGGCCACCGTGGCCACCACCAACACCTACGCCATCCACCGCGACCGGCTGGTCAAGGCCGGGCTCGAGGACCGCTTCAAGGCGCTGCACGCCGCGGCCCTGACCGAGGCGAAAGCCGCCCGCGACGCCCATGGCGCGGGCCGCATCGCCGGCGCCATCGGCCCTTTGGTGGGCAGCTACCGTCCCGACGCCCACCCGGCCCCCGACATCGCGACACCGCTTTACGCCGAGGTGGCGACCCTGCTCGCCCCGGCCTGCGACATCTTGATCTTCGAAACCGTCGCCTCCTGCGATCAGGCCCGCGCGGTGCTGGACGCGGCGTTCCGGCCGGAAAGACCCGTCTGGCTCGCCTTGACCGTCGATGACGAGGACGGCACGCGCCTGCGCTCGGGCGAGCCGCTGGCAGAGGTGCTGCCCATCGCCCAAGACCGCGCCTCCGCCCTTCTGGTCAATTGCTCGGCGCCCGAGGCGATCCCGCCCGCGCTCGACATTCTCGCGCGCGCGGGCCTGCCCTTCGGCGCCTACGCAAACGCCTTCACCCGCATCACCAAGGACTTCCTCAAGGACAACTCCACCGTCGCCGCCCTGACCGCCCGCCGCGATCTCGGCCCTGACGCCTATGCCGATCACGCCATGACCTGGGTCGCCCAAGGCGCCACGATCGTCGGCGGCTGCTGCGAAACCGGCCCCGCCCATATCGCCGAAATCGCCCGCCGCCTGACGGACGCAGGACACCGGATCGTATGACCCTGCCCCTCCTTCATCTGGTCATAAATATCCCGGGGAGCGCGAGGGGCTGGCCCCTCGCCCCGGTCGGACGCGTCAGCGTCCGAAACCCGATGTCTCACAAACCCACGAGGCCCTCATGACCCTGCCCACCCATGCCCGCGCCGTCATCATCGGCGGCGGCGTCATCGGCTGCTCCGTCGCCTACCACCTGACCAAGCTCGGCTGGACCGATATCGTCCTGCTCGAACGCAAGCGCCTCACCTCCGGCACCACCTGGCACGCCGCCGGGCTGATCGCGCAGCTGCGCGCCACCGCAAACATGACCCGGCTGGCCAAGTACAGCCAGGAGCTTTACGGCGCGCTCGAGGCCGAAACAGGCGTCGCCACCGGCTTCCGCCGCACCGGTTCGATAACCGTCGCGCTCACGGCCGAACGGCACGAGGAACTGCGCCGCTCGGCGGCCATGGCCCGCGCCTTCGGTGTCGAAATCGACGAGATCGGCGTGGCCGAGGTTGCCGCGAAATATCCTCATCTCAACACCGACGGCGTGGTGGGCGGCGTCTACCTGCCCCGCGACGGCCAGGGCGATCCGGCCAATATCGCCCTGGCGCTGGCCAAGGGCGCGCGCAACCGCGGCGCCACCATCGCCGAAAACACCAAGGCCACCGGCGTCGGCCGCGACGGAGACCGCATCACCGCCGTGCATTGGCAGGCGGGCCAGGACCAGGGCCGCATCCAATGCGAGCAGGTGATCAACTGTGCGGGCATGTGGGGCCGCGAGGTCGGCGCGATGCTGGGCGTGAACGTGCCCCTGCAGGCCTGCGAGCATTTCTACATCGTCTCCGAGCCCATCGCCGGGCTGGGCCAACTGCCGGTGCTGCGGGTGCCCGACGAATGCGCCTATTACAAAGAGGACGCCGGCAAGCTGATGCTGGGCGCTTTCGAGCCCCGGGCCAAGCCCTGGGCCACGGGCGGCCTGCCCGAGGATTTCGAATTCGACCAGCTGCCTGAGGATTTCGACCATTTCGAACCCATCCTCGAGGCCGCCGTCACCCGGATGCCCGTGCTGGGCGAGGCCGGCATTCACACGTTTTTCAACGGCCCCGAAAGCTTCACCCCCGATAATGCCTACCACCTGGGCCAGGCCCCTGACATGGCCAATGTCTGGGTCGCGGCGGGGTTCAACTCCATCGGCATCCAGTCGGCCGGCGGCGCGGGCATGGCTTTGGCGCAGTGGATGGTGGCCGAAGAGAAACCCTTCGACCTGGGCGACGTGGACATCGCCCGCGCCCAGCCGTTCCAGCGCAACCGCCGCTATCTGGCCGAGCGGGTCAGCGAAACGCTGGGGCTGCTTTACGCCGATCACTTCCCCTACCGGCAAAAGGCCACCGCCCGGGGCGTGCGCCGCTCGCCCTTCCACGACCGTCTTGCCGCGCGGGGCGCGGTCTTCGGCGAGCTGGCGGGCTGGGAGCGCGCCAACTGGTTTGCCGAAGACGGCCAGGAACGCGAGTATCGCTACAGTTGGTCGCGGCAGAACTGGTTCGACAATACCGCCCGCGAACATCACGCGATCCGCAACGGCGTGGTGATGTACGACATGTCGTCCTTCGGCAAGATCCGCGTCGAGGGCCCCGACGCCTGCGCCTTTCTCAACCGCGTCTGCGGGGCGCAGATGCACGTGGCGGCGGGCCGGATCGTCTATACCCAGTTCCTGAACTCCGCCGCCGGGATCGAGGCGGATGTAACCGTGACGCGGCTGAGCGAGACCGCCTATCTGGTGGTCACCCCGGCCGCCACGCGGCAAGCCGACGAAACCTGGCTGCGCCGCGCGCTGCGCGACGACCGTGTCGTGATCACCGACGTCACCGCCGCCGAGGGCGTTCTGGCCGTCATGGGCCCCCGCGCCCGCGATCTGATGCAGGCGGTGTCGCCGGACGATTTTTCCAACGCCGCCAACCCTTTCGGCACCGCGCAAGAGATCGAGATCGGCCTCGGCATCGCGCGGGCGCACCGTATGTCCTATGTCGGTGAGCTGGGCTGGGAGATCTATGTTGGCGCAGACATGGCCGCCCATGCTTTCGACACTTTGTGGGAGGCGGGTCAGGACGTGGGGCTGAAGCTCTGCGGGATGCACATGATGGACAGCTGCCGGATCGAGAAAGCCTTCCGCCATTTCGGCCACGACATCACCTGCGAGGACCATGTGCTGGAAGCCGGGCTCGGCTTTGCGGTCAAGACCGACAAAGCCCGGTTCACCGGGCGCGAGGCGGTGCTGCGCAAACGCGAGACGGGGCTGGAGAAACGGCTGGTGCAATTCCTGCTCAGCGATCCCGAGCCCTTGCTCTATCACAACGAGCCAATCCTGCGCGACGGGCAGATCGTCGGCTATCTGAGTTCTGGGGCCTATGGCCATCACCTCGGGGCTGCGGTGGGCATGGGCTATGTGCCGTGTGCGGGCGAAAGCGCCGCGCAGGTGCTCGCCTCGGGTTATGAAATCGACGTGGCGGGGGTGCGGGTGAAAGCCACGGCATCGCTGCGGCCGCTCTATGATCCGAACTCGGAGCGGCCAAAAAGCTAGCGAGGACGCCCGCAAGGGCGGAGGAGCAGCTCCTCGGTCCCTTGCGGGCCCTCGTCGCTTTTGTCAGGAAGGCGCATGACCGATTACGCGCCGCCGCAAGGCGACATTCCCATTCTGCATGTCGATCACGAGATCCTCGTGGTCGACAAACCGGCTGGACTGCTGTCCGTCCCCGGAAAGGGGCCCGAGCTGGCCGATTGCCTGATCGCCCGGCTGCAAACCGCCTTTCCCACCGTTCTTCTGGTGCACCGGCTGGATCGCGACACCTCGGGCGTCATGGTCTTTGCCCTCACACCGCATGCGCAGCGCCACCTTGGGTTGCAATTCGAAAAACGGCAGGTCAAAAAGACCTATCTCGCGCGCTTGGCCGGGCGGTTGGAGCCGCGCACCGGCACGGTTGATCTGCCGCTCATCGTCGACTGGCCCAACAGACCCTTGCAGAAGGTTTGCCACGAGACCGGTAAACCGGCGCAGACCGGCTGGCGTGTCCAGAGAGCCTCGGACACCGAAAGCCGCGTGCAGCTGATGCCGCGGACGGGGCGCAGCCACCAGCTGCGTGTGCATATGCTGGCGCTGGGGCATCCTATCCTGGGCGATCCGCTTTATGCGCCGGACACGGCGGCCGCGTATCCGCGCATGATGCTGCATGCACAGGAATTGCGGCTGCGGCATCCCGATGGCGGCGAGGGTGTTCGATTTCGCGCGCCCGCGCCGTTCTGATGCCTGCGCGGCGGGGCTGGCGCGGAGGGGGCGCTGCCCCCGCTGCTGCGCAGCCCCCCGGGATATTTGGGGATCAGTGAATAGGGCGGATCAGTCGGTGGCCCAGCCCGAGACCGCCTTGACCTCGAGGAAATCCGTCAGGCCCCAGGTGCCGCCTTCGCGCCCGTTGCCGGACATTTTCATGCCGCCGAAGGGCGAGCCCGCGGCGCGGCCTTGCCCGTTCATCTCGACCATGCCCGAGCGCAGCTGGCGCGCCAGCCGGTTGCGGCGCGCGCCGTCCTGGCTCTGGACATAGTTGGTCAGGCCGTAGGGCGTGTCGTTGGCGATGGCCAATGCCTCTTCCTCGGTGTCGAATTTCATGATCGACAGGACGGGTCCGAAGATCTCTTCGCGCGCGATGGTCATGTCGTTGGTCACATCCGCGAAGACCGTGGGGCGCACGTAGAAGCCCTTGTTGAAGCCTTCGGGCCGGCCGGGGCCGCCCGCCACAAGGCGCGCGCCCTCGTCGATGCCTTTCTGGATCAGGTCCTGGATCTTGCCCCATTGCACCGCGTTGACCACCGGGCCGATGTGGCGGCCCTCTTCGGAGGCGGGGCCTACGGTGACCTTGCCGGCGACCTCTGCCGCCGTCTCGACCGCCTTGTCGTAGACCGAGGCCTCGACCAGCATCCGGCTGGGCGCGTTGCAGCTTTGGCCAGTGTTGTTCATCATGTGCAGCACGCCGCGTTTCACGGCCTTGTCGTCGGCATCGGCGAAGATCAGGTTCGCGCCCTTGCCGCCCAATTCCAGGTGCACGCGTTTCAGCGTGTCCGCGGCGGCCTTCGAGATCAGCCGGCCCGCGCGGGTCGAGCCGGTAAAGCTGACCATGTCCACATCCGGATGCGCCGAAAGCTGCGAACCCACGCCCGCGCCGTCGCCGTTCACCAGGTTGAAGACGCCCTCGGGGAAGCCCGCCTCGTGCATCATCTCGGCAAAGACGATCGCGTCGAGCGGGCTTTCCTCGGAGGGTTTCAGCACCATCGTGCAGCCCGCGATGGCGGCGGCGCCGACCTTGAGCGTGATCTGGTTCATCGGCCAGTTCCACGGCGTGATAAGCGCCGCGACGCCCACCGCCTCGTGGATGATCCGGTCGTTGGGGGCGTGATCGCCCAGCGGGGCCTCGAAATCGAAGCCCTTGGCGGCGCGGACGAAATTCTTCAGATGCCAGGTGCCCGCGCCGACCTGCTGGCTGCGGGCCATGTCGATGGGCGCGCCCATCTCGAGGCTCATGGCCTGTGCCAGATCCTCGCCGCGGGTCTTGTAGACCTCGATCAGCCGTTCGACCGCCGCGATGCGCTCGGCGACCGGGGTCGCCATCCAGCCCGGCAGCGCGGCCTTCGCCGCGGCGACGGCGGCATCCGTATCGGCCTGCCCGCCCAGCGAGATGACCGCGCAGGGCTCTTCTGTCGAGGGGTCGATGACCGGGTGGTCGCAGCCCTCCTGGGGGTCTACCCAGGAGCCGTTAATAAAAAACTGACGTTTCTCGATCATCGTATCCTCTGACACTTTGTTCTGATTGTTCCGGCGCGGCTGGACGTTCGTCTTTTTCGTCCGGCCAAGGGGTTCGCGGCACTCTGTCACTCCATAGATCGCGTGGCAAGGGCAGCGCGCGGCGCTGCATCGACAACGCCTTTTTGGCAGGAGGGAACCCGCATGGCATTGCGTATCAACGACGAAATTCCGAACCTCACCGTCACCACCGATCAGGGCATGATCGATCTGCACGACTGGATCGGCGACAGCTGGGCGATCCTGTTTTCGCATCCAAAGGATTTCACCCCGGTCTGCACCACCGAATTCGGCGCCGTCGCGCAGTTGAGCGACGAATGGGAGAAACGCGGCACCAAGGTGATGGGCCTTTCGGTCGACCGGGTCGAGACCCACAGGGAATGGAAGACCGATATCGAAAAGACCGCCCATGCGAGCGCCGACTTTCCGATCATCGCCGACGAGGATCTGACCGTCGCCAAGGCCTTTGACATGCTGCCCGCGGAATACGTGCTGCCCGACGGGCGCACGCCCGCCGACAGCGCCACCGTGCGCGTGGTCTTCATCATCGGGCCGGACAAAAAGCTGAAGCTGTCGATGACCTATCCAATGACCATTGGCCGCAACTTTGCCGAGGTGCTGCGCGCGCTCGATGCGCTGCAGCTTTCGGCGCACGAGAATGTGGCGACCCCGGCCAACTGGCTGGCCGGACAGGATGTGATCGTCCCGTTGGCCGTGTCGGACGAAGAGGCGATCGCCAAATACGGCGAGATCGAAACCGTCCTGCCCTATCTGCGCACGGCTAGGCTCCCGACCTGAGCCACCGGCAGGCCCCGGCAGGCGAGGCCGCCCTTGCCAAACCGCCCGGTTCCGCGCTTGGATAGCGCGGACCGTGGCGGAGGGGCGCATGAGTAAGGAAATTTCCGACCAGATCGTCGCTATCACCGCAGGGGCGGGGGGCATCGGGCTGACCATCGCGCGACATCTGGCAGCGCGGGGCGCGGCGCTGGCGCTCTGCGACACCGACGCCGGGGCGTTGGCGCGCGTGGCGGCCGAGCTGCCGGGGGCGCTGACGATGCAGGCCGACGTTTCGGACGATGCGGCGGTGGCCGCGTTCTTTGCCCGCATAGCCGACACCCACGGCCGCCTCGACGCGCTGATCGCCAATGCCGGGATCGCCGGGCCGACCGGCGGGGTCGATGCGATTTCGCCCGCCGAATTCCGCCGTTGCGTGGATGTTGGGCTGAGCGGGCAGTTCGCCTCGGCCCATCACGCCGTGCCGCTGCTCCGCAAGGCGGGGGGCGGGGCGATCCTCTGCATGTCCTCGGTGGCTGGGAAATACGGCTATGCCTTCCGCACGCCCTATGCCGCGACCAAGTTCGGTGTCATCGGGCTGGCGCAGTCGCTAGCGAAAGAGCTGGGCCCCGACGACATCCGCGTGAACGCGCTGCTGCCGGGGTTCGTGGACGGGCCGCGGATGCGGGGCGTCATCGCCGACCGGGCCGCGGAACAGGACCTGTCGGTCGAGGACATGACGGCGCAGTACCTGTCCAAGGTGTCGCTCCGCCGCATGGTGACCGAGGACGACGTCGCCGAAATGGCCGCTTTCCTGCTGTCGCCCGCCGCGCGGAACATCTCTGGCCAGAGCATTGCCGTGGACGGCAATGTCGAAACCCTCTGAAAGGGCCTTTCCCATGACCGACCCCGTGATCATCACCTGCGCCGTGACCGGTGCGATCCATACGCCGTCGATGTCGCCGCACCTGCCGGTCACGCCCGACGAGATCGCGCAATCGGCGATCGCGGCGGCCGAGGCGGGCGCGGCGATCCTGCACCTGCACGCGCGCGATCCCGAAACCGGCCGGCCCGACCAGACGCCAGAGGCCTTCGCGCCGTTCCTGCCGCGGATCAAGCAGGCGACCGGCGCCGTGGTGAACCTGACGACCGGCGGCTCGCCCTACATGAACGTCGAGGAACGCGCGCGCCCGGCCACCGATTACGCGCCCGAGGTGGCCTCGCTCAACATGGGATCGATGAATTTCGGGCTTTACGGGATGCTCGACCGCTACAAGACGTTCCAGCACGACTGGGAGCGGGACTTCCTCGAAGGCTCGCGCGATCTCGTTTTCCGCAATTCGTTCAAGGATATAGAATACGTGCTGGCCGCCTGTCAGGCCAACGGCACCCGGTTCGAGTTCGAATGCTACGACACCTCGCATCTCTACAACCTGCACCATTTCGTCCAGCGCGGGCTGGTGAAGCCGCCCTTCTTCGTGCAGTCGGTATTCGGCCTGCTGGGCGGGATCGGGTCGCACCCCGAGGACGTGATGCACATGAAGCGCACCGCCGACCGTCTGTTCGGCGCGGACCTGCGCTGGTCGGTGCTGGGCGCAGGCGCGGCGCAGTTCCGGATCGCGGCGCAGTCGGTGGCGCTTGGCGGCAATCTGCGCGTGGGGCTCGAGGATTCGCTCTGGATCGGCAAGGGCAAGCTGGCCACCAGCAACGCCCAGCAGGTCGAACGCGCCCGGGCGCTGGTGGAATCGCTGGGCCGGACGGTGGCCACCCCGGATGAGGCGCGCGAGATCCTGTCGCTCAAGGGCGGCGATCAGGTGCGGTTCTGAGACAAGGCCCCGGCCCGGGCACAACACGGCCCCGGACCCGATCCGGGGCCTCGGGTCCGGAGCAGCCGCGCGACCGGGGTCAGCGGCAGCCCTGGATGTCCACGGCGGTCTTGGCGCCCAGCACGGTGATCCGCAGGCGCGACCGGTCCAATGCGAAGGCGGTCTGGGACAGGTGCATCATGTCCGCCTCGGCCACCAGCGTGCCGCCGCTGCGACGGGTCGACGGTTCGGCCACCCAGATCATCGGATCGCCCGCCTCGACCACAACCTCTTCGCGCCCGCCGGTTCCGGGCATGTCGATCTCGGCCCGCAGCCTCAGACCGTCCGGCGTAGGCGAGACGATGCATCGGACCGCGCGAACCGCAGCCTCGTCCGCCGTGAACGGCACATCCGCCATCGCCGCGGCGATCATCGGATCGGGCCGGGCGCCGCTGCCGGGCAGCGCCATGTCGAAGCGGATCGTGTGGGGCAGGCAGACGTCCTTGCAGACGCCGATCTCGACAACCCCCTTGAGCCGGATCTCCGCCGCGCCGTCCTCGGTCGCGATGCGCAGGGGCAGCAACAGTTCGTTCTTGTAGCCGACCGACCGCATCCCGCTTTGATAAAAGACGTGCGGCGTCGGGAAGATCACCGCCACGCGGTCGACATTGCGCGACCCCTGCCAGTCGAAGGCCGGAGGAATGCCGGCATCGCCGGGCGCGCGCCAATAGGTCTTCCACCCCGGCGCCAGTTTCATATGCAGCGCCGCGATATGGTCGCCGTTCGGCAACCGCCAGCCCGGGCGCAGCTGCGCCTCGATGGCCCCGTCGAATTCGGCCCGCGCGGGCAAGGCGAGCAACAGCGCGGCAAGCGCCGCCAGCAGGAAACGTATCGTCATGTCCTTCACATGGCGGCAAACGGCTGAAATGAAAAGTCACGTTCCGGCGATGTGACCCTTGCGCGCGGGCGGCGCAGCCCCCTTGCGCCGGCGCGGCCCCGGTTCCATGTTACCCTAATGGAACATGCTGACGGCATTACCCAGACCACAGACCTGACCGGCAAGATGCTGATCGCGATGCCGGGCATGGGCGACCCGCGCTTTGACCAGAGCCTGGTGTTCATGTGCGCCCACGGCTCGGACGGGGCGATGGGGCTGATCGTCAACAAACCCGCGTCGGATGTCAGCCTGTCGATGCTTCTCAAGCAGCTCGATATCGAGACGACCGGCGATCCGGGCGACCAGAAGGTGCATTACGGCGGCCCGGTGGAAACCGCGCGCGGCTTTGTGCTGCACTCGCCGGAATATGCCTCGGCGGTGACCACGCTCGAGGCGCATCCACGCATCCACATGACCGCCACGCTGGACATTCTCGAGGACATCGCCGTCGGCAAGGGGCCGGACAAGCGGCTGATGATGCTGGGCTATGCCGGATGGGGTCCGGGCCAGCTGGAAAGCGAGATCGCGCAGAACGGATGGCTGGTCTGCGACGCGAGCCCCGCGCTGGTCTTCGACGTGCCCGCCGATCAGAAATGGACCGCCGCGCTGGAATCGCTCGGGGTCGCGGCGCTGGCGCTTTCGTCCGAGGGCGGGCGCGCCTGAGGTGCCTCGAACGCTGATCGTCAGCGCCCCGCCGGGTCCGGACAGTTTCACCGCCGCCTGGGCAGAGGCCAGCGTTGCCGCCGCCGCAGGCCTAGGGCACGATGTCACCCATCTGGACCTGATGGCGGAGGGGTTCGATGCGGTCGAGAGGGCATCGCATTACGGGCTCGATGGCCCGTTCGATCCGCTGAAAGTGCAGGAAAGCCATGAACCTCCGGCGGATGTGGCCGGGCATGTGGATGCGGTGCGCGCGGCCGATCTTGTGATCCTGCATTTCCCGATCTGGTGGTTCGGCCCACCCGCGCTGATCAAGGGCTGGTGCGAGCGGGTGCTGATGCACGGGCATCTGCACGATGTCGACAACCGCTTCGACCGGGGCCTCTGCCGCGGCAAGACCGCGCTTTTCTGTGTCAGCACCGGTGCGGGCGCCGCCGAGGTCGGGCCGCGCGGCAAGGAAGGGCGTTTGGACCTGTTGCTCTGGCCCCTGGCTTATACACTGCGCTATTGCGGGTTCGACGTCGCCGCGCCCGAGGCCGCGCACGGGGTGCACGGCTATTGGACAGGCGACGAGAAGGCCGAGCTCGAACAAAGGCTCGGCGCGGTCCTGTCAGGCCAGAAAGCGCTGATCGATGGGCTGCCCGACCGGCCCCGTCTGCGGTTTCACGCCGACAGCGATTTTGACGACGACGGCCGGCTGCGCGCCGGGATCACGCCGCTCTGGCCGTTCCACGGCTGAGCGTCACGCCTTGAGCCGGTAGCCCGTCCGGAACATCCACCACGCCAGCGCCAGCACCACCAGCGTCGCACCAAAGGCGATGGCGAAGCCCATCAGCGGCGGCGCGTCCGACACGCCGATCATGCCCCAGCGCACCCCGTCGATCAGGTAGAAGACCGGGTTGACGTGGGTGATCTGGTAGAGCACCGGCGGCAGCGCCTGCACCGAGTAGAACGTGCCCGACAGGAACGCCAGCGGCGTGACGATGAAATTGGTGATCGCCGCCATCTGGTCGAACTTGTTGGCGAAGACGCCCGCGATCATGCCCAGCCCCGACAGGAACGCCGCCGCCAGGGTGACGAAAACCAGCATCCACAGCGGATGCGCCGGGACGATCCCCAGCGTCAGCCAGAAGCCTGCCGCAATGGCCAGCGCCACGAAGACCCCCCGCGCCACACCGCCCGCCAGATAGCCCAGCACCAGCTCGCCGCCCGACAAGGGCGGCATGAGCGTGTCGACGATGTTGCCCTGCACCTTGGAAATCATGATCGACGAGGACGTATTGGCGAAGGCGTTCTGGATCACCGTCATCGTCAGGATCCCCGGCGCGATGAAGGTGGTGAAATCCACCCCCATCACGTCGCCCCGGCGCGGCCCTATGGCGATGGTGAAAATCACCATGAAAAGCCCCGCCGTCACCAGCGGCGCCAGCAGCGTCTGTGTCCAGACGTTGGCGAAGCGCATGATCTCGCGCAGCGCCAGGGTTTGCAGCCCCAGCCAGTTGACCCGCCCAAAGCGGCGGTCTCCGGGGGCGTAGCTTTGCGTATCGCTCATGACGGTCCTTCCCTTTGCGGCGGCTTGTATCTCAAGGCGCAATGACTAGAATAGGGGGCAGTCGAATTTTTCCAGGCGGCCCGCAACGGGGGCCGCTTTTTCAGTAAGGAACGCCATGTCCTGGACAGATGAACGCGTCGAACTGCTCAAGAAGATGTGGGGCGAGGGCCAATCCGCCAGCCAGATCGCGAAAGAGCTGGGCGGCGTCACCCGCAACGCGGTGATCGGCAAGGTGCACCGCCTGGGCCTGTCGAACCGCTCTGGCGCGGCCCCGACGGGCACCGACCAGGCCGCCGATCCGAAAGAGAAAAGCGCGGCCAAGGCCGAACCGAAGGCCAAGCCGCAGCCCAAGACCGAACCCGCGCGCCCGGTCGAGATGGAGACGAAATCCGCCACCCCCGCGCCCACACGCAAGCAGATCATTCCCGCCGGCCAGCCGCTGCCGCCGCAGCCCTCGGCCAACGAAATCAGCCCCGAGGCGCTGGCCAAGGTCAACGAGGTCGAGAAGAAGGCCAAGAAGCTGACGCTGATGGAGCTGACCGAGCGGACCTGCAAATGGCCTGTCGGCGACCCGGCGACGCCGGATTTCTGGTTCTGCGGCCTGCCGGTGCAGCAGGGCAAACCCTATTGCGAGGCGCATGTGGGCGTGGCCTTCCAGCCGATGAGCGCCCGCCGCGACCGCCGCCGCTGAGCGCGGTGCGCCGTAAAGGCGCACCCTACGGCCGGGGTTCTTCGGTTCAATCCTTGCGCCCCACCAACCCGGCCAGCGCCGCCGCGCCGATGGCGGTGATCACCCAGCCCAGCAGCTGCATCACCCAGCCCGACCAATAGGCGGCCGTGCCCCACACGCCGCGCGCGGGCGAGGGCGACCAGGCGGCCTCTTGCCCCAAAGCATCGAGCGGGATGAAGAGGTCGAGCGCGTAGATGAGCGGGTGGAAGGTCTCGTAATCCTTGTACTCCGGCGACTCCTGCCAGACCTTCAATGGCAACGGCGCGGAGGGGTCTTCTTCATGCGCCGTGTTCGCGTCGGTCCATGTCTTCGAGGTCAGCACGATATCGCTGTCCGGGGCCATCTGGTGGTTTTCATAGGTGTGGAAATAGAGCCACCAGTTGATCAGCACGATGCCGACCACCCAAAGCAGCGCCCGCGCCGGGCGGTGACCGTAGCCGAAGACCCAGCCGAAGGGCGCGTCGACCAGCCGGTGGCGCAGGCTGGCGGTGAAGGATGGCCAGCCGGTGGCGAGGGTGCCGTCCATCGCGGCCTTGCGCCGGTCGTAGGTCGCGCGCAACACGCGCCGGTCGCGTTCCGTCAGCACCCGCGCGGCGCCCTGCGGCGCGCCGCTGTCGCGCAGGACCTTGGCCAACTGGGTGTAGGGCTGCGGGTTGAAATCGGGCCGGTAGGCCGAGGTGAGCCAGCGCGGTGTGGGGCTGGGTTCCAACTGCCATCATCTTGCTTGCCAATGACGGGCAGGATCTCGCGTTCCCGCTTGCCCGCCAGCCAATCCAGACGCTGGCTGACGCTCAACGTACCGCCCAGCCGGTCATAGCGGAACCCGTTGAGACGCAGCGGATCGGCCCCGGCCCAGCTTTCCGCATCATCCTCCAGCCGCCCCACATGCGTGTCGGTCAGGTCGAGCGCGCCGGAGAAGGCCGTGACATCCTGCCAGAAGAAACCGCCGCCAATCGTCGCCCCTTCCAAGTTGAGACCGCGTTCGAAGGTGGCTTCTGGGCATTGCAAATTCCCGTCGATCCGCGCTCGGACCAATACAACGGACCCCTTGGCCGTGAACCCCCTTCGCATGAAAAGGCTCGCGCCGATGGTGATGGCGTTTGCATTCAGCGCGGGATGGCCCTGACCGTCGAATGTGCCGCCCACGCAAGCGACCTGCCCGCCGACATTCGCGCCGATCAGGTCGACCGTGCCTTTGGCGGAGAACCCCTCTCGCAGGAAAAGGTCCGCGCCAATGGTGATGGCGTTTGCATTGAGCGCGACCTTACCCTTTCCGTCGAATGTGCCATCGGAACAATCAACCTGCCCGCCGATAGTCGCGCGCGTCAGGTCAACCATGCCTTTGGCCGTAAACCCCTTGGACAGTGAAAGGCTCGCGCCGATGGTGATGGCGTTCGCATTCAGTGCGGGATGGCCCTGACCGTCGAATGTGCCATCGACGCACGCCAGAGATTGTCCGATCCTTGCACCTTTTAGATCGATCGGACCATCTGATTTGAATTTCCGGTTCAACAGAACGCTGCGCGTGACGCGCAGGCGGTGGGCGTCGAGGCCGGGCAGGTGGCAGCCGGGCAGGAGGACTGCGCCGAGGCGGGCGTCCATGAGCATGGGTTGGGTGTCGAAGCGGCAGTTGGACAGGTAGAGGTCCAGCGGGCTTTCGCAGCCTTCGAGATCGAGCTCGCCTGTGACGAAGGCCCCTTGCACGCTGGTGCCCTTGTCCGGCACGCGGCAGGTTTCGCATCCGCCCAGGGTGATGTGGCGAATGAGGTCGGCGCGGATTTCGACGGTGTCGGTCGCGGCGTCGGGGCGGGTTTCGGAGAGGATGACATAACCCGTATGCGCCTTGTCCAACAGGGTGCGCTCGGCCTCGGTCCAGGGGCGCTCGGCCTCCATTTCGGCCAGTGTCTTGCGGTGAAACGCGATACTCATGACGACTCCTTCAACCGATACGGTAGTGGGCGCGGCGCGGGTTGGGAAGGGGATTGGGGCTTTCGCGGGCGGGGGCACGGCGCTATAGCGGGCGCATGACGCAGAACCCGCCCGATCTTCGCCCCGACCTTGCCCGCGCGCGCGTGACCGACACGGCGCGCGACGGGCAGCCGACCATCGGCATGGTCAGCCTCGGCTGTCCCAAGGCGCTGGTGGACAGCGAGCGGATCCTGACGCGGCTGCGCGCCGAGGGTTATGGCATCAGCCCCGATTACAGCGGCGCGGACGCGGTGATCGTGAACACCTGCGGGTTTCTCGATTCCGCCAAGGCCGAAAGCCTTGACGCCATCGGCGAGGCGCTGAACGAAAACGGGCGGGTGATCGTGACGGGGTGCCTGGGGGCCGAGCCCGAATATATCACCGGCGCGCATCCCAAGGTGCTGGCCGTCACCGGCCCGCATCAATACGAACAGGTGCTGGATGCGGTGCATGCCGCGGTGCCGCCCGCCCCCGATCCCTTCGTCGATCTGCTGCCCGCCAGCGGCGTCCGGCTGACGCCCCGGCATTTCAGCTATCTGAAGATCTCGGAAGGCTGCAATCACAAGTGCAAGTTCTGCATCATCCCCGACATGCGCGGACGGCTTGCGTCGCGCCCGCACCGGGCGGTCATGCGCGAGGCGGAAAAGCTGGTCGAGGCCGGGGTGCGCGAGCTGCTGGTGATCAGCCAGGACACCAGCGCCTATGGCACCGACTGGAAGGACCGGGACGACAAGTTCCCGATCACCGCGCTGGCCCGCGATCTGGGCAGCCTCGGGGCCTGGGTGCGGATGCATTACGTCTACCCCTACCCGCATGTGCGCGAGATGATCCCGCTGATGGCCGAGGGCGGGGTGCTGCCCTATCTGGACATTCCGTTCCAGCATGCCCATCCCGACACGCTGCGCCGCATGGCGCGGCCCGCGGCGGCGGAGCGCACGCTGGACGAGATCGCCGCCTGGCGCGCGGAATGCCCCGACATCACCCTGCGCTCGACCTTCATCGTCGGCTATCCCGGCGAGACCGAGGCGGAGTTCCAGCATCTGCTCGACTGGATGGACGAGGCGCAGCTGGATCGGGTCGGCTGTTTTCAGTACGAGAACGTCGCAGGCGCGCGGTCGAACGGCCTGCCCGATCACGTTGCGGATGAGGTCAAGCAGGACCGGTGGGAGCGGTTCATGGCCAAGGCACAAGAGATCTCCGAGGCCAAGCTGGCCGCCAAGGTCGGCACCCGGCAAGAGGTGATCGTCGATCTGGTCGAGGACGACGCCGCCACCTGCCGCACCAAGGCCGACGCACCCGAGATCGACGGCAATCTCTTTATCGACGAGGGCCACGAGGCGCTGAGCCCTGGCGATATCGTCACGGTCGAGGTCGACGAGGCGGGCGAGTACGACCTCTGGGGCCGGCTGGTCTGAGAGGATGGGGGCGTTCGGCTCGCAGCGCGGCGCCCGCCGATCCCTGACATGACCCACAGGGCATGACGCGGGGTCTGCATCTCCATGTCGGGCTGCCGAAATGCGGTTCGACCGCGATCCAGCGGGTGCTGGCGGAGCGGCGCAGGGCGCTGCGGGACCGCGGGGTCGATTATCCGCGCCTCATCGACCGCCCCATCGGCAATCTGACGCCCTATGTCCTGGCGCAGCGCCCCGCCGAGACGCAAAGCCTCTTTCGCATGAACAACCCGCGCGTCGACCTTGCGGCCACAGGCGACGCCTTGCGCGCCGCGCTGGACGGGTCCGGTGCGCCACAGATGATCCTCTCGTCCGAGGCCCTGTCGCATCCGCTTTATCCGGTACGCCTCGACTGGATGTTCGCGCGGTTCGACGAGGTGCAGGTGCACCTCTTCCTGCGTCCCCGTCCCGATTGGGTTCTGTCGCATTTCAGCCAGCGCATCCGCACCGGCGGGTTTCAGGGCGATCTGGACGCGTTGGTCAACGCCGAAGATACCAGCGACGGGCTGCGGCGGATGCTGCGTTACTCGGACCATGTGGCATTCTGGGAGCGCTGCGCAGGCCCCGGCACCGTGCGGCTGCATTTCCTGGGCGAGCGGTTCGGCCCGCCCGCCCGGCAATTTCTGGACGCCATCGGCTGTGCGGATCTGGCCGGAGAGACCGGGCAGCTTCGCGCCAACGAAGGCCTGACCGCGTTCGAGCTTTGCGTGCTGTCGCATCTGCCCCGCCGCGATCAGCGCGGCTTTCTTGCCAAAAGCCACAAGGTGCGCGCCATCGCCGCCCGGTTCGATCCCGCACCCGGCGCAGCCCTTTTGACTGACGCCCTGCGGCAACGGATCGAGGACATGACCGGGGACGACACCGCCCGCCTCTTGGCGATGCAGGACAGGATCACCGCCGGGGATATGGCCCCCGCCACGCCCGACGCGCGCCCGCAGACCTCGTTCGGCGATCTGACGGCCAGCGCGGCCTTTGCCGATTGCGTTGCGGCGCTGAAGGCCGAAGGTCTGTGGCAACCCCCCTGACGGGCTGCGCAGCGGCTCTTGCAACGGGGCCGGGGCTGCGGCATGACGCCATTCCATGGCCAAGCTCTATTTCAACTACTCCACCATGAACGCCGGGAAATCGACGCTGCTGCTGCAGGCGGCGCACAACTACGGCGAGCGCGGGATGGAGACCTTTCTGCTGACCGCCGCGCTGGACGACCGCGCGGGCGAAGGCAAGATCGGGTCGCGCATCGGGCTGTCGCGCCCGGCCGAGACGTTTCGCGCGGGCGACGATCTTTTCATCCGGATCGAGGCGCGGCTGGCCAAAGGCCCCGTGGCCTGCGTGCTTGTCGACGAGGCGCAGTTCCTGACCAAGGACCAGGTCTGGCAGCTGGCCCGCGCGGTGGACGATCTGGGCGTGCCGGTCATGGCCTACGGTCTGCGGGTGGATTTCCGGGGCGAGCTCTTCCCCGGCTCGGCGGCCCTGCTGGCGCTGGCCGACAGCCTGCGCGAGGTGCGTACGATCTGCCATTGCGGGCGCAAGGCGACGATGGTGGTGCGCCAGGACGATCAGGGCCACGTGCTGACCGGCGGCGCGCAGGTGCAGATCGGCGGCAACGAGACCTATGTCAGCCTTTGCCGCCGGCACTGGCGCGAGGCTGTGTCCGGGTCCTGACCCACCCGCGACCGGGCGGCCCGAAAGCCGGGAAAATCGCGCAGACCTGACCTTGGGCGACAAATGCCCTATACTCAACGGGATGAAGAGTTTGGACACACAGATCGACCGGCTGCAACGGACGCGCGGCGCGGGCATCGTCGCCGAAGTGGCGAATTTCGTCATCTTCGCGGTGCGCCGTTTTTTCGCCGACCGCCTGAACAACGCCGCCGCCTCGCTGACCTATTCGACGCTGCTGGCGCTGGTGCCGCTTCTGGTCATCGCCTTTGCGATCCTGTCCAGCTTTCGTGCCTTCGACGCGGTCAAGGACCGGATGCGGCAGCTCTTCCTCGATGCGGTGGTGCCCGAGGCGGGGGCCGCGATCACGAACTACCTGTCATCCTTCACCGAAAACGCCAGCAACCTGACGGCGGTGGGCGTCGTCGCGCTGGCGGTGGCGGCGGTACTGCTGCTGTCGACCATCGAGGACACGCTGAACCGCATCTGGCATGTGGAACGGCCCCGCCCGATCCTGGTGCGGTTCCTGATCTTCTGGGCGATCCTCACGCTGGGGCCGATGCTGATCGCCGCCAGCATCGCGCTGACCTCGGACGTCATGCATTACGCCCGAAACTCGGCCCTCTTCGACCTTGGCGTGCCCGCAGAGGTCGGCCGGCGCGGGTCCTGGATCATCGACAATCTGGTCAGCGTCGGCATCAACCTCATCGGCTTTACCGCGCTCTTCGTGCTGGTCCCCGCGCGCCGCGTGCGCGTGCGCGACGCGCTGATCGGCGCGGGGTTCGCGGCGGTGTCGTTCGAGCTGCTGTCCTGGGGGTTCAACACCTTCCTCACCTCCGGTTCCAGCTATGAGACGATCTACGGCGCCGTCGCCGTCGTGCCGGTGTTCCTGGTCTGGGTCTACACAAGCTGGATGGTGATCATCCTGGGCGCGGTTCTGGCCGCCGCCTTTCCCGACTGGTGGCAGGCCCGTTCGGCAGAGCTGGGCGTCAAGGTCGGCCCGGTCGAACGGCTTGAGCTCGCCGTGGAACTGCTGTCGCGGCTGCACCAGCGCGCGCAGACCGGTGGCACGCTGGACGAGGAAACGCTGATGGAAGCGACCCCGTTCGAGGCGCGGGACGACATCCTCGATGCGCTCAACGCCGCCGGTTACGTTGTCGAGACCGAAAACGGGCGCGTGGCGCTGGCGCGCGACATGCACAGCACGACCCTGCAGGATCTGGCGCGCGACCTTGGGATGGCGCTGGGGCTTGCCCCCGGCGCCGAGGATGCGCTGCCCGAGGGGATGACCGACGACTACGTCGCGGACCTGACGGCGCTTCGCGCGGCACTCGGCCGGCTGCACGAGGCCGAGGGCGAGATCCTTGGCACCCCGATCGCCGAACTGGCCTCTGCCGGGACGGCCCGGCGCGGCGCGTCGGTCGAGGTTCTGGCGCAGCGCTCGCAGACCTGAGCGCGGCCGCTCAGGCGCGTTCGACCAGGACCGACCCCACCGAATAGCCCGCGCCGAAGGAACAGATCACCCCTTTGTCGCCCGGCGCCATGTCGGCGGAATGCTTGGCGAAGGCGATGATCGACCCGGCGGACGAGGTGTTGGCGTAATCCTGCAGGATGTTGGGCTGCTCGGCCGGTTCGGGCACCCGGCCCAGCACCTTGCGGCCGATGAAATCGTTCATCGTCTTGTTGGCCTGATGCAGCCACAGCCGTTTCAAATCGTCCGCCGTCCAGCCCTCGGCCTCCATATGCGCGGCGATATGGGCGCTGACCATGGGCAGCACCTCTTTGAACACCTTGCGCCCGTTCTGCATGAACTGCATGTCGCGGCGGTCTTCCATCTGGTCGTGGGTGCGGCGCAGGAAACCGTCATTGTTGCGGATGTTGTTGGAGAACTGCGTCGCGCATCTGGTCGAATGGATGACGAAGTGATCGCCCGCCGCGTCCTCGGCCCGTTCGATCACCACCGCGGTGGCCACGTCGCCGAAGATGAAATGACAATCGCGGTCGCGCCATTCCAGATGCGCCGAACAGATCTCGGGGTTGACGACGATGGCGCAGCGCACCGATCCGCTGCGCACCATGTCTGCGGCGGCCTGAATGCCGAAGGTGGCCGACGAACACGCGACGTTCATGTCGAAGGCAAAGCCCTTTGCGCCCAGCAAATCCTGGATTTCAATGGCTACCGCCGGATAGGCGCGTTCGTGGTTCGACGCGGCGCAGATCACCAGATCGACATCCGCCCCCTGGCGCCCGGCCATGGCCAGCGCCTTGCCACAGGCGTCCAGCGCCATTTCCGCCATGATCCCGGGCTGGTCGTCGGGGCGCGCGGTCAGCTTGGGGAACATGCGCGCGGGGTCCAGGACGCCCTCCTTGTCCATGACAAAGCGCTGCTCGATACCACTGGCGGACTCGATGAAACCCGCGCTGGAATGTTGCATCGGCTCGGCCTCGCCCGCCGCGATGGCCTCGGCGTGTTCGGCGTTCCAGCGGTCGGCATAGGCGTTGAAGGCGACGACAAGCTCGTCGTTGGTGATGATCTGCGACGGGGTAAAAAGCCCGCATCCGGTAATGGCAGGTTGGTACATGGCGCGTCTCCACAGGTTGCGGGACAACACAGGATCGCGCGCGCCGGGTCAAGCCGGACGTCGCGGCGCGTCAGCCACGGTCAGGATAGCAAGAACGGTGTGGGGTCAGCGCCAGAGTCGGACCGCCGATGCCGCCACGGCAACCGTCAATCTTTCTCGGGTCATCCCCGTCCCCCGCCCGTCGCGGCTTCAGAGATCGAGAAACACCGTCTCGCCCGGCCCCTGCAGCCGGATATCGAAGCGGTACGCCCCTTTGCCAGTCTTCCTGGCGATCAGCGTCTCGGCCCGCGGGCGCTGTTCGATGCGGTTCAGCAGAGGGTCGGCGGTGTTGTCCTCGTCCTCAAAGTAAATCCGGGTCGCGAGGCCGATGTTGATCCCGCGCGCCACGATCCAGAGGCTGATGTGCGGCGCCTGAAGCGCGCCGTTGCACAGGCGCACCGCGCCAGGCTTGACCGTGCGGAGGGTGAATTCGCCGCTGTCCTTGTCGGCGGCAAAGCGGCAAAAGCCGCTGACCGCCGGATCGGCCCCCTCGGCCCCCGGGAAAAGCCCCGCCGCGTCCGGTTGCCAGCTTTCCAGCATCGCGTCGCGCATCGCCCAGCCGGTGCCGTCATAGACCGACCCGGTGATGGTGACCGCCTGGCCCTTGGCCCCGGGCTGAACGGCGCTAAGCCCCAGATCCTCGGGGTAGACGCCCTCTATCCCGGCAAAGCTGGGGATACAGCCGATATGGACATAAGGCCCCGCCGTCTGGCTGGGCGTTTCGGTCAGCAGGTCCAGAGCTTGGGTCACGGCTCACATTCCTTCCGGCTTGTTTTCGAACATGGTCTGGCGGCGGCCGCGCAGGACGATGTCGAACTTGTAGGCAAGGTAATCCATCGGCCGCGCGTTCTGCATATCCAGCGGCGCGACCAGCCGGTCGAGCTGGCTGCGCGACTTGATCGTCGCGGCGATCGGGCAAAGGTCGATCAGCGGGTCGCCCTCGAAATACATCTGGCTGATGAGCCGCTGACCGAAGGCATGGCCGAAGACCGAGAAATGGATATGCATGGGCCGCCAGTCGTTGGCGCGGTTGGGCCAGGGATAGGCGCCGGGGCGGATGGTCAGGAATTCATAATAGCCGTTGTCGTCGGTGATCGTGCGCCCGCAACCGCCGAAATTGGGATCGAGCGGGGCGAAATACGTGTCCTTGACGTGGCGATAGCGGCCTCCGGCATTGGCCTGCCAGATCTCGACCAGTGTCTGCGGCACCGGGCGGCCGGTCTCGTCCAGCACCCTGCCATGAACCCTGATCCGCTCGCCCACGGCGGGCGCGGCCCCTTGGGTGAAGTTCAGGATCAGGTTGTTGTCGAGCTTTCCCAGCAGGTTATGACCAAAGCGCGGGCCGGTTTCCTCGGCCGGGGTTGAGTCCATCGACAAGAGCGGCAGCGACGGCGACCGCGTGACCGAGGTCTTGTAATCCGGGTCGAACGGCACCGGGTGCATGTCGCGCCGGCGCGGCATCAGCGGAGCGGTGTCAGTCATTTTCGGTCTCCATCTCCAGATAGGTCTGCTTGGCCAGCTTGATGGCGTGGTTGGCGCGCGGCACACCGGCATAGATGGCGACGTGCTGGAACGCCTCCATCACGTCGCGCTTGCTGGCTCCGGTCCGGGCGGTGGCGCGGATGTGCATGGGGATTTCCTCGAAATTGCCGGTGGCGGCGAGCAGCGCCAGCGTCAGCATAGAGCGTTCCCGCCGGCTGATCGCGTCCGACGCCCAGACCGTGCCCCAGGCGCTTTCGGTGATCAGATCCTGGAACGGCCGGTCGAGATCGGTCTTGGCGGCCTCGGCGCGGTCGACATGAGCATCGCCCAGCACCTCGCGGCGGGTTTTCATGCCGGCGGCATGGCGATCAGACATTCCGTGTCCTTTCCTGAAAGGCCCCAATCGGGGCGGCTGCGGCCCGCGCAGAGACGAAAGCCACAGACTTGGCCGAGTGTCGCAAGCGTCCGCTTCCCCCAAGGGAAATGCCACATCTTGCGGCGCGGGAAAATAAAATACGGCGCATCATCATTTAGCCGCTCCCCTCCGCCCGGTCAGAACGGCAGGCCGATGTAATTCTCCGCCAGATCGCGCCGCGCGGTTTCGGATTGCGCCAGATGCAGCATCGTGGCCTTGCGCATCTGCGGCGCGAAATCATCCTCACCCTCGAAGCGGTGGAGCATGGCCGTCATCTGCCAGCTGAAACGCATCGCCTTCCAGATCCGCGCCAGCGCGCGGTCGGAATAGGCCTCGACCCCGGACATATCGTTCCGCTTCAACGCGTCGATCAGCGCCTGGTGCAGATAGAAGACATCCGACACCGCCAGGTTCAGCCCCTTGGCGCCGGTCGGCGGCACGATATGCGCCGCGTCGCCCACCAGGAACAGCGATCCCCAGCGCAACGGCTCGCTGACGAAGGACCGCAGCGGGGCGATGGATTTTTCGATCGACGGGCCGGTGACCATGTCCTGCGCCACTTGCTGCGGCAGACGGCGCGACAGTTCCTCCCAAAAGCGGTCGTCGCTCCAGTCCTCGACCTTGTCGGTCAGCGGGACCTGCACGTAATAGCGGCTGAGGCTGGGGCTGCGCATCGACACCAGCGCAAAGCCGTGTGTCGAATTGGCATAGACGATCTCGTCGCTGGCCGGGGGCGTGCGCGACAGAAGGCCAAGCCAGCCGAACGGATAGACCCGTTCGAATTCGCGCCGCTTGTCCGCCGGGATGGTCTGGCGGCTGACGCCGTGGAACCCGTCGCAACCGGCGACATAGGCGCAGTCGATCCGCTGGCGCGCACCGCCTTGGGTGAACTCGACATAGGGCGCGGACGAGGTCACATCGTGGATCGCCACATCCTCGACCCCATGCAGGATCGTCGTGCCCATCGCGTCCTGCGCGGCATAAAGATCGGCCGTGACCTCGGTCTGGCCATAGATCATCACAGACTTGCCGGTCAGCTCGTGAAAGTTGATGCGCACCATCAGGTCGTCGTCGGTAAGGTAGCAGCCTTCATGCTCCATGCCGTCGCGTTCCATGCGCGCGCCGACGCCAGCGGCGCGCAGCATCTCGACCGTGCCGGATTCGAGCACCCCGGCGCGGATGCGCGACAGCACATGATCGCGGCTGGCGCGTTCCAGGACGATCGTGTCGACACCGGCCCTGTTCAGCAATTGCGACAGCAACAGCCCCGACGGCCCGCCCCCGACGATGACAACCTCGGTCTTCATGCGCTCCTCCCCTGCAGACGGTCAGTCTAGCCGCGCGGGCGCGTCGCCGGAATGGACGGCATGGGCCACAAATGGTAAGATTCGTGCATGTCCACCCCCAGCGCCATCCCCGTCTTCACCCTTTTTGGCGAGACCGGGCACTTCCCGGACGTGGTGCATTGCGAGCGGATTTCAGACCGTGCGCGTTCGCACGACTGGGCCATCGCCGCGCATCGCCATGCGCAGATCGCGCAGCTTTTCTGCATCGAGGACGGCCGGATGGAGGCCAAGGTCGACGGCCGCGAATGGTGCCTGCAGAGCACCGAATTCCTCTATATCCCGGCGCAATCCGTGCATCAATTCCGGTTTGCGCCCGACACGTCGGGGCAGGTGATCTCTTTCCCGCTGGCCCTTGTGAACGGCATCGGGCCCGATGTCGCCCAGGCTCTGGCGCGGCCCTTTGCCGGGCGGACCGCGCCCGGACTGAGCGCGCTGGTGGCGCTGCTGTCAGCGACCTTTGCCGGCAACGGCACTTTTCGGACACAGGCGGCCATCGCGCTGGCCCATGCGGTTCTGGCCTCCCTCGCCCAAGAGGCCGCCGCCGCCGACCCTGGCCCCGGACCGCAGGCCAGCACGCGGCTGGCCCAGCTCGACGCGTTGATCGCCCGGCACCTCGGCGATGGCTGGGGGGCGGCGGATTATGCCCGGGCCCTGTCGGTCAGCACCGGCCATCTCAGCCGGCTTTGCCGCGCCGCGACCGGCGTCGGCGCTGCGGCCTATATCGAACAGAGCCTGATGGAAGAGGCCAGCCGCCTTCTGGCCTTCACGCAACTGTCTGTGGCCGAGGTGGGTTACCGGCTTGGGTTCAACGACCCCTCGTATTTCTCGAAACGGTTCCGGCGGGTGCGCGGAGAGACCCCTACCGCCTACCGCCAAAAGTTCGTCAGCTGACCTTAACGCGGGGCCATGCGGATCGCGCCGTCCAGCCGGATGACCTCGCCGTTGAGCATGGGGTTGGCCAGGATATGCGCGACCATGGCCGCGTATTCCTCGGGCTTGCCCAGGCGCGAGGGGAAGGGCACCTGCATTCCCAGCGACTCCTGCACCTCTTGCGGCAGGCCTTGCAGCAGCGGCGTCAGGAACAGCCCCGGCGCGATGGAACAGACGCGCACGCCCTTGTCCGCCAGATCGCGGGCCATGGGCAGGGTCATGCCGACGATCCCGCCTTTCGAGGCGGCATAGGCCACCTGGCCGATCTGCCCCTCGTAGGCTGCGACCGAGGCGGTGTTTACGATCACGCCGCGCGCGCCGTCCTCGTCCACAGGGTCTGCCGCGACCATCCGTGCCGCCGCCTGGCTCGCGCAGTTGAACGACCCGATCAGGTTAACGCCGATGGTTTTGGCGAACATGTCGGGATCATGCGCCGCCCCGCGCGACACGGTCTTTGCCGCCGGGCCGATGCCGGCGCAATTGACCAGCACCCGCGGCGCGCCAAGCGCGTCTTCGACCGCGTCCATGCCAGAGGCGACCGACGCAGGATCCGCGACGTCGACCTTGACGAAGAGCGCCGAGAGGCGCTCGGCTTGGGCGTGGCCTTCGACCTCGTTGAGGTCGAAAAGCGCCACGCGCAGGCCTTGCGCCGCCAGCTTTTCCGCCGTCGCAGCCCCCAACCCCGAGGCCCCGCCCGTCACGATGGCCGTATGTCCTTGCCAGTTCTGCATCGCTGATCCTCTTCCTTGTGGCGGATTTCTTCGGAATGGTGAGGCGGGCGCGCCGCTACACCGGGTTGGGCACGTCCTCGCCCGCAAAGAACGCCTTGAGGTTGGCCACCGCCATCCGCCCCATGTCCTCGCGCACCTCCAGCGCGGCGGTGCCCAGATGCGGCAGAAGAACCGCGTTTTCCAGACCGATCAACGCCTCGGGCACGCGGGGTTCGTGTTCGTAGACATCAAGCCCCGCACCCGCGATCGCCCCAGTTTCCAGCGCCGCGATCAGCGCCGCCTCGTCCACCACGTCGCCGCGCGAGATGTTGACGAAATGCGCCGTCGGCTTCATCGCCGCAAAGACCGCTGCGCCGATCAGGTGGTGCGTCTCGGCCCCGCCCGGCACGGCGGCGACCAGCACGTCGACCGCAGCCGCCAGCGCCTCGGGGCTGCCGTAGCGCGTTGCGGGGAAATCGAGCGTCTTTTCCGACCGGCTGGCATAGCCCACCGACATGCCGAACCCAAAATGGCAGCGCCGCGCGATGGCCTGCCCGATGCGGCCCATGCCGAGGATGCCGACGGTCTTGCCGGTCAGGTGAAGACCCAGCATCTGCACCGGATGCCAGCCCTGCCAGTCGCCGCGCCGCACCAGCCGCTCGCCCTCGCCCGCGCGGCGGGCGGACATCAGCATCAGCGTCATGGCGATATCGGCGGTGGCGTCGGTGACGGCGCCCGGCGTGTTGGTCACGGCGATCCCGGCGGCACGGGCGGCCGCAACGTCGATGTGGTTATAGCCCACCCCGAAATTGGCGAGGATCCGGCAGCGTGGCTGACCCACCGCCGCAAAGATCTCGGCGCTGTAGGCATCGCCCAGCGTCGGCAGCACGCCGTCGTAGTCGCGCAGCGACGCGATCAGCGCGTCGCGGTCCATCGGGTCGGGCCGGTCACGATAGGTGAGGTCGAAAAGGCCGCGCGCGGTCTCGACCACGCTGTCGGGCAGGTTGCGGGCGATCAGAACCTTGGTCAACACATCCTCCCACCGTCGGGAACGGGTTTGTCGGGCGCGATCAGCACGACCGCGCCGGCGTCGTCATAGACGCCCAATACCAGCACCTCGGACATGACAGGCCCGATCTGGCGCGGCGGGAAGTTCACCACCGCCATCACCTGCCGGCCCACGAGCGTCTCGGGGTCGTAATGCTCGGTGATCTGGGCCGAGCTTTTGCGCTGCCCGATCTCGGGCCCGAAATCCACCCAGAGCTTGATCGCGGGTTTGCGCGCCTCGGGGAAGGGTTCGGCCCGGACGATCGTTCCGGCGCGGATATCGACGGCCTGAAAGTCGTCATAGGCGATCTCAGCCATTGGCCAGCTCCCGCGAGCGGTCCGCGGCGGCCTTGACCGTCGCGCGTATCAGCGGCGGCAGGCCCGCGTCGGCATCCATCAGCACCTCGAGCCCCGCCTGCGTGGTGCCGTTGGGCGAGGTGACGTTGACGCGCAGCTGTTCGGGCGTCTCGGCGGCCTGCATCGCCAGTTGCCCCGCCCCGGCCACGGTGGCCTTGGCCAGCTGCATGGCCAGGTCGGGCGCCAGCCCCTGCGCCTCGCCCGCCGCGGCCAGGCATTCGATCATGTGAAAGACATAGGCCGGGCCCGAGCCGCTGACCCCGGTCACCGCATCCATCTGGTCTTCGCTGTCCAGGCGGACAACCTCGCCCACGGCGCTCAGCAGTTCCTCGGCCAGGTCGAGGTCGGCGGCGCTGGTGCGGTCGTTGCCGATGATCGCTGTGATCCCCGCGCCGACGGCGGCGGGGGTGTTGGGCATGGCGCGGATGATCGGGGTCCGGTCGCCCAGCGTGGCGGCGAAGGTCGCCAGCGGCGTGCCCGCCGCGACCGAGATGAACAAGGTGGACCCATTGCCAAGCGCCTGCATCCCGGGCAGCGCGTCGCCCATCATCTGCGGTTTGACCGCCACCAGCACCACCGCCGGGTCGGGCGGCAGGTCTCTGTTCAGATGTACGTTCCGGTCGCGCAGCCATTGCGAGGGGTTGGGGTCGATGACCCAGACGGACGAAGGCGGCAACCCGCGCTGCAGCCAGCCCTGCAACATCGCCGATCCCATCTTGCCGCAGCCCAAAAGCACGAGCCCCCGGCGGGCGAGGTCGGAATTCTGCATGGTCTGGCCCTCCTGTCGTGTTGGGCCAGAGTGTTACGTGCGGGCGCTACCGGGCGCAACCCGGCAGCGCCTGTCAAATCGCGTTGTCAGGCGCGGCCGTAGGCCTCGGCCATGGCGACCTGCAGCGCCTGCTGCGGCGTCTGATCGGACCAGACCATCAGCTGGAAGGCCGGGTAATAGCGTTCGGCCGACAGCACCGCCGCGGTGATCAGCGTGTCGATCTGTTCCGGGCTGGCGATCTGCCCGCCCGACAGGACCAGCCCGTAGCGATAGACCATCAGCTGCTGTTCCGCCCAATAGCTGAAGGCCCCGGCCCAGCATTGATCGTTGACCGCGTTAAGCCCTTCGTAGAGCGCCGGAAGCCGGTCGGCCTGCGGCTCCATCTCGAAGGTGCAGATCATGCGCAGGGTTTCGTCATATGCCGACCAGGCCAGCGTGATCGAATAGGTGCGCCACTGGCCTTCGACGGCCATCGCGATCTGATCGTCGTGGATGCGGTCGAAATCCCAGTCGTGGGATTCAGCCAGATGTTCGACGATGTCGATCGGATGAATCTCGTCTGACAGAAACTGTTCGGACAATGCCATGGCGCCACCTCATTGTTGTCATAGCGTCAGGGGCTGGCAGCGCCTCTACCGCTAGGTGCCTGCTCTAGGGCGTGGGGCGTTTCCCCGCGCCCTTACCAGATATGGTGCATGTGCCGGACACCTCATGTAAAGCGATATTTTCGCGGATACCGCGATAAGTTGTGGATGAATGCCATTTGGGCGCAAGATCGGGCGTTTTCTGCGACAGGCCCCTCCGGGTGTTCTGGCATCGGCCGGACGGGGGGGCTATGTTGACGCCACGCAACCAGCAGCCCGGGGACATATCCAGATGACCAAACCCTGTATCCTATGCGTCGCGATCACCGGCTCGGTGCCGCGCAAGGCCGACAATCCCGCCGTTCCGATCAGCATCGAAGAGCAGGTGGAAAGCACCCATGAGGCCTTTGAGGAAGGGGCAAGCATCTGCCACGCCCATGTCCGCAATCCCGACGAGACGCCGACCTCGGACCCCGAGCGCTTTGCCCGGCTGATGGAAGGCGTGCGCAAGCATTGCCCGGGAATGATCGTGCAGCTTTCGACCGGGGGCCGGTCTGGCGCCGGGCGCGAACGCGGCGGTATGCTATCGCTTGCGCCGGATATGGCGTCGCTGTCGGTGGGGTCGAACAACTTTCCCACCCGGGTCTACGAGAACCCGCCCGATCTGGTGGACTGGCTGGCGAGCGAGATGCGGACCTATGGCGTGAAGCCCGAGATCGAGGCTTTCGACCTGAGCCACATCCACAAGGCCGCCGAAATGAACCGCGACGGGCGCATTCCCGGCAAGCTTTACGTGCAGTTCGTGATGGGCGTGAAGAACGCCATGCCCTGCGACCGCGACGTGTTCGACTATTACATCAAGACGGTCGAACGGCTGGCCCCCGACGCCGAGTGGTGCGCGGCCGGGATAGGCCGGCATCAGATCGAGGTCAACGAATGGTGCATCGCCGCGGGCGGCCACACCCGCACCGGGCTCGAGGACAACGTCCGGCTCGACCGCGACAGGCTGGCCCCGTCGAATGCGGCTCTGGTCAAGCGCGCGGCAGAGCTCTGCGCGAAATATGACCGCCCCGTCGCCACGCCCGCCCAGGCGCGCGAGATTCTGGAGCTGCGCCCGGCCTGAACGCGGGACGGCGAGGCACCCGGCGGCTTCCCGGTTCTAGCCGGATCGGTGCCGGTGGCTGGTCACAGGACCGGGGCGCTGCCCCGGTCCCCGGAGTATTTTTGCCAAGAAGAAGCAGGGGGCCGGTTCGAGAGGTTAGGACCGGAACGGGAGCTTCACCGGGGCCCTAGAGGATGCCTTCGTAGATCGGGCCGAGCGTTTCGGTCTCGAAGAGCGACGACACCGACGTGCCGTTCCAGATGTTGAGGATCGCCTGGGCGAACATCGGGGCGGTCGGCACGACGCGGATGTTGGGCGCGGCCGCGACCGCCTCGGTGGCGGCGATGCTGTCGGTGATCACCAGCGACTTCATCACCGAATTTGTGATGCGCTCGACCGCGGGGCCCGACAGGACGCCGTGGGTGATATAGCTGTGCACCTCGGTCGCGCCGTGATCCATCAGCACCTCGGCCGCCTTGCAGAGCGTGCCGGCGGTGTCGCAGATGTCGTCCACGATGAAGCATTTCTTGCCGGTGACGTCGCCGATCACGGTCATCTCGGCCACTTCGCCGGGCTTTTCGCGGCGCTTGTCGACGATGCTGAGCGGGGCGTTGATCCGCTTGGCCAGTTCGCGCGCGCGGGCCACGCCGCCCACGTCCGGCGACACCACCATGACGTCCTCGAGCCCGCCTTTGAAGTGCTTGAGAATGTCCAGCGCGAAGACCGGCGAGGCATAGAGGTTGTCGACCGGCATGTCGAAGAAGCCCTGGATCTGCGTCGCGTGCAGATCCATCGTCAGCACCCGCTCGATCCCGGCCCCGGCGATCATGTTGGCCACCAGCTTGGCGGTGATCGGCGTGCGCGCCTTGGTCCGCCGGTCCTGCCGTGCATAGCCGAAATAGGGGATCACCGCGGTGATGCGCGCCGCCGAGGACCGGCGCAGCGCGTCAGCCATGATCAGCAGTTCCATCAGGTTGTCGTTGGCCGGGTTCGACGTCGACTGCAGGATGAACATGTCCTCGCCGCGGACGTTCTCGAACACCTCGACAAAGATTTCCTGATCGTTGAACCGCTCGACCCGCGCATCCACCAGGCCGACCGACATGCCCCGGTAAAGCGACATCCGCCGCGCGATGGCCTGCGCCAGCGGCCGGTTGGCATTGCCCGCAATCAGTTTGGGTTCCATGAGAGTGGGCATCGGGCAGCTCCGGCAGATGACAGATTCGTGACGTTGCGCACCGCTTAGCATGGGGGTAGCGTGCCGCAAACCCATGCCAAGCGGCGGAGACCACCATGCCCCATATCGACTATTTTTTTGCAACAATCTCGCCGTTCACCTACCTCGCCGGGACCCGGCTCGAGGAGATCGCGGCGAAACACGGCGCGACCGTCACCTACAAGCCGATCGACATCATGGCGCTTTTCCCGCGCACCGGCGGGACCAATCCCAAGGATCGCCACCCCAACCGGATGGAGCTGCGCGCGCAGGAACTGCAGCGCCAGTCGAAAAAGCTCGGGATGCCGCTGAACCTCAAGCCCGCCCATTGGCCCACCAATGCCGCGCCCTCTGCCTATGCGATCATCGCCGCGCAGAACGCCGGGGGCGGCGATCTGGGCGCGCTGGTGCACGGGGTGCTGCGCGCCTGCTGGGCCGAGGAAAAGGACATCGCTGAGGATGCGGTGATCCGCGACTGCCTGGCCCGGGCGGGCTTCGATCCGGCGCTGGCGGATTCGGGTCTGCTGGTCGGGGCCGAGACCTATGCCGCCAATCTCGAAAAGGCGGTCGAGCGCGGCGTCTTCGGCGCGCCTTTCTACATCACCGACAGTGGTCAGCGGTTCTGGGGTCAGGACAAGCTGGAGGATCTCGATCTGCATCTGGCCGGCACGCTCTGAATGCCGCGTGACAGCCGCGCCGGGCTGACGGTTCACTGGCAGAGCCTGAGCGAGGGGCGCGCGCCCGCACTTTTGCTGCATTGCGCGCTGGCCTATTCGGGAGCCTACCGCGCGCTGGCCGAGGCGCTGACGCCCGATCTTGGGATCGTCGCGCCGGACATGCCGGGGCACGGGCGGTCTGACGACTGGGACGGGCAGACCGACATGCACGATCTGGTCACCGCCGTCGCCGCCAGCTTCCTTGTGCCCGGCACGCATCTGATAGGCCACAGCTTCGGGGCCACCGTGGCGCTGCGGCTGGCGCAGGAGCATCCCGGCCAGGTCGCCAGCCTGACCCTGATCGAGCCGGTGCTTTTTGCCGCTGCAAGGGACGAGGACCCGGCTCTGCATGCCGACCACATGAGGCGCAGCGCGTCTTATGTCGAGGCGATGAAGGCCCATGACTGGGAGACGGCGGCAGAGCGCTTTACCGCCAACTGGGGCGACGGGCGCAACTGGGAGGCGCTGCAGCAACGCCAGAGCGAGGGGTTCATCCGCCGGATCCCGCTGGTCGCCGCCACGCAGGACTGTCTCAACGAAGACACCGCCGGCCTGCTGGCCCCAGGCCGGATCGAGGCGGTGCGCGCGCCGACGTTGCTGTTGCGCGGGGCCAGGACGATGCCGGTGATCGCCCCCGTCCAGGCCGCGATCGCGCGCCGCCTTCCGGACGCGCGCGAAGAGGTGATCGCGGGGGCGGGGCATATGCTTCCGCTCAGCCACCCCGAGGCCGTCGCCGCCGCCATCCGGGCCCGTCTCGGGGCGCTTTCCCCCGGCGCTCAAAGCGGGTAAGGCGCGGGCAAAGGGGGGCGTCTTATGTCACATGTCACGCTTGTTCGCCACGGGCAGGCCAATTCGCATAACCGCACCGAAGGCGGCTACGACCGGCTGAGCGATCTCGGCTGGCAGCAATCGCGCTGGCTGGGCGCGCATTTCCGCGACAGCGGCGAGGTCTTCGCCCGCGTCTATTGCGGCACGCTGCGCCGCCACCGCGAAACCGCCGAAGGCATTGCGGCGCAAACGCCGGGCGAGACGGTCGTCGACCCACGGCTGAACGAGCTGGAATACTTCAACATGAGCCAGGCGCTGGCCGAGCAGCATGGCATCGCCATCCCGACCGACCGCGAGGAATTCGTGAGGCATCTGCCGCAGCTCTTCACCCATTGGCGCGACGGTCGGCTGGAGGGCGTCACCGAAAGCTTCGATGCATTCGAGGCGCGTGTGCGCGAGGTGGTGCACGACATCGCGGGCGGCGCGGGCCGCGCGCTGGTGGTGACCTCGGGCGGGCTGATCGGGATGGCGATGCGGGTGACGATGGGGCTGGATATCCCGGCGCTCTGCCATGTCTGCCTGTCGATCATGAACACATCCGTTCATCGCTGGCAGCCGTTCCCGACCGGGCTGGCGCTGACCCAGTTCAACGCCGTGCCGCATCTGGAAACCGTCGAGCGACAGCTGGCGCAGACGCATATCTGACGCAGGCGGCATTGGGTTGGGGAAGGCGCTGCATGTCCACGGGACGGGTCGCGGCGACATGCCGTCCATCGCCCCTTTAAGCCCGGCACCGGCTGCGGTAGCGTTGCGCCAAACCACGGGGGGACAGATCATGACACATCTCTGGGTGCGCGCCGAACAGCGTCCGAACGAGGACCGCGTCGGCATCCTGCCCGAAGGCGTGGCGGCGCTGATCGCCCAGGGCTTTCGCGTCACGGTCGAGGAAAGTCCCGCGCGCGTGATCCCGCTGGAGGGCTACAGCGCCGCCGGCGCCGAGATCGCGCCCGAGGCCAGCTGGCCCGAAGCCCCCGAAGACGCCATCGTATTCGGCCTGAAGGAACTGCCGGAAAGCGACCTGCCGCTGCGCCACCGCCACATCATGTTCGGCCACGCCTACAAAGGCCAGCCCGCCGGGCAGCGCCTGTTGCGGCGCTTCGCGGCGGGGGGCGGCACGCTCTACGATCTTGAATACCTGACCGACGCCGACGGCCGCCGCGTCGCCGCCTTTGGCTATTGGGCGGGTTATGCCGGGGCCGCGGTGTCGCTGAAATGCTGGGCGGCGCAGCAGCGCGGCGGGATCTGCGGGCCGGTGTCGTCCTACGACAACGCCGCCGCCCTGCTGGCCGACCTGCAATCCGAACTCGTCGCGCTTAACTCCGGCCGCCCCACGGCGCTGGTCATCGGCGCTCTGGGGCGTGTGGGCACCGGGGCAAGCGACCTCTGCCGCGCGATGGGGGTGCCGGTCACCGGCTGGGACATGGCCGAAACCGCCCACGGCGGCCCCTTCCCCGAGGTGCTGGCGCATGAGCTTTTCTTCAACTGCATCCTCGCGCGCCCGGGCACCCCGGTCTTCGTGCCCGCCTCGGCCAAAACGGCCGAGCGGCGTCTGCGGGTGATCGGTGACATCGCCTGCGACCCCGACAGCGACTTTTCCCCGATCAAGGTCTATGACCGGACGACCTCGTGGGACGCGCCGGCGCTGCGGGTGCATGACGACCCGCCGCTCGACGTGATGGCGATCGACAACCTGCCCTCGCTGCTGCCGCGCGAATCCTCCGAGGATTTCGCGGACCAGCTCTTGCCTCATCTGAAAACCCTCGGCGATCTGGCGGGCGGCGTCTGGGGCCGCGCCAGAGGCCATTTCGACACGCATATTCAGGAGCTTTCCACATGACGATCCACTGGTGCGGCACGGGCCTCTCGTCGATCCCCGGCCTGCGGCGGCTGATCCAAGCGGGCCATTCCGTGACCGTCTGGAACCGTACCATCGCCAAGGCCCGCGACGCGGTCGGCGATCTAACCGACGACATCCGCGCCTTTTCGCCCGAAGCGCTGGAGGGCGCCCTGGGGCCAAGCGACGTGGTCGTGTCGATGCTGCCGGGCGACTGGCATGTCGTGCTGGCGGAGCTCGCCATCGAGAAAGGCGCGCATTTCGTGTCGTCGAGCTATATAGCGCCCGAGATGCGGGCGCTCGACACCAAGGCCAAGATGGCCGGGGTCTGCCTGGTGAATGAGGTCGGGCTCGACCCTGGCATCGACCACCTGATGGCGCATGATCTGGTCCGCGCCTACCGCGCCTCGCCCGCCTACGACCCCGAAAACGTGGTCAGCTTCACCAGCTATTGCGGCGGCGTGCCCAAGGTGCCCAACGCCTTCCGCTACAAGTTCAGCTGGGCGCCGGTGGGCGTGTTGAAGGCTTTGCGCTCGCCCTCGCGCTCGATCCGGCACTTTGCCGAGCTCGAGGTGAAGCGTCCCTGGGACGCGCTGTCGCGCTATGATGCGCCGCTGCCCGACCCCGAGACGTTCGAGGTCTACCCCAACCGCGACTCGCTGCCCTTCATGGCCGACTACGGCTTCGACCCGCGTTGGAAGGTCAAGGATTTCGTCCGCGGCACCTTGCGCCTCAACGGCTGGGCCGAGGCCTGGGCGGACATCTTCGCCGAAGCCGGCACCGCGACCGACGAACGGCTGGCCGAGTTGGCCGATGAGCTGCTGGCCAAGAACGCCTATGCCGAGGGCGAGGCGGACCGCGTGGTGCTCTGCGTGTCGCTGATGGTCGAACGGGACGGCCGGACGGTCTGGCACAAGACCTGGGTGATGGACGCCTGGGGCGACGCGCGCGGCACCGCCATGGCGCGGCTGGTGTCGGTGCCGGTGTCGCTGGCCGTCGAGGCGGTCCTGCAGCGCGAAATCGCGCCGGGTGTCAGCGCCGCCCCCTCCGATCCCAAACTGGTGGGCCGCTTCATGGACGAGGTGGGCACCCTGGCGCAGCATCTGATGCTGGTTGACCACACCGACTGAGCGTTCTTAAGACCGCCGTCGGAGCGAGAGGCCAGCCCCTCGCGCTCCCCGGGATATTTTTGGATCAGTGAAAACAAGGGCGCGCGCCCCCGTTTCATCGATCCATAAATATCCCCGCCGGAGGCATCTCTCTCTTTGGGTGCGTCAGCTGTCATGCTCGCCCAGTTTCGGTGAAGGGCGGTCGGTGACGAGGTCGGCGTCCGAGAACCGGAACGGGGCGCGGATGCCGGGGATGCCGCCTGGTGCGATCTGCATGCCGCGCGCCTGCACCTGCGGGTCGGCCATGACCTCGGCCATGTCGTTGATCGGGCCAGCGGGGACGCCTTCGGCCTCGCAGGCGGCCAGAAGATCGGCCTTGTTCATGCGCAGGGTCGCCTCGGTCAGGCGGCGGGTCATGTCTTCGCGGTTGGCGATACGGTCGGCGTTGGTCAGGAATTCCGGCGCCTCGGCCATGTCGGCCAGACCGAGCAGGCGGCAGAGGCGCTGGTATTGCGCATCGTTGCCGGTGGCGATGATGATGAAGCCGTCGGAGCAGTCGAAGACCTGGTAGGGCGTGAGGTTGGGGTGGTAATTGCCCGTCCGCCCCGGCGGCGTGCCGGTGGCGAGGTAGTTCAGCGCCTGGTTCGCGGTCGCCGACACCGCGCAATCCAGAAGCGCCATGTCGATATGCTGGCCCTTGCCGGTGCGGGCGCGCTGGTGCAGCGCGGCAAGGATGCCGGTGACCGAGTAAAGCCCGGTGAAGAGATCGGTGATCGCCACGCCGGCGCGCTGCGGCTGGCCGTCGGGATCGCCGGTGATCGACATCAGCCCGGACATGCCCTGAATGATGTAGTCATAGCCCGCGCGGTGGGCATAGGGGCCGTCCTGGCCGAACCCGGTGATCGAGCAGTAGATCAGGCCCGGATTGACGGCAGCGGCGCTTGCGTAGTCCAGCCCGTATTTCGCCAGCCCGCCGACCTTGAAATTCTCGATCAGGATGTCGGCCTCGGCGATCAGGCCGCGCATGGTCTCTTGCCCCTCGGCCGAGGCGAGATCGACGGTGATCGACCGCTTACCCCGGTTGCAGGAGTGGAAATAGGCGGCCGAGCGGTCGCCGTCGCGGTCGATGAAGGGCGGGCCCCACTGGCGGGTGTCGTCGCCGCGCGGGGCCTCGACCTTGATCACCTCGGCGCCCAGGTCCGCAAGCGTCTGACCGGCCCAGGGGCCGGCCAGAATGCGTGCCAGTTCGATGACCTTCAGGCCTTCGAGCGGCCCGTTCGGAGCGGATGTCATCAGCCGAGTTCGTCGTCCAGGATGGATTTGAACTCGTCATAGGGCATGTTGCTGTACTTGGTGCCGTTGATGACGAAGGAGGGCGTCGAGGTGATGCCGTGTTCCTCGGCGTTGGCCTGGTACCATTCGACCAGCGCCCGCAGCTTGGTCCCGTCGGAGAGGCAGCTTTCCAGCTTGTCCTTGTCGACCCCGGCCAGCAGGCCGATCTTGCGCAACTCGCCTGCGATGGCGGCATCCGATCCGGCGCGGGCCCAGTCCTGCTGGCCCTTGTAGACCAGATCGGTGATGCCGAAGAATTTCGACGGCTCGCAGCGCGCGATCAGCGAGGCCCACATGCCGTATTTGTCGAAATACACCTCGCGGTAGGTAAACTTGATCTTGCCGGTGTCGATATAGTCGGCTTTCAGCTGCTTGTAGGTGTTGGCGTGGAAATTGGCGCAATGCGGGCAGGTGTAGCTGGCGTATTCGATCACTTCGACGGCGGCGTCGGCATTGCCCTGCACCATCTCGACGATCTCGACATCGGCGGCGGTCTGGGCGCTGGCGGCGCCGGGCAGCACGATCTCGGCGCCCTTGGGCGCGGCCTGCTGGGAAATCCACCAGCCGCCGCCGGCCAGCAGGCCGATGGCAAGAAGTGCGGAGGTTGCGATACGTTTCATATGAATGCCTCTTCTGATGTCGCCGCGACCGGCTATTTGCGGCCTTCGACCTTGGATATGACGTTTGTGGCCAGACGTTCAAGCGCCGCGCGCAGCCCATCGTCGCGCACATCGCCGGCGGTCTGCCGGGCGCGCTCGACGATTTCCGGGGCGGGGTCTGCGGGTTTGGCCTTAGGCGCGTGGTCAAAGGCGACGCGGCCTTCGGCAAAGCCCGTGGCGGCGGTCTGGGTGATGCGCACGCGCTGGACGGCGTTGTAGCCGTAGACGGCGTTGACCCGCTCGCGCAGCGCGTCCTTCTGCATCTCGAGCAACGGGGCCTGCGCGCCGGTGGTCAGGATCGTCAGGGTCGCGCCCATGCCGCCACGGCCATAGCTGATCTCGACCGGGCGCGCGATGGCGGCGATGTCGGCGCCCGCGATCTCGGCCCAATGCGTCAAGAGCCGCGCCTGCGCAAAGCCGCGCGATTCGCTGGCGCGCCGGATCCGGCCTTGCAACAGGCTGGCGGTGCGGGCGAAACCCTTGGTGGTCGAGGGGCGGTAGGCCATGATTGACTCCGTCGTTCGGGCGCTATTCTAGTGACGCAGCCGCCCGGCGCCAGCCTTGAATTCACCCTTGCTTGTCACAGGATTGTCAGACGTGCGTGACCCCGCCGACCCCCTCGTTCTGCTGGAGTGGTACGACCGCCACGCCCGCGCCATGCCCTGGCGCGTGGGCCCCGCTGCGCGGGCCCGGGGCGAACGGCCCGACCCCTACCGTGTCTGGCTGTCCGAAATCATGCTGCAACAGACCACCGTGGCGGCGGTGAAATCCTATTTCGAGAAATTCACCACGCTCTGGCCCCGCGTCACTGATCTGGCGGCCGCCGAAGATGCCGACGTCATGGCCGCATGGGCCGGTCTTGGGTACTACGCCAGGGCGCGCAACCTGCTGAAATGCGCCCGCGTGGTGACCGCCGAGCATGGCGGCAGCTTTCCCGCCGATCACGCGACCCTGCTGACGCTGCCCGGCGTCGGCCCCTACACGGCGGCGGCGATCGCCGCCATCGCCTTCGACCGGCCCGAGGTTGTGGTGGACGGCAATGTCGAACGGGTGATGGCGCGGCTGCATGACCACCACACGCCCCTGCCCACCGCCAAGCCGCGCCTGACCGACATGGCCGCGGCGCTGACGCCCGAAGCACGGCCGGGCTGTTATGCCCAGGCGGTGATGGATCTGGGCGCCACGATCTGCACCCCGCGCAACCCGGCCTGCGGGCTCTGCCCCTGGCGCGGCTCCTGCGCGGCCTGGGCCAACGGCACGGCGGCCGAACTGCCCAAGAAGCTGCCCAAGAAGCGCAAGCCGACGCGGCTGGGCATCGCCTATCTGGTACGGCGCGTGGATGGCGCCTGGCTGCTGGAGCGCCGTCCGGACAAGGGGCTCTTGGGCGGGATGCTGGGCTGGCCCGGGTCTGACTGGGGCGACGACCCCAAGGACAGCCCGCCCATCCGCGCCGAATGGAAGACGCTTGGCGAAGAGGCGCGCCACACCTTCACACATTTCCACCTGCGCCTGACCGTCAAGACCGCGCTGGTGCCCATGGACCGCAGGCCGGATCGCGGCGATTTCATCGAATTGCCCGACTTTCGCCCATCCGATCTGCCAACGGTGATGCGCAAGGCCTTTGATCTGGCACAAGGCGCGTGACGTCAGGCTTGGCCAGACTACGCGGCAGAGGCTAATCTGGCATCCAAAAGACCCGGAGCAGAAACATGGACAAAAGCATCGGCCGCCTGAGCACGGCACTGCCGTTCTGGATGTCGCTGGGGCTGGTGCCGCTGGTGTGGTTCGGCGCGGCGCAGGGCGGCTGGTGGGTGCTGTTGCCGATCGTGGCGACATGGTATCTCTTTTCAGCGCTCGACGCGGCGCTTGGGGTGAACCTCGACAATGTGGATCCCGAGACCGGGGAGGAGCACCTCTTCTGGTACAAGCTGGTCACGCAGGTCTGGGTGCCGCTGCAATTCCTCAGCCTCTTTGGTCTGATCTGGTACGTGGGCCAGGCCACGCATCTGAACGGATGGGAGACATTCGGCGTCTTCTTCGGGGTCGGCGTGATGACCGGGACCATCGGCATCAACTATGCGCACGAGCTGATGCACCAGAAGAACCGGCTGGAGCGGACACTGGGCGATCTGCTGCTGGCGATGGTGCTTTATTCGCATTTCAGGTCGGAACACCTGCTGGTGCATCACCGCTACGTGGGCACGCCGCGCGATCCGGTGACGGCGCGGTATAACGAGGGGTTCCACCGCTTCTATCCCCGCGTCCTGCGCGAAAGCCTGGTGTCGGCCTTCCGCGCCGAACGGGCGATGCTGGCGCGCAAGGGGCTGCCCTGGCATCACCCAAACAATCCGTTCTGGCGGTACTGGGCCCTGCAGGCGGCGATGCTGGCGCTGGCCTTTGCGCTGGCGGGCTGGGGCGGGATCTTGCTTTTTGCGGTTCAGGCAGGCGTGGCCGTCTGGCAGCTGGAGCTGGTGAATTACGTCGAGCATTACGGGCTGACGCGGAAACATCTGGGGGACGGAAGGTACGAACACGTGATGCCCCGGCATTCTTGGAACGCGGCGCACAAGGCCTCGAACTGGCTGCTGATCAATCTGCAACGGCATTCGGACCACCATTACAAGCCCGACCGGCGCTTCCCGCTTTTGCAGAACCACACCGAGGCGGATGCGCCGCAACTGCCCTACGGCTATCCGGTCATGACCATGGCTGCGATGCTGCCGCCGCTGTGGCGGCGAGTGATGAACCCCCGCGTGCGGCGCTGGCGCGAGACATATTATCCCGAGATCACGGATTGGACCCACTACAACCACGCCGACCTCCCCCTGCCCCGTTAGGCCCGGGAAGCGGTGCGCAATAAATGCGCACCCTACGGGCGTCGCGCTGTGGTGTAGGGTGCGCATTCACTGCGCACCGTGCCCGTCAGTCGAACTTGCGCGAGGGGGCCAGCACCTTGGCCTCGCCGATCAGCACCTTCTTGCCATCGACCGAACAATGGCACTCCAGCGTCACCCGGCGCTTGGCGTGGTCGATCTCGATGACCTTCACCTCGGCATAGACCATGTCCCCGGGCCGCACCGGCGCCAGAAACTTCAGCGTCTGGCCCATGTAGACCGTCCCGTGCCCCGGCAGCTGTTCGCCGATCACCGCCGAGATCAGCCCCGCCGTCAGCATCCCATGCGCGATGCGTCCCGCAAAGATCGTGTCACGGGCGTAGTCGTCGTCCAGATGCACCGGGTTGCGGTCGGTGGACACCTCGGCAAAGAGCTCGATATCGCGGTCGGTCACCTCTTTGCGCAGGTACCGCGTCATCCCCATCTCGATATCCTCGATGCAGATCGTCCCGCGGGGCAGGTTGTCGAACATCTTCGCCTCCATGATCATCCGGATCGCAACAAATATACCCATCAACTGGGGTTTCAAGTAATTTTATTACTTCGCAGTCGCAGAAAATCAAGGGAATTCGCGTCAAATCGCAGATCGTGCTGCATCAAAGCACCACACGTCCAGCCGCGCGCGGGCGGGGGCGACGCGACCCGGAGGCCGAGACTCAACGCTTTGACGGCAAAAGCCCTGTCAGCGCAGGAAGCCGATGCTGTAGGTCGGGGCGACCTCTTCGCGGCGCAGATAAGCCTCCAGCGCCTTCGGCTCGGGCTGCTCGCGCGTCGCGGTCTCCTCCGCCGCCAGCCCGCCCGAGATGAAGAGCGAATCGATATCCTCGCCCATCGCGCCCCGGATGTCGGTCACCACCCCGTCGCCGATGGCCAAAATCCGGTCGTTGGGCACGTCATGCCCCAGCTCCGCCAGCCGCCGCCGCGCCAGATCGTAGATCGGCGGATGCGGCTTGCCGAAATAGAGGCTCTCGCCCCCCATCTCGGTGTAAAGCCGCGCCAGCGCCCCGGCGCACCATTCCCGCCGCTCGCCCCGATCCACCACGATGTCGGGGTTGGCGCAGAGCAGTTTCATGCCTTTCTGCTTGGCATAGAGAAACTGCGGCCGGTTCACATCCGGGTCCGCATGGGGATCGAAGGGGCCGCAGCAGACGATACCTTCGGCCTCTTCCAGCGGGACCTGCTCCACCTCGACCGGATCCTCGATCAGATGGAGCGGCTCGAAGAACGGCAGATCGTGCTTTTGCCCCATGAACCAGACCTTGCGCCCGACCGCGCCGCGGAACATCGCGGCGCGCGCGGAGTCGCCGCTGGTGGCGATGCTGTCCCAGCAATCCGTCGGCACTTCGAACCGATCAAGCTGCTTGGCCACCTCGTGGCGCGACCTTGGCGCGTTGGTCACCAGCACCACCTTGCCGCCGCGCGCGCGGTATCCGCGCAGCGCGTCCACCGCCGAGGGGAACGCCTTGACCCCGTTGTGCACGCAGCCCCAGAGATCGACGAAAGCCGCGTCGTAGATGTCGGATATGTCGGCCAGGGTTTCGATGATCCGGGTCATGGGGCTGCTCCTGTCCTGCACGCGGGGTCGTGGGACATATGGCAGGCGGGGACGGCGGACACCAGACGTTAGGACAGCAGATGCACCCGCGCCTCGGGCCCCTTGTCGTCGCAGCGATAAAGGTCGTGGCGGCTTTCGAGGTAGCGGCGCCAGTTGCGGTGCTCCATCTCGCTGATCTTGAAGCCCGCCTTGCCCATCTGCTGGCCCAGAACGCCGATGCGCAGGCTGCTGCCATCCTCGCTGGCGCGGATCAGGTCGTGGATCCTGCGATCTATCGGCTTGAGGTTATCCGACACCGGCCTCGCGATCTCGACGAACCGGCTGCAGGCCTTGCGGAACCGCTCGGGCGCCTTGTCCTCGCCGATGCCCAACACGTCAAACCCGCGTTCGCGCAGATGATAGGCCAGGTGGCCGAAATCGCCATCGCTCGAGGCCAGCACGAAGGTGTCGACCGCCCGGCTGTGGCTGATATGGACGGCATCGATGGCCAGAAGCACATCCGCCGCGTTCCGCCCCGCCCCGCTGTCCACCGGACGAAAGCCCGGCGCGTCGCGCCAGGCGCCCAGGCGCGTGGCATTGCCGTAGACACGCTGGATCGTGATGCGCCCGTGCTTGACCGCCCCACTGATGATGCGCCCTGCCAGCGCCACGGGAATGTTCTCGCCATCCACCAGCAGCGCGAGCGTTCTTTCCCCGGTCCGCACGGATGTCTGGCTCATGATGTCTCTCACTCGTCAAAGGGCGCCCACGCGCGCCAGTCATCCCCATTCCCTTGAGCCTGTCAACGCCGCGCGCCTCCGGTTGATATATGTCAACCAGGCCGCCGGCCGCGCCGCTAGGCTGGAGGGCATTTCAGCAAGATGGGGGGTGTGACATGAGATTCACGATTTCAGCCGGTGTCGCGGGGGCTGTGGCCCTGACCTTTTTCGGTTTTGCCGCGCAGGCCCAAAGCATGCCGCAGGATCTGGGCAAGTTCGAATACGACAACAGCTGCGCCACCTGCCACGGCGCGGGCGGCAAGGGCGACGGTCCGATGCTCGAACATCTGATGCAGCGCCCCTCCGACCTGACAATGCTCAGCAAGAACAACGGCGGGGTCTTTCCAGTCTCGACAGTCTACGAGACGATTTCCGGCGACAACGAGATCGGCGCGCATGGGTCGCGCGACATGCCGGCCTGGGGCCGGACCTTCCGGATGCGGGCCGAGGGCGATCCGGATTTCTTCCCCGGCGCGGCCGACCGCGCGGCCTACGCCAACATCCGCATCCTCGCGCTGATCGAATTCCTGGCGTCGATCCAGGAAGAGTAAGCGCGGCATTTCGGCGAAAATGAACGGGCCGGACAAAGCTGCCGCATCCCGTTTCTAGAGCGTCGTCCATTTAATCTGCAACATATCCGGCAGCCTTGAAGAGGTTTCTGCACTCGTTTGGCGGGAAGAGA
>NZ_JAWHTD010000013.1:0-106283 GCF_032586235.1 Aestuariicoccus sp. MJ-SS9
GAGATCAGACATATCACCGCTCTGTTTTCGCGCGGTGAATCATGCCCTTCCGCTGAAATCAATAGGTCCTGAGCCTAAGGCATCCACGTACCGCCAAGAATGCGGCGCCAAGACCCGCAATGGAAATCCTTGTCGGTTGCTTCCCGAGCCTGGGAAACAGCGGTGCAAGTTCCACGGCGGCAAGTCGACTGGTCCAACAACCGAAGAGGGCAAAGCGCGGATTGCGGAGGCACAGAGAAAGCGATGGGCGCGCGCGAGGGCGGCGAAAGCCAACGCGGTCCGTTTAACTTAACCGCCGATCAGGGATACATCGACCGCAACTGCGCGTCTCATTATGACGTCCCCAATCACTTCGCCCTGCGATCCTGATCAGGACCGACCTCGCACCGTGGATGAGGTGCCGGACAGATTTAGGGGTTTGAGCAACGGAGATGCGGTCATCGGGCCGAGTCGCCACCATTAAACCGTGGGATCAAACACCTAGGCATGTCGCTCGGCTTGTTCCTGTATGGTCGCTGCAATCCATCAGCATTCAGGGTAGCCGTGCTTGTCATCATATCTTGCTCCGGCACTGAGCTTCTGCTCCCGTAACATGCTGGCGGAGAGTCCAATGTCAGCTGCCAAAATTGCACCGCGCTGATCTTGAAATATTAATAAATCCGTGTGTTCAGGCAGACTCACGAAGGCGAAATATCCGGGCGAACTCTGCGAACAGAAAGCAGGCGTCATAGGAACAACCGGTCTGATGGACTGTTCGAAGCTAGGCCGAAGATCAAGTTCGTCTCGCTGGAGCGAGCACGAATGACCGATCTTAAGGTCCGCTTACCGCATTTCTACCCAGATGCCGCGCGACCGCAGAGAATGTCCGGTGTCCGCCCATCTCGTAGGATGCCGCGGCAATGAGTTACGGCTGGATTGGGCTCTTCCGAGACATCTGAGACCTTCTGTCAGATGTCAGCAAAACAGCGTTCAGAAGCCATTCGAGACGACGGGATGGCGCGGCGACATCCGCTTTGATGCCTCAACGACCGCTTCTATAGACAGCCGACCTTGGCCTGAGCAGGGTCTGCGTCCGCGTTGCGGACCTTCCTGCCGTTCGGCTTGATCGCGAAGGGGGTGGAAGCGGCCCAGACCGGTCACTCGACCGTCGTCCTGAATGCTGCGTCCGCATCCCGCATTGCTGACTTTCGCTGCGGGAGCCAAATCCCGATCATGCTGCCGTCACTTCGACCGGTCTCTGTAGTCCTACGGATTTCAAACCTGTGCCAAAAGGATATGCTGGTGCGACGTCATGATGCGCCAACCGCATCGCTCGCACCGGGATCGGATACTTGGCAGAGGCAAAGCAACCCGTCAGAGACCTTTTGCGCCACTCCCTGGCTAAAGCGGTGGCTTGGCTTCTGCTGTCTGGACTTGCGCTTGCGGCACTAGCAGGGGGCGAGCGCAGCGCGCGGCTGACCGAGCTTACAGCAGAGAGCGAGCGCCTTCACGCGGTCGCCTCGCAACGCGTTGACCAGCACGATGCGCACCTGACCGCCCTCTCGGCCATCGCGGTGGCCGGAGCGGAGCAGCGTCCGGACCTTTTTCGCGAGGTCGCGGGCGCGATAATGCGCTTCTACCCCAGGATCATCGGCATCTCTCTCGTCCCGCTCGACGGCGAAGACGGGGTACTGGAGATCGGTGTCCGAGAGGCCGATCTTCGAGAGTTGATCCGCTCGGCGGCCCAACGCTCGACCGGTGCCCCGGTTCTGGTGCGGTATCCCTCTGACCGCCCGGCCTATCTGATTGTCAAACGCAGCCCCAACACCGACGCGGCGCGCTTCGGACTCGCCCTGATCATCGACGCCTCGGCCTTGCTTGACGGGGATTCGGCCTATTGGATGCAAGCCGAGGCAACGCGGCGGCTGGCGCTTCCAGACGGCACTTTACTGGTCGGTGTCACTGGGAACGGGCACACGCCGCAGTTCGCCAGCGCGCTTTCGAGTGGCACTCAGCCGCTTGAGTTGAAGACCGCGATCCGCTTGACGGTATCGGACATCCTGCCGCCGGGCCGGGTGGCGCTCGTCCTTGCCGTGATCGCATTGAGCGCCATGGCGCTTCGTACACTGGGGCGGCAACGTTCCAAGGCCCGCGCCGCGGAAGCGCGGGCCGAATTGAGCGGTCTCGAGACCCGTCTCAGCCATGCGTCCCGGGTGAACGCGCTAGGCGAGATGGCAAGCGGCATGGCGCATGAACTGACCCAGCCTCTGACGGCGATCCTTGCGCAGGCGCAGGCGGCCCGGCACCTGGCCGCACGGGGCGACATGGACCGCGTCGCGAGGATCCTCGAGGAGGTTATTGGACAGACGCGCCGCGCCTCCGCGATCCTGGAGCGTCTGCGGACGTGGACGCAGCCGCGGGACCGTAAAGCCGAGCAGATCGATCTGAGAGAGTGCATTCGTGTGGCTGAAACCCTGCTCTCGGCACAAGCTGCCGAGCTTGACGCCCGTCTTACTCTGACGATGCCTTCGACGCCTGTGACGGTGGAAGGCGATCGTGTGGAACTGGAACAGGTGCTGTTCAACCTGATGCGAAACGCTCTTGATGCGGTCGTGGAGAGCACGGGGGCACGGGAGGTTGCCGTTGACGCGACGCGCGACGGCGAGATGGTAGTGATCGACGTCAGCGACACTGGTCCCGGCATTCGGCCGGACGTGCAGGATCAGTTGTTCACGCCTTTCTTCACGACCCGGGAAAGTGGAACGGGCCTTGGCCTCGCACTGAGCCTTCGCCTTGTCGAGCGGGCCGGCGGCGATCTGACGGTAGTCGAGGCCCGCGAGGGCGCTCGGTTCAGGATCAGCTTGCCGCTGGCTCGCACCGCCCGGGAGGCCGCGGAATGAACGCACCGGTTTATCTCGTCGACGATGACGCGGCGGTCCGGGATGCGCTCTCGCTGCTTCTGTCGACGGTGGGCATCGACGTCAGGGCTTTTCCAGGCCCCGAGGATTTCCTGTCTGCGCTGCCGAAGCTGGTACCGGGATGTCTGATCCTTGATATACGGATGCCGGCGATCTCGGGGTTGAAGCTGCAGGAACGGCTGACCGCCCGTGGCGTCCGTTGGCCGACCGTGGTGATTTCGGGGCACGGCGATATCGAAGCCTGCCGCAAGGCGTTCCGCAACGGGGCCATCGACTTCCTGTCGAAACCGGTCGACGAACAGGATCTTATCGACGCCATCCAGAAAGGTCTGGCAGCGCTTGAACGCTCTGCCGAAGCCGATGCCGAGCGCCGGGAGACGATGGCGCTCTTGGACGGGCTTACGCCGCGCGAACGGGACGTGCTGTCGCTTGTCGCGCGTGGCTTTGCGACCCGCGACATCGCAGGCGCGCTGGATATTTCTCCCCGGACCGTGGAAAGCCATCGCGCGGCCATCGGAGCCAAACTGGGCACAACCTCGCCCGCCGAGATGACACGTCTCTGGATTGAAGCCGAGGGCGTTCCGTAGTTCTACGGAGGTGTCGGGCCAGCCTACGAATGGGGCAGGCGTTGGCGATGGTGTAGTTGTCTCCCTGTCACCAGCAAAGGAGAGCCGACATGCTCAGAACAACCGCCCTTCTCGCCGCCCTCGCCGCTCCCGTGGCCGTCGTGGCGCAGGACCTGCCGACCAGCCCCTATCTTCCGCTCGCTATGGCGAGTGACGCCGCAAATGCGGCCCTCGAAGCTTGCGCCGTTGAAGGCCACAACGTCAGCGTGGCAATCGTCGCTCGCGACGGAAATACCAAGGTGCTTTTGAAGGCGGACAATTCCGGTCCGCACACCGCGTCGAGCGCGACCGGCAAAGCCTTCACCTCGGCCGGTCTCGGTCGGGACACCGCCGGGCTTGCCGAATTCATCTCCGGCAACACAGAGAACAACGGCCTCCGCGACATGGACGCGCGTCTTGTGATCCAGGCTGGCGGCCTGCCGATCCGGATTGGCGGAGCGCTGGTGGGTGGCATCGGCGTCGGTGGTGCACCGTCGGGTGCGATCGATGCGAATTGCGCCCGTATCGGTCTCGACGCAATCGGCGCCGAGTAAACCAGACGGGGTCCGCGTCGCGTGCGCGCGGACCCTCAACCACGAAAACTCACAAGACAGGTAGACTTATGCGCAGCCTTCCCCTGATTGCCCTTCTCCTTGGACTTGCCGGCCCGCTCTCGGCGCAAACCGCTCCCTCGCCAGGCGAAGTCGCGGCCTATGATGGTCTCTTCCGTGCCGCCCATGAGGGCGATGTCGCCGGGATCGAACGACTGGTTACAGAAGGAGCTGACGTCAATGCCCGCGACTCCAGGGGCCGGACGCCGGTTCATGTCGCCGCATTCGCCTCCGAGATCGAGGCGCTGCGCGCCCTAGCCGAGGCCGGTGCCGACATGAACGCGCTCGAACACCGGGCCTACGACGTGGTGACGATCGCCGCGGTTGCGGACAACCCCGAACTGATGTCGCTCGCCATCGACCTGGGCAACGATCCGGGTCTCGTGACAAGTCCCTATCTCGGTACGGCTTTGATCGCCGCGGCCCATCTCGGCCATGCCGAGGTGGTGCAGCGTTTGATCGACGCAGGCGCACCTCTCGATCATATCAACAATCTGCACTGGACGGCCGTCATGGAGGCCGTAGTGCTGGGGGACGGCGGCCCTGATCACCAGGCCGTACTCGATGCGCTTCTGTCCGCTGGGGCCGACCGAACCCTTGCGGATCGCGATGGCGTCACGCCGCTTGAACACGCCGAGGCTCGTGGCTTCGCAGAAATGGCTGAACGTCTTCGCAGAGAAGACTGATAAACTCGCGCAAAAGAGGTGTCTCGAATTCTTTGAGGACTGTTGAATGAGGCCCTAACCTGCCACTTGCCTCAACGGCCGTCGCATCAACGCCGGTTCACCAGACCAGACAATCGTGCGCTGTGCAGCGTACCTAATGCGGAGATGACCGAGCCGCGGACAAAGTTGACGTATAACGATCCCAAACTCTGTCGAAGTTGTGCCGTGGTCATGCAAGCCTTAGGGCCAGAGCTGGCAGATCATTGTCGCCAGAAGTCAATATGCACAGCGATAAGCTCCTTTTCGATTTCGGGGAAGGGGCCGTGTATCTCGATCTTCTTCTGTCCGGAGGCGAGCACTTTGCGCGAAGGCAGATTCAGTGTCGGGTTCTCGGCATGGTCACCTGTGAGTTCAAGAAGCGTCGTCTCCTCGAAACCGTAGACCAGCCGCCCGATATTCGCCCAATAGAGGGTCCCGGCGCACATGGCACAGGGCTCCGCGGTCGTGACCAGCGTACAGCTCCAGAGAAAATCTGGCGAATAGGCAGCCGCTGCCCGTCGGGCGAGTTCGGCTTCTGCATGGTGGACAGTGTCGATATTGCCCTGGCGCATAAGGACCGTATCGTCGGGGCCGACAAGCACCGCACCAAAGGGGTGATGGCCATGTTCCGCTGCGCTCTTGGCAACGCCATTGGCCGCGCGAATGTGGGCAAGCATTTGATCTCGCGTCATGTCCAGCGATCTCTATACTACGGACGATAGGGCAGTTGAATTTCCCCATTTTAGGAAAGACGAATAGGGGAAACTCGTCATCGCAAGGTCGATATCACAGGTCGGTCGACTTCGCATTGTAAAAAGGATTGTGGTGCCGACATGCAGAGGTCCCGGCGCGCATAAGACTTGCCTCAAGATGGTCGGCAAAGGGTTCGAAGTGGTCATGCGGCGTCGCCGCGAGACGGGCATTTCAGTGCTGCAAGCAATCTCTGCTTCTAGCGCTTTCGTCGGATCGGGGCGCGAGTGCGGAGAACAGCCGCTTCCCGCCCTCAATGTAGATTGCTGCACAGCGCACTGAGGTCGGCTCCGGGCTCTTCTGAGACATCTGAGCAAAATGATCAGATGACCGCTGGACGGCGGTAAGCAGCCGTCAGGGCGGACAAATCCGCTGTGCCATGCCCGAACGACGGCTTCCACCGACACCAGAGGTTCGCCAAAATTAAGGCTTTGACCGGAGCGCGGAAAATGCTGCTGTACCCGGACGCTGTAATTTCGCCTTGCCTCAGAGATACCTTTTCAGAAATGCCGTCTGAACCTTTGATGCTTCGTCGAACAACTCGGATGGATGCCACAGTAGGCCGAAGTGTCCGCCCGCTATCTCGTACTTCTCCTTGGGTCCGGGGATCAAGTCATAGACGTGGCGCGTGACTTGGGGATTGGCATTGGGAATCTCGTCTTCGAAGGACAGCATCACTAAAGTCGGAATTTTCACATGGGCGCCGCAGTGGACAACGCTGTAAGGAATGTCGAGTTGCATAACGGAGCGCTGCACGTCGTTCTCCCACCCACTATTCAAGCGCGCACCGTGTTCGATAAACCATCGCCAAGCTGATAACTCGTCAAACTGGCAGGGCTGGCGCATCGGGTCTGGCATGACCACGGGAGTGCGCACGGTTGTCTCTCGGGGCCATCCCAAGATGTCGTTAGATTCAAGAAGTGCGGCGTAGGCTGCGAACGCCGAGCCATCTGTATCGGGTGGCGGAACTTCTTTGCCGCAGCCGGGTATCTGCGCTACGACAACTGCTGGCCGGTCATCGACCGCGGCAACGAGTAGCGAAATATTGGCCGACAGGCTGTCACCCCAAATGGCGATACGTCGCTTGTCGATACCCCGTCTTTCCGACAGTGCTGTCAGCGCGTCGCGGTATCCCTTGGCTTGAAGGAAGTGGTTGATTTCACGACGAGGTTCACCGTCGCTCGCGCCGAATCCTCGGTGGTCGTAGACAAGAGCGGCAAAGCCGGCCTCGGCGAAAACCTCCGCATACTTGTCTATGGTCATGGTCCGGGTCGCCGTGAACCCATGAGTCATGATCACCGCTGGCAAGTCACCGTCAACTCCCTGCGGCAGGTACAACCAGCCGCGAAGCTTTGCTCCAAGAGACCGAAATTCGAAATCCTCGCGCACGTAGCTCATGGTGGCCGCCCCCCTGCCAATGTCTACAAACCTCGCTCAGCATGACTGAAATCGTGCTCTACAGAATGTCTCGTCCCGTGGTTTCATTGGTGAAAGACCGAGGAGAGGATTGTCCATTTGTCTTTTGAACATCTTATGACATAGGTCTGGTGCCAGGCACGGATAATCGAGGCATCCTCGCGTAACATCTGCCAGTGGCAGGTGAGCCGCACGGCGGCATTGCCCAAACTGGCCACCTCCACCTCGCTGAAGGCAAAAGCGGTCATGCCTATATCTTGATAGCTCCCGATGACGGTGGAAAAGAAATCGAACGCCTCTGCACCGGTCGCGAATGTCATGACCTGACCGTCGCCGCGTACTGTCAGGCATGGAGAATGGTAGAAGTCTGCGATACGCGCAGCATCAAAAGCCTCAAACGCAGATACATACGCATTGAGAAAAGCTTCGGCCTTTGTCGAAATAAGAGACATGGACGCGACCCGCCTTAAATTCGCTTCGAAGCTATTTGGCTTTCGGGCGAAAGTCACTCTTTTTAAAAGACTACTATGCTCCCGTCGGCCGACCTGATGATCCATGCAAACGCATATTCGACATCAAATTCTCGTTCATGCCGCTTTAGGTCGTCGTAGTTCTGTTCCAGGGTAAGGCCCCGCGGCCAATCATTATCGAACAAGCCATAGAGGACGTCTTCCGACTCCACGACGCCCCGATAGTCCTCTTCGACGTCCTTCGGTGACAAGACGTGCAGATTGAACGATCCCAGTTTTGCCGCTTTGGGCGGCGGTCTGCCTTCAAAATCTGGATGTGGATTCATGACGCAGCGGTCTTCTGAAGCTAGCTCTCTCTGAGACACTATCACGCCTGCGCGTCGCAGCCACAAGCGCTGGTGTCATTGTGGGTTCGACGCGGGTTGGGGATCGGGAGGTCTCGGCCTCAGTCTAGGACGACAGGTCAATTTCATCTGCCGCATCGCAGCGTACACGGCAATCGCCGGCGGTAGCTTTTATGCCGACGTGCTCACCATCGTTAAGGAGGCAAAAAGCAGATTTCGCCCAAACGCACAAAAAAACGCACAAGGTTTGTCCCTGCTCCGCCGAAATATCCCGATAAGCCCCTGATAATATTGGCGATCCCGCGAGGACTCGAACCCCGAACCTGCTGATTAGAAGTCAGCTGCTCTATCCAGTTGAGCTACGGGACCGCTTGGGTGTCGTTTTGGGGGACGCCCGCCGATTTGGCAAGCCGGAGGCGTCAGTGCGTCCACGCCCCGCGACGGTCGACGGCAAAGTTTTCGGCATAGCCGCGGGGGCGGATGTTGAGCTTGCGCTCGTTCGGTTCGAACACCTGCGCGTCGATGCCGTGGTCGCGGGCGTATTCCAGCGCCGCCTCTTTGCTGTCGAAGGTCATGCGGACCTGCGCCTGGGTGTCCGAGGACGAGGTCCAGCCCATCAGCGGATCGACACTGCGCGGGCTTTCGGGTGCGAAATCCAGCACCCAGTGCTTGGTCTTGCCCCGGCCCGAGGACATGGCGGTCTTGGCGGGCTGATAAATCCGTGCGCGCATGAAACACCTCTTTTCGACAGCCGGTTTATCCGGGATTTCGCGCCGCGACGCAAGCCGCCATCGGGCGCGAGATGTCGCAGCGGCGGGCGGTTTTGCGATGGCAAGGACCGCAAGCAGCGTTTGACCGGTTTCCGAACCGCGGGGAGCGAGGGGTGGGTGTGTGCGATCCGGGCACCGGCCAAACCTGCTGCTTGCTGTGTTAGCGTACAAACACGTCCTTTGACGGAGCAACTTTTTTCTGACCGAAGCCTGGTCGCGGCCGGACCTGCAATTTCCGATATTCAGGACTAAGCTTATGACAATCATGAGTATTGTCCGCCCTGCGACAAATGCGACTGTCAGAAAAATGTGACATCTCAAATGCGGGTTTCTGACAGGTCGCGCGTGCTGCGGTTTTCAATGCGTCCAGTAATCTGTCTTATTTCCATGACAGATTCCGGCAACGCGACACCTTGAATCGCGGGCCGGTTCGCGCCACCTTCTGGTGTTCACAAACAAGGTGCGCCATGTCCTATGTCCATTCCGATTCCCTGCCTTCGGAGCTGAACGCCCCCGCCGCCCCGGTGCGCGAGCGCGAGAAGCTGGAGGGCGGCATCCGCTTTCGCATGGCGACGGAATTCAAGCCCGCTGGCGACCAGCCCACCGCCATCAAGGAACTGAGCGCCGGCGTGCTGGACGGCGAGCGCGATCAGGTGCTTTTGGGTGCGACGGGCACGGGCAAGACCTTTACCATGGCCAAGGTGATCGAGGAAACCCAGCGCCCGGCGATCATCCTGGCGCCCAACAAGACGCTGGCGGCGCAATTGTACGGCGAATTCAAGGGCTTCTTCCCGGACAACGCGGTCGAATATTTCGTCAGCTATTACGATTACTACCAGCCCGAGGCCTATGTGCCGCGCTCCGACACCTATATCGAGAAGGAATCCCAGATCAACGAACAGATCGACCGGATGCGCCACTCGGCCACCCGGGCGCTGCTGGAGCGCGACGACGTGATCATCGTGGCCTCGGTGTCGTGCATCTATGGCATCGGGTCGGTCGAGACCTACGGCGCGATGACCCAGGATCTGATCGCCGGGAACGAGTACGACCAGCGCAAGATCATGGCCGATCTGGTGGCCCAGCAATACCGCCGCAACGATCAGGCGTTCCAGCGCGGGTCGTTCCGGGTGCGGGGCGATTCGCTCGAGATCTTTCCCGCCCACCTCGAGGATCGCGCCTGGAAGCTGTCGTTCTTCGGCGAAGAGCTGGAGAGCATCACCGAATTCGATCCGCTGACCGGCGAGAAGACCGGCAGTTTCGACCGCATCCGCATCTATGCCAATTCGCACTACGTGACGCCGAAACCGACGATGCAGCAGGCTGTCATCGCCATCAAGAAAGAGCTGCGCCAGCGGCTCGACCAGCTGGTGGGCGAAGGCAAGCTGCTGGAGGCGCAGCGGCTGGAGCAGCGCACCAATTTCGACATCGAGATGCTGGAGGCGACGGGCGTCTGCAACGGGATCGAGAATTACTCGCGCTACCTGACGGGCCGCGCGCCGGGCGAGCCGCCACCCACGCTTTTTGAATTCATCCCCGACAATGCGATCGTCTTTGCGGATGAGTCCCACGTTTCGGTCCCGCAGATCGGCGGCATGTACAAAGGCGACTACCGGCGCAAGTTCACCCTGGCCGAGCATGGCTTCCGCCTGCCGTCGTGCATGGACAACCGGCCGCTCAAGTTCGAGGAATGGGATGCGATGCGGCCCCAATCGGTCTTCGTCTCGGCCACCCCGGCGGCGTGGGAGATGGAGCAGACCGGCGGCGTCTTCACCGAACAGGTGATCCGCCCCACCGGCCTGCTGGATCCGGAGGTCGAGATCAGGCCGGTCGAGATGCAGGTCGATGACCTGTTGGACGAGGTGCGGAAAGTGGCGGCGCAGGGGTATCGCACGCTCTGCACCACGCTGACCAAGCGGATGGCCGAGGATCTGACCGAATACCTGCACGAGCAGGGCATCAAGGTGCGCTACATGCATTCGGATATCGACACGATCGAGCGGATCGAGATCTTGCGCGACCTGCGGCTGGGGGCCTTCGACGTGCTGGTGGGGATCAACCTGCTGCGCGAGGGGCTGGATATCCCGGAATGCGGGCTGGTCGCCATTCTGGACGCGGACAAAGAGGGTTTCCTGCGTTCGGAAACCTCGCTGATCCAGACCATCGGGCGGGCGGCGCGAAACGTCGACGGGCGCGTGATCATGTATGCCGACCGGATCACCGGGTCGATGGAACGGGCGCTGGCCGAAACCAACCGCCGCCGGGAAAAGCAGGTCGCCTATAACGAGGCGCACGGCATCACGCCCGCGACCGTCAAGAAGAACGTCGAGGATATCCTCGCCGGGCTCTACAAGGGCGACGTGGACATGAACCGGGTGACCGCCAAGGTCGACAAGCCGATGGCCGGGGCGAACCTGCAGGCGGTGCTGGACGGGCTGCGCACCGACATGCGCAAGGCCGCCGAGAACCTCGAGTTCGAAGAGGCCGCCCGGCTGCGCGACGAGGTCAAGCGGCTGGAGGCGGTCGACCTGGCCGTCCACGACGACCCCCTCGCCCGCCAGTCCGCGGTCGAGGCCGCGTCCGAGGCGGCGGTCAAGTCCAAGGGCCGCTCGACCGCCGGACGCCCCGGGCAGCGCGGGGGGAATGTGCAGCGGCGCAAGAAGCGGTAAGCGTCGCCGTAGGGTGCGCATTCATGCGCACCGCCGGTTCCGGGGCGGTGCGCATGAATGCGCACCCTACCGCAGGTCCATAGAACGGCAGAGTCGACGCCGTTGGCTCCTGCGATCCCACCCAACGCCAGACACAAGCCGCGAGCCGCGCCTGCCCGTGGGGTGGCGCTGCACCATTCGGTCTGTGCGCTTTATCCCAGCCCAGTCATTGCTCCGAATGAGCGGTGCGATCACGTTACCAAAGCGCCAGCCCGCAGGGACGGGCAGGCGCTGGTCGCGGCGAGCTTCGCCCTTGATTCCGCGACATTGATGCGGAGAATGAATTTGTGTCCGACAGCGTCGCCTTATTCCGCGGATGGCTCGGACAACCCACACAGGTCTTTACATGCGCGGTCCTGCGCGGGAGAGTTCGGGCATGTTGCGGGCCTTTTGTATTCCGACCTTCCTCGCCCTCGCGCTGGCGCTGACGCCCCGGGGCGCGGCGGCGCAGGAGCGGATATGCGGCAGCGCGCCCTTCGACGCGGCGCCTGAGGCGGTCGGGGCGCTGATCGCGCAGCTCGAACCGGTGACCGAGGCCTTCGACAGCCTGCGCAGAGCGCTCGACACGCCCGGACTGGAGCTTTGCCTTGTCCGGCCGCTCTTTGACGCGCGCGGCTTTCTGGAGCCCGAGGCGACGCGGATCGTGATCGACGCCGATCTGGCGCCGGGGCTGCGGCTGGCGGTTCTGGTGCACGAACTGCGGCATCTGCAACAGGTAAGCGTGGGCGTCTGCCCCGGCCCGGACCTGGCGATGCGCGCCTATGCCGACGCGGTCTTCGCGATGGAGGCCGACGCCAGCGTCACCGCGCTGGTGGTGGCCTGGGACCTGCGCGAAAAGGGCCAGGCCGCCATGTGGCGGGCGCTGGAGACCTGGCCGATGCAGGAAGACATCGCCGAAAGCTTTGCCGCCGGGATGGCGCGGGGCGACGACCCCGCCGCGGCGGCCTCGGCGGCCTTCGATCAATGGTACCAGCGGCCCGACCGGGTGGCGGCCTATGACCGCGCCGCCTGCTGGGATTATCTCGAGGCGCAGGATCGCGGCCACCTTCTGCCCAGCTACGGCGCGCTCGATCCGGCCTATTACGACCGGCTTTGCCGGCTGCCGGACGGAGCGTCCTACGACTGCGCCGATCCGCGCGGCGACGGGGCGGCTGCGAATTGATCCATGTTATGGACGGCGGCGGCAGGTGCGTTAGGGTCGGGGCATGACAGCCCCGCTCCGCATCGCTCTTTCTGCCGTCTGCCTGCTGCTCGCCGCCTGCGCGACGCCCCGGCAGCAATGCGAAAACGACGCCACCGCGCCCTACCGCGCGGCGCTGGCGGAACAGGCGCGCAATGCCGATGACCTCGCACGCGGTTATACGTACGAGACGAACTATGAACATGTGACCCGCTTTGTCACCTGCCGCAGCCGCGACGGCACGTTCTACCCCTGCTGGACCAGCGGCACGATCCCGGTCACCCGCAAGGTGCCGATCGACCGCGCGGCGCTGGAGGCGCGTCAGGCCGAGGTGGCGCGCCGCCTGCCCAAGCTGCGGCTGACGGCGCAGCTGGAACGCGCCCAGTGCCGGGCGCTGTTCCCGGACGACCCCGAAGAGGCGGGCTGATCAGATCAGCGGCACGAAGGGAACGCCGCAGCCCGCGAGGGCGGTCAGCACCAGCGCAAGAGCGAATATCCGCATGACGGCTCTCCTTTTTCTGTTCGGACCCGTGTAGCAGCGCGCAGAGGCGGCGCGCAACCGCGACTATCCCAGCCGGTCGGGGCCGTGCTTGAGGATGACGGGCACGATCAGCTCTTCCTCGTCGATCAGGTGCCGGTCGAGGAACCGGTTGAAGCCCGTCAGTTCCTCGCGCAGGACGCCGGCCTCGACCTTGCCCTGCAAGAGGCCATTGGCCGTCTTGGTGAAGCGCTCCAGCACGTCGTCGAGCGCATGGTGGTCGTGATCCAGAATCTCGAAGCCGCGGGCCAGCCGCGTCTCCATCCCCGACAGGACGGGGAAGTAATGCATATCCTCGATCTGGTGATGGCCGTGCAGCTGGTTGACCAGCATTCCGCCATAGCGCGCCAGCCGGGCCTGATGCGACGGCGCATCGAGCTTGCGGTCCACGGCCGCCTCGGCATCCGCTTGCAGCGCCTCCATCAGGCGGCGGAACATCATGTGACGGTCGAGCCAGAACTGGACCAGACCGGCGAAATGCGGGTGCGTGTCCCACATCTCGCGCGGGAAATCGGCCAGGAGGACGCGCAACGCGTCGGGCAGGCCGGTGCGGGTGTCGAGCGAAAGATCGGTCATACCCGGCAGATGGCACAGCCGGCGCGGATGTCAATCACCTGATCACATGCACCGCGCAGCGGGCGTGGCGCACCACGCTGGTCGCGGTCGATCCCAGCAGCAGATCCTGCATTCCCGGCCGGTGCGAGGCGATGACGATCAGGTCGTTCTTGTTGTCCTCGGCATAGTCGAGGATCGTGCGCGCGGAATGGCCGCTGACGACCTTGCCCTGGGCCCCCCGTATCCTGGCGGCGAGCTTGTCCAGCTCGGCGGCGATCGCGGCACGGGATTTCTCGATGTAATCGGCCGGAAGATAGCTGACCGCGTATCCCGGCGCCTGTTCCATCACATGCAGCAGAGTGATCCGCCCATCGTCGTCGCACAGCACCTTTGCGACCTCCATCGCCTGGTCGGCCTGGCGGTTCTCATCGAACGAGATCGGCACTAGGATTGATTTGTACATGGCACTCTCCTTTCCCCTTTTGCGGAGATGGTGGCGCGGGTTTGACCGGCCGTCCTTGATCCACGTCAGCCAAGGCGAAAGCTGTGCGCAGTTTCTCATTTTTGCCGCAATTTAACCTTAACCCTGAGTTGCACATTCGGAGAATCCGTTGACCTCCGAGTTGCGACAGACCGCATGAGGTCCGGCCATGATACAAAGGGAAAGCTGCACCATGCGTATTACGATTGCCGAAACAAACTGGACAACGATCACCCTGTCGCACCGGCTTATCCAGACCGGGCAGCCCGTGACCCGGTGCGAAAGCGCCGAGGAGGCCGAGGAATACGCGCGGATGGGGCAGCAGGACGTCATCGTCGCCGATGCGGGCCTGAACGCCGAGACGCGCGCGGGGCTTTACGCGGCGGCGGGCGCGACGCCGGTCTGCCTGCTGAGCGCGGATGGCGACGCCGCCCGGACCGCGGCGCTGCTTGGCGAAGGGGCGGCGGATGTGATCGACGCCAGCGCGCCCGATGAACTGATCACCGCAAAGCTGCTGAGCGTGGCGCGCCGGGCGCTTGGCGCGGCGCAGCCCCGGATCGAACGCGGGCCGCTTTCTGTCGACGTGATGCGCCGCCGCGCCTATCTGAACGACCATCCCATGGCGCTGCCGCCGAAACTGTACGAGACGCTGGAACATCTTGCGCTGCGTCCGGACAGCGTGGTGTCGAAAGCGCAGCTATTGTCGCATGTCTATGCCCAGGAGGACGAGCCCTCGGAGCGGGTCTTCGACGTCTACATCTGCAAGCTGCGCTCGGCGCTGGCGACCGCCGACGGCGGGGTGGGCATCGTCACCGCGCGCACCCGGGGCTATCTGCTCTGCCATGGCGAGGGACATCTCCACGACACCGCGCCCGCCTTTGCCTGACGCCCGCGTCGTGGCGGTCAGCCGAAGGTGGCCGCCACGTCGTAGAGCACCGGTTCGAAACTGCGGCAGAGCGCGCTGAGCTGGCGGTTGCGTTCGCGCATCTCGTCGCTGCGCAGCATCGCCTGAAAATCGTCGCGGCGCTGCCATTGCGAGTAATTGGCGATGCGCGTCTGCGCGTCGTTCACATGCAGCCCGGCGGCGATAAAGCCGGGCTGTTTCGAGATGAACTGGTCATAGGCCTCGGTCAGGGCGTCGAGCAGATCCTGACAATCGCCGGGGCTGGTCTCGAACGTCGTGATCACGGTCTGGACCGTGCTGGGGTAGCGGATTGTCGTGGTCATGGCTGTCTCCCTGAACGTCCAGTGTGACAGAGTCGGCCCGGTTGGCCCAACGGTGTTATGCCATACCTTTTTGTCTTTCCTTTCACCGGGATGCGGCGCCCCCCTGGGTCACGACAGAGGCCGTCAGGCAATGCAGCGCGCCGCCCAGCCCCCGGGTCGGACAGGGCACGGGCCGGCAGTCGAAGCCTGCCGCCGCCAGCGGCGCGGTGACCGGTTCCAGCGCGCACGCGCCGAAATCCGGCAGAAACAGCACGCGCCCCACCTGTATCCAGTTGAGCGGGCTGCAAAAATCCCCGCGGGTTGCGGCAACGGGCAGTTTCAGGATCGTCATGGCGGGCCTGAGTGCGCAAAGGCTCTGCGCCATCTCGCGGCAGATCCGCCGCGCTGCGGGCGTGTCGGTGCGCCAGGCGATGGCGCACAGGTCAGGCCCCAGAAAGCGCAGCATCGAATCGGTGTGGCCGCTGGGGTCGTCGGGAAAGGCGTCGAGGAACAGCCAGTCGTGGATGCCCAGTTGACGCGCGGTGGGCGCGGCCTGATCCACATGGACAAAGCCGTTCTGCACCAGCAGATCCGCCGTGGACACCGCCAGCCCGTCCGGCCCCGGCACCAGGTTTCCCGCCGCGATATGCATCGCCGACCGTGCGGGCGCGGCCGCGAGGATCGTGGCGAAAAGCGCGCTGTCGTGGGGCCGCTCGTCTGCCCTCTGGCGCGGCAGGACAAAACGCAGCGCGCCATCCTCGACCAGCGGGATCGGCGCGTGGTCGCGCAGCCACGGCGTGTCGAACATGCCGGTGACATGGCCGAAGTGATCGGGCAGCTCACAGGACCCGATGAACCGCTCGGCCAGCGCCGCATCCGGCCCGATCAGGATTACCCCGGTTTCGCGCGACAGCGCGGCGGCCAGCGTCTCGAGACTGTCGCGGATGTCGAAGACCCAATGCGGCACGCAGACTGCATCGGGCAAGGCGTCGTCCGGCAGGATCACGCGCCGCGCCGGAGGACCGGCGCGCAGGACGTTGCGCATCCGGGGTTACTTGGTCGGCGTGGCGTTGCCGGTCGTCTGGTCGATCTCGATGGTGCGCACCGATTTATTGTCGCGCAGCGGGGTCTTGACGGTGATGCCCACGCGAACGCCGGTTTCGATCTTTCCGTCGACGATGGTAACGCCGGTGGTCGGATGCTCGGCGCGGATGCCGACGGTGCGTTCCTTCACCCGAACCGACCCGTCATCGGGGGCAAGCCCGTTGGCGGCCCGCATCCCGACGATGGCAGCGGCAGGCAGCGCCGCGGCGGGCACGGATACGAAAAGACCCATCGCCTTTTTCAGGCGGGCGGAAATCGGGGTGGCGCGATCGGTCATGCAAATCTCCATTGTGGCAAAGGCTATTTCAATGGGGAGAAGTCTAGCACATCGCGGTCAGGTCGCCAAAACCTCAGACGTTCGGCTCGCCCTGCAGCCCCAGGATCTTGCGAAAGCCGGTCCAGTAGCCCGGCAGGCGCGGGGCCTCGCGCAGGCCCGCCAGCGCCTCGTCCTGCCAGCGGGGCATCCGCCGGACGACAAAGTCGCGGCCCCAGCGCAGATAAGCCTCGGCATCGGGCGGGCGCAGGCGGCAGGCCGACCCGACCAGCCCCACCAGCGTTTCCGGGGCCGAATACCATTCGTCCTGAATGCCGGTGACCTTGCGCTGCAGGAACGGCCCGACGAGGCGCATCAGCCGCTTGTCGGAGAATTGCAGCAGCATCCGCCCCATCTCGTCCCGGCTGTAGTGGATGAGCGGCGGGAAGGTGTCGAAAAAGACCGCGCGGTCGCCGAGAATTGCGAAATTGCGGATCGAGGGATGAAAGCCGATGCGGGTGTCGAATTGGTCGGCGTTGTTCCAGAAGGTGGCGATGACGTCGCCCGCGGCCTCCATCATCTGAAGCGTCCGGTCCAGCGTGCCCGCCTGCATCTGCGGGCGCATCATGCTGTCGTCGGCCAGCGCCTCCTGCACGATCACGGGGATGCGCGCGCCGTCGAGCTCGACAAGGTGGAACTCGGTCTCGGGCAAGGGCACGCCGGCCTGGGTCAGCGCGGCGACGTAATCGTCATGCGCCCGCGCCAGCCGGTCGAGCGCCGCCGGATCGGGCATCGTCCGGTAGACCTTGATCACCCGGTCCGACAGCGGGCCTGCCTTGGGCCGGAACGGCGCGCAGAAATATCCCAGCTTCGAGATCGGCTGCCCGCGCAGCGCGCTGTCGTCGCGGATCACTTGGGCCAGGGCTGCGGGGTCGGTCATCGGCGTCTCCTTTGAGACGCGTTTAGCGGTTTGCCAGAAGCTCCGCCACCTCTGCCGTCAGCGCGGTGATCTCGTCGCGCGCAGGGCTCTTGCCGCGATCGGCCGGGCTGCCGCCCTGCCCCAGCGTCTCGGCAAAGGCGACGCGGTTGGAAAGCCGCGCCGTGGCGACGCGCGCCATCAGGTCCTGGGCCGCCTTGTCGACATCGGCCGAAAGGCGCGTGTTGGCGCGGGCGCGGTTGAGCACCACCAGCGCCTCCTTGTCCTCGCGCCGGGCGAGGTCGATGACGCCCTCGGTGGCCCAGAGGTCTACGTGGCTCATGGACACGGGCACCACCACCAGATCGGCGGCGCGCAACGCCGGGCGCAGGTCGCTGTCGGCCTTGGGCGGGGTGTCGACGATGACGATATCGTGGCTGCCCGCCAGCTTGCGGCATTCATAGGTGATGCCCCAGGCCGAGGAGGTGGCGAATTCCAGATCGGTGCAGAGCGCCGGGTCGCGCTCGATCCGGGTCATGAACCAGCGCCCGAGCGAGCCCTGCGGGTCGATGTCGACCAGCGCCACGCTCTGCCCGCGCGCCAGAAAGCCCACGGCCAGGTTGGCCGCCAGCGTGGTCTTGCCCGACCCGCCCTTCTGCTGGGCGATGGTGATGATGGTTCCGCTCATGGCTGATCCTACGAATCGCCCCGATATTACCGCGTCGCGATGCAAGCGCAGCATCCGAATTGCCGCAGGTGCGAAGACGGGTCTTAAGGCCATGTTAACCGAGATGAACGAGCGTGTTTTCAGGGCAGGTGCCGGGACATGACGCGATTCATCTTTGGCCTTCTGGCGCTGATCTGCGCCGCGACGAGCGCCGGGGCCGGCGCCTGGCAGCGCCCCGAGGGTCAGGGATTCGCCAGCGCCACCGCGCGGCTTTCGTGGCCGCAGGAATTCCGCCGCTACGGCGAATTGACCCCCTCGGGGCAGTATTACACGCTTTATCTGGAATACGGGCTGACCGGACGGCTGACCGCCGGGCTGGACCTGGGGCGCGCGGTGTCGGGCGCGGCCAAGACCGTGGGCTTCGTGCAATGGCCGCTGCGCGACCGCGACAGCGGGCTGAAGGTCGCCGGCGCGTTCGGGCTGGGGCAGATCGACGGGCATGCGGTGATGCGGCCCGGGCTGTCGCTGGGGCTGGGGCTGGCGCGGGGCTGGCTGACCGCCGACAGCTTTGCCGAGGTTCGGCTGGGCACGTACGAGACCGACTTCAAGATCGACCTGACCTGGGGCCGCAATCTGGCCAGCGACCGCAAGCTGATCCTGCAGGTTCAGACCGGCGCGCCGCATGACGCAGAGGCCTTCGTGCGGCTGGCCCCGTCGATGGTCTTTCCGCTGCGCGACCGGGTGATGTTCGAGGCGGGCGGCGCGCTGGGGCTTGTGGGTGACGACAGTTTCGGCATTCTGCTGGGCGTCTGGACCGAGTTCTGACCCCCGCCCGGAAGGAGACCCATGCCCTCGCCCATCCGCCCCACCACCGACGAGGCCCGCCAGCTGGCCCGCGATCTGATCGCCGGGGCGCGGTTCGGCGCGCTGGGGGTGCGCGATCCCGAAACAGGCGGCCCCATGGTCAGCCGCATCGGCGTGGTGCCGGGGCCAGACGGGCTGCCGCTGGCGCTGGTGTCCGATCTCAGCCACCACACCAAGGCGCTGAAGGCCGATCCACTCTGCAGCCTGATGGTGGGCGAACCGAAGGGCAAGGGCGACCCGCTGACCCACCCGCGCCTCAGCCTGCAGGGCCGCGCGCGCTTTGTCCGTCACGGCGAACCAGAGCACGCGGCGCTAGCCGCGCATTACCTGACGCACCAGCCCAAGGCCAAGCTCTATATCGGTTTCGCGGATTTCGCGCTGATGCGGCTCGAGGTGGCTTCGGCGCATCTCAACGGCGGCTTCGGCAAGGCCTTCGTCCTGACGCCCGAGGACCTGCGGGTATGAAAAAGCCGCCCGGAGACCGGGCGGCTTTGATCGCGACGGGCGAAAGGCTCAGTCCATCCGGACCGTCACGTTGACATCCCCCAGAACCGGCCTCGAGAAGGTCAGGTTGACCTTGTCCTCGCCCGGCCCGATCCGCGTGGCGGAATAGGGCATCTCGTATTCGGTGACGTTGGATTCGTTGCGCAGCCGCGAGGTGATCGCCACCGCGTCGACCTTCTTGGCATAGCCGGTGAAGGGCAGCCGGTTCTCGGTGTCGACCTCCCAGACCTGGGCATGGGTGTTCTGCGAATGCGACACCACCAGCGGGTTGCGGGCGCCGCTGTTGATGTTGTTGAAGGTGTTGCCGTCGAAGACCACCGACTTCATCGACCCCAGGTTCAGCTCGGCAAAGCTGCTGTCGACCCTCTCGACCCGGTTGATCGAGCCGCCGACGCAGCGGAAGGTGTTGCCCGACACGTTCAGCCCGTTGACGAAATTGTCCACGCCGTAAGGCTTGACCACGATGAATGAAAACCACGGCGCCACGTTCGAGCAGAGGCACACGTTGCCGGTGATAGACAGCCCGGCAAAGCCGAAGCCCCCGGTATGGGCCGGTTCGGGCTCGCGCTCGTTGGTCCATTCGATATGGCAATTGTCGATGTAATTGCCCGAGATCGAGGTGTTGCAGGCCTTGAGGCAGATCACGATCCCGGCGCTGCGGATGCCGTCCGTGGCGTCGTCGCCCTGAAAGAAATGGTTGCCGGTGATCACCGAATGCGCGCCGCTGACCACCGCGAAATGGCGGAACTGCGAGGCGCGGCAGTTGCGGATCTTGACGTCGTTGCCGTTGGTGTTGATCGCCACCGACTGGCGGTTCTGCGTCAGCAGACCCGCTTCGGAGGTGATGAACTGGTTGTGGTCGCACAGAAACCCCTGACAGCCGTTGCCGATCGAGGTGATGCCCCGGTGCCCGGGCCGGTTGAAGACCGAGTTGCGGATCACGTTGACCGACCCCAGCGGCGCCAGCATCACGCCGCTTGCCACGTTCGAGCACTGGAACTCGACATCGTCGATCTCGAACTTGTCGAGCTTTTCGAAGCCGCTGAAATCCAGCAAATACTTGAAGCGGGTGAAGGTGTAGCTCTGGATGCCCTCGACCGCCGACAGCGGTTGCGACAGGGTGATCTCCTGCTGGCTGACATTGACCGATTTGACATAGATCTCGCGGCCCACGCCCGAGGCCTCGATCAGGCTGCCGACGGGGATGTTGGCGATGTTGCTGACATTGGTCAGAACCCACTGGTTGCCGGCCGAATAGGTGGCCTGACTGGTGACGGTGACGGGATCCCAGACAGAGGTGCCCTCGGCGCGCAGCTGACCGTTGCGGATCACCCGGCGCTGCGCATAGGTGTCGCTGTTGGCGACCGCCGCATGCACGTCGAGCGGCCCGTTCAGCGACACTCGCCGCCCGCCCAGATCGAGGCTCTCGTGATCGGCGTTGTTCAGCAGCGACTGGATCGCCTTGCGCAGCGCCATCTCCTCGTCGCCGCCGAAGGCGTCGATATAGGTGGGCAGGCTGAAATCCTTGGTCAGCGACAGGATCGCCGCGTCGGCGACCTGCAGGCTGCCCTCGAACTCGATCCGGTTGTCGATGGTCACCGACTGGCCCAGGTAATAGCTGCCCGCCGACACCAGGACGCGGCGGCCGTCGGCGGCCGCGTCGGCGGCCTCGAACGCGGCGCTGTCGTCGGTGCTGCCGTCGCCCACCGCGCCGAAGTCACGCACATCGACTGCGTTGAGCATCTTGCGCAGGAAGACCTCGGTCACGTCCTCGATCACGATGTCGTCGACCCGAAGCAGGCCGCCGTTGGGGCCGGTGAACTCGATCCCGAAATGGCCATAGACCGGCTGCACGCCCCAGACCATGTCGACCCCGCCACGATTGCCCGAGCCGACGATGGCGCTGACCTCGACCACCTCGCCGTAAGACGTGATCGACACCGCCGGGCCCACGTTGGTCAGGCCCGTGACCTCGGTGTCGCTGGCGCTGCCCGCCCAGCCCGACACCCGCACCGCCGGCAGGTTGCCCGACACCGCCTTGACCCGCGCGCTGATGCGCAGATAGCAGCCCGGCTCCAGCGGCGTCTGACCCATGTAGCGCACGCGCTGGGTGCCATCGGTCTTCTGCAGCTCGAGGCAGCCGGCGAAATCCTGGTCCGCCGGGACAAAGGCCGCGCCGGCGATACTGGCATAGGTGTCCGACCCCGGCGTGCCGTCGCCGCTCGACCAGACGCCCAGCCCTGCCGCAAAGGCCGTGGGCATAAACACCACACCATCGGTTATCGCCTTGTTCATCACTGTCCCTTTCCACGGATAGGGGGCCAGCCGGGCCCCGTTCGGGCGATGGAAGTATCAACGCCCGGTTAACGGGCTTTGACCCCACCGTGACGGTGCCCCGCCCCATGGACCCCGGCGCGGGCTTCGATCATAAAGCGCGCCATGGACCGCTTGCCCATCGACGACGCCCTGCCAGACCTCATCGCCGCGCTGCGCGACAGCGGCCGCGCGGTGCTGCAGGCGCCGCCCGGCGCGGGCAAGACCACACGCGTACCGCTGGCGCTGCTGGACGCCGGGCTGACGGCGGGCCGGATCGTCATGCTGGAACCCCGCAGGCTCGCCGCCCGCGCCGCCGCCGCCCGCATGGCCGAAACGCTGGGCGAGACCCCGGGCCAGACCGTCGGTTACCGCATCCGGGGCGAGGCCAAGGTCGGCAAGACGACCCGCATCGAGGTAGTGACCGAGGGCATCCTGACCCGCATGATCCAGTCCGACCCCGAGCTTACGGGCATCGGCGCGGTGATCTTCGACGAATTCCACGAACGCTCGCTCAACGCCGATCTGGGGCTGGCGCTTTGCCTCGAGGTGGCGGGGGCGCTGCGCGACGATCTGATCCTGATCGCCATGTCCGCCACGCTCGACGCCGATCCGGTGGCCGCGCTGATGCAGGCCCCGATCCTGACCTCCGAAGGGCGCAGCTTTCCGGTCGACACCCGCTGGCTCGACCGCCCGCTGCCGAAAAACCGCCGCTTTGAAGAGGCGATGGCCGATCTCATCGCCGACGCCGCCCGGACCGAGGCGGGCGGCATCCTCGCCTTCCTGCCCGGCGAGGGCGAGATCCGACGGGTCGAAAGCCTGCTCAAGCACCGCCTGCCCGCCGATCACCACATCCGCCCGCTCTTTGGCGCGATGGATTTCGCCGCGCAACGCGCGGCGATCCGGCCCGAAGGTAAAGGCCGCAAGATCGTGCTGGCCACCGCCATCGCCGAAACCTCGCTGACCATCGAGGATATCCGCATCGTCGTCGACGGCGGCCGCGCACGGCGGGCGCGGTTCGACCCCGGCTCGGGCATGTCGCGGCTGGTCACAGAACGGGTCAGCCGCGCCGAGGCCACCCAGCGCGCGGGCCGCGCGGGCCGGGTCGCGCCCGGCGTGGCCTACCGGCTCTGGACAAAGGGCGAAGAAGGCGCGCTGCCGCCCTTCGCCCCCGCCGAGATCGAGACCGCCGATCTGGCGAGCTTTGCGCTGGAAATCGCGCAATGGGGCGCGCAGACCGGCGATCTGCCGCTGCTGACGCCGCCCAACGCGGGCACCTATGCCGAGGCGCAGGCGCTCTTGCAGATGCTGGGCGCGCTCGACGGGTCCGGCCTGATCACCGACCACGGCCGCGTGCTGGCGCGCCTGCCGCTGCATCCCCGGCTGGCGCATATGATGGCGTTGGCGGGGCGCGAGGCCGCACCGCTTGCCGCGCTGCTGAGCGACCGCGACCCCCTGACCGGCGCGCCCAGCGACCTGTCGCTGCGGCTCGAGGCGCTGGCAGACCCGCGCCGCTTTGCCGACACCCGGCCCTATGGCCTCAATCGCGGCGCGCTCGAACGCATCCGGGCCGAGGCAAAGCGGCTGGCCCGCACCGCCAAGGCAGCCAAGACCCCGCTGGCCCCGGCGGAAATGGCCGCCCTCGCCTATCCCGACCGGATCGGCCTGCGCCGCAAGGGCGATGCGCCGCGCTACCAGCTCTCGGGCGGCAAGGGCGCGGTGCTGGCCGAGGACGATCCGCTGGCCGCCACGCGGCTCATCGTCGTGACCGACACCGACGGCAACCCGCGCGAGGCGCGCATCCGCCAGGCCGTCGCTATCACCGAGGCGCAGCTGCGCGCGCTCTTCACCGATCAGCTGATCTGGGAGAACAGCTGCCACTGGTCGCGCCGCGACCGCCGCGTCATTGCCCGCAGCCAGGAGAAATTCGGCGCCATCGCGCTCGATGACCGGCTGTGGAAAGACGCCCCGCCCGAGGCCGTCGCTGCCGCCATGCTGGACGGTGTGCGTGACCTTGGGCTGACGCTGTCCGACGCCGCGAAACGCTTCGTGGCGCGCGTGGCGTTGGGGCGCGAGGCGGGGCTCGATCTGCCGAACATGTCGCCGGAGGCGCTGATGGACAGCCTCGACGACTGGCTGCTGCCCTATATCCAAGGCCTGCGCAGCGCCGAGGACTGGAAGCGGTTCGACCTGCTTCCCGCGCTCAAGGCACGGCTCGACTGGGGGCAGATGCAAGCGCTGGACGAGGCCGTGCCGGGGCAGTTCACCACCCCGCTGGGCCGCCGCATCCCGATTGACTATTCCGGAGAGCACCCGGAAATTTCCCTGCGCCTGCAAGAGCTTTTCGGCCAGACCACCCATCCCACGGTGGGCAAGACACCGCTGCGGGTGACCCTGCTCAGCCCCGCGCAGCGCCCGGTGCAGACCACGATGGACTTGCCCGGCTTTTGGGCCGGAACTTACGCGGATGTGCGCAAGGACATGCGCGCGCGCTATCCCAAGCACCCCTGGCCCGAGGACCCGACCGAGGCCGACCCGACCCTGCGCACCAAGCGCCGCTCAAGCGGGCCGTCCTAGGCTCGCGGATCACTCCCACCAGGGTCCGTGATACCCGCCGCCGTCGCGGTCGACCCGTTCGAACCCATGCCGCCCTAAGAAATCCCGCTGCGCCTGGATGACCGAGGCCGTGCCGCGCCCCTGCCGCATGGTGTCGAACCAGGTCAGCGCCGCGCTCAGGACCGGCAGCGCGAAGCCCGCCGCCACGGCCTGCCCGACGAGGGCGCGCAGTTCGGGGATGCCCTGTTCCAGCGCGTTCGCAAAGCGGGGCGACAGCAGCAGCTGGCCCTCGGGCGGGCCGTCGCGGAAGGCGGCGGCGATGTCGTCGAGCATGTCGGCGCGGATGATGCAGCCCGCGCGCCAGATCTCGGCGATCCGCGCGGGGTCGAGCCCCCAGGCAAAATCCTCCGACGCCTGCGCCAGGATGCGAAAGCCCTGGGCGTATTCCAGCACCCGCGCGGCCAGCATCGCGCGTTCCAGCCGTTCCTCGTCGATCCCGATCTCCCTGCGCGCGCCGCCAAAGGCCGCTTCGGCCCTTTGCCGCAGCGGCTTTTCCGCCGACCAGGCCCGCGCGGCGACCGCGCCCTCGATCATCGTGGCGGATTGACCGAGGCGCACCGCCTCGATCACCGTCCATCGGCCGGTGCCCTTCTGCCCGGCGGAATCGGCGATCATGTCAACCATCGGCTGGCCGGTGGCTTCGTCGTCATAGCGCAGCACGCGCGCGGTGATCTCGGTCAGGTAGGACCGCAGCGGGCCCTCGTTCCACCGCGCCATGGCATCGGCGATCTGCACCGGCGTGCGGCCCGCGCCAAAGCGCATCAGGTCGTAGACCTCGGCCAGCATCTGCATGTCGGCATATTCGATGCCGTTGTGCACGGTCTTGACGAAATGCCCCGCGCCGTCCGGCCCCAGACGCGCGACGCAAGGCGTGCCGTCATAACGTGCTGCAATCGCTTCGAGAATGGGGTGCAGACGGTCCCAGCTTTCGGGCGATCCACCCATCATCATCGACGGCCCGTGCCGCGCGCCGTCCTCGCCGCCCGACACGCCCAGCCCGACGAAATACAGATCGTGCTCGGCCAGCCGCGCGGCGCGGCGGCGGGTGTCGTGGAAATCGGCGTTGCCCGCGTCGATCACCGTGTCGCCCGGCGCAAGCTGCGGGATCACCTCGTCCAGAAAGGCGTCCATCGGCGCGGTCGAGGGGATCATCACCAGCAGCAGGCGCGGCGGCGGCAGCGCGCCGATCAGCGCCTCGAGGCTGTCCTGCCCGGAGATCCGCGCGGCCAGATCGCCCGCCTCGTCCAGAAAGGCCGGGACCTTGTCGGGCGAGCGGTTGGCGACCGCCACCGAAACACCCTTTTCGGCCATGTTGAGCGCCAGCGCCGAGCCCATCGTCCCGAGCCCGTAAACCCCGATTTGCGGCTGTTTCATGTCCCGTCCTTTCCCGTTCGCCAGAGCGGACACGATAGCGGACGCGGGCGGGGCGGCAAGACCGCCCGCGCCGGTCAGCCGCCGACGCACCAGCGCATGATGGCCTTTTGCGCGTGAAGCCGGTTCTCGGCCTCGTCCCAGATCACCGAATTGGGGCCGTCCATGACCTCGGAGGTGACCTCTTCCTCGCGGTGGGCGGGCAGGCAATGCATGAAGAGCGCATCGGGCTTGGCGTGCTCCATCAGGCGCTTGTCGACCTGGTAGGGCCGCAGCATGTTGTGCCGCCGCTCGCGCGCGGATTGCGCGTCATGCATGCTGACCCAGGTGTCGGCGACCACCAGATCGGCGCCTTCGACGGCCTTGAGCGGGTCGCGCTCGATGGTGACGCGGGCGCCCTGGTTGCGCGCCAGACCGACGAATTCCATTTCCGGATCGAGCTGCACCGGCCCGGTGAAGGTGAAATCGAAGCCGAATTGCCCGGCGGCGTGCAGGAAGGACGAACAGACATTGTTGCCATCGCCGCACCAGACCACCTTCTTGCCGGCGATGGGGCCGCGGTGTTCCTCGAAAGTCATGACGTCGGCCATGATCTGGCAGGGATGGGAGCGGTCGGTGAGGCCGTTGATCACCGGCACGCTGGCGAATTCGGCCATTTCCTCGAGCACGGCTTCGTCGAATGTTCGGATCATGATCATGTCGACATAGCGCGACAGCACGCGTGCGGTGTCGGCGATTGTTTCGCCATGGCCCAGCTGCATGTCGCTGCCCGAGAGCACCATGGTCTGGCCGCCCATCTGCCGCACGCCCAGATCGAAGCTGACGCGCGTGCGGGTCGAGGGTTTCTCGAAGATCAGCGCGACCATGCGGTCCTTGAGAGGCAGATCGTCGTCGGGCATCGCCTTGGGGCGGCCCAGGCGGGCTTCCTTGACGCGGCGGGCAGTGTCGATGATGCCGCGCAATGCGGCCTTGTCGGTTTTGTGGATGTCGAGAAAATGGTTCATTAGTCGGGTTCTTTTGTCTTGCGCCGGGCCGGGGGCCAGCCCCCGGACCCCCGGGATATTTATGACCAGATGAAGATCAGGCGGGCTTGGCGGCCAGTGAGGCGGCGGCGTCGAGTCGGGTCAGCGCCTCGGCGACCTCGTCTTCGGTGAGGTTGAGCGGCGGCAGGAGGCGCACCACGTTGTCGGCGGCGGGCACGGTGATGACCTGGGCGGCGTAGCCGGCCTGGACCACGTCGGCGGGCGCGACCTTGCATTTCAGGCCGATCATCAGCCCCGATCCGCGCACGCCCTCGAAAACGTCCGGGTGGGCGGCGACCAGGCCTTCGAGCTTTTGGCGCAAGTGGCCGGCGATGCGGTTGACGTTTTCGAGGAAGGCGGGGTCGGACACATGGTCCATCACCGCGCAGCCCACAGCGCAGCCCAGCGGGTTGCCGCCGTAGGTCGAGCCGTGGGTGCCCGCGGTCATGCCGCTGGCTGCGTCCTCGGTGGCCAGCACGGCGCCCAGCGGGAAGCCGCCCCCGATGCCTTTGGCGACCATCATGATGTCGGGCGTGATCCCGGCCCATTCATGCGCGAAGAGCCGCCCCGTCCGGCCCATGCCGCATTGCACCTCGTCGAGGATCAGCAGGATGCCCTTTTCGTCGCAGAGCGCGCGCAGACCCTTGAGGCACTGATCGGGCAGCGGGCGGATGCCGCCTTCGCCCTGGACCGGTTCGATCAGGATCGCGGCGGTGGTGTCGGTGATGGCGGCGTGCAACGCGTCGTGATCGCCCCAGTCGAGATGCACGAAACCGGGCAGCAGCGGGCCGAAGCCCTTGGTCATCTTTTCCGACCCGGCGGCGGCGATCCCGGCAGAGGAACGACCGTGGAACGAGCCGGAGAAGGCGATGATGTCGGTCCGGTCGGGCTGGCCTTTGTCGTACCAGTACTTGCGCGCCATCTTGACCGCGAGTTCGCAGCTTTCGGTGCCCGAGTTGGTGAAGAACACCGTGTCGGCGAAGGTGGCCGCAACGAGCTTGTCGGCCAGCGCCTGCTGCTGCGGGATCTCGTAGAGGTTCGACACATGCCAGAGCTTCTGCGCCTGATCTGTCAGCGCCTGAACCAGCGCGGGATGGGCATGGCCCAGCGCATTCACCGCGATGCCGCTGCCGAGGTCCAGAAAACGTCGGCCGTCCGCCTCGATCAGCCAGCTGCCTTCGCCTTTGACGAAGTTCAGCTTTGCCCGGTTATAGGTCGGCAGAACGGAGGGGATCATGGCGGTTTCCTCATAGCGAAGCGCGATAGGTGCCAAGGGCACAGCGCCAAGTCAAGTTGTCAGGAGGGTGAAAGACACAAAGAACGGGCATCCCGCCGGGGCGGGCGGGGCGAGGTCAGGCTCGTCGGATGCGCGGGTTCTGTGTCATGACGGCGGTTCTAGCCAAGTCGCGGACAAACGCAAGGCCAAAAGCCCGGGCAAGATTTGCGTGGACGCCCGGTGCGCCCGCCGCTAGCGTCGGCCTCATGGCCGCGCCTTTGATCGACAACCTTCAGTACTGTAATTTCTCGGGCAAGATCTTTCGCCAGCTGCGCGCCGGCGGGGTCGACGCGATCCACGTCACCATCGCCTATCACGAAAGCTTTCGCGAGATGGTGTCGAACCTGGAACGCTGGAACAGCTGGTTCGAGCGATATCCCGATCTGATCCTGCGCGGGACCGAAGCCGAGCATGTGCGGCAGGCGCAGGAGAGCGGGCGCACGGCGGTGTTCTTCGGCTTTCAGAACCCCTCGCCCATCGAGGACGACATCGGGCTGGTCGAGATCGTGCACCAGCTGGGCGTGCGCTTCATGCAGCTGACCTACAACAACCAGTCGCTGCTGGCGACGGGCTGTTATGAGGACGAGGACACCGGTCTGACCCGCATGGGCCGCGCCGTGGTGGCCGAAATGAACCGCGTGGGGCTGGTGGTGGACATGAGCCATTCCGCCGAACGCTCGACGCTCGAGGCGATCGACCATTCCACCCGGCCCATCGCCATCACCCATGCCAACCCCGACTGGTGGCATCCCGCAAAACGCAACAAATCAGACGCGGTGCTGCGCGCGCTGACCAATGCGGGCGGGATGCTGGGCTTTTCGCTTTACCCGCATCACCTGGCCGGCGGCACCAACTGCCGGCTGACCGATTTCTGCGAAATGATCGCCGAGGCGGCCTCGCGCTATGGGGCCGAGAACCTCGGGATCGGCAGCGATCTCTGTCAGGATCAGCCCGACAGCGTGGTCGAATGGATGCGGGTGGGACGCTGGACCAAAGAGATCGACTATGGCGAGGGATCGGCCAGCGCGCCGGGCTTTCCGCCGATGCCGGATTGGTTCCGGGACAACCGCGACTGGGACAACCTGCGCGACGGGCTGCGCGAGATCGGCATGAACGCGGGCGAGGTCGACGGGATCCTGGGCGGCAACTGGCTGCGCTTCTACGAAAACGGCTTTGGCCCCGCGTGACGCGCCCATAGGGCAAAAGGCCGCCCGCGCATTCCGCTCTTCCCAGAGCGCACATCCGGTGGCACTCTCGGGCTCGTGAAGGACCTTGCCGATACCCCGCCGCAGGTCGCGCCGCGACCGCCCGCACAGGTGATGCGCCTGTCGCGCATGGGGGCGATGTTCCCCACGCGGCTGTCGTTTCTGCGTGTGCTGACGCGTCGGCTGCACGACGAGGGCGCAAGCCTCACCCGTCCGGTCTGGAACATCGACGCCACGGGGTACGGCCACGCCGTCTATACCATCCGGCTCGGCGGGCACGACTACAGCCTCGTGGCGGTCTCGACCCATCTGCCCGACCACATGCGCACCGACCGGGTGATCGCCACCGCCTGGGACAGCAGCTATGTGCTTTACGACGGGGTGCCCGACGCCAACGAGGTCGCGCGCATCGCCGCCAACGCGCCCCGGCAAGAGGCCGGGCGCTTTACCGAGCGCGATCTGGTGCTGAGCCGCGCCAACAAATCCGTGCGGCTTTTCAACCATGTGGTCGAGCGTCTGCGCGCGGGCCAACAACCCGACGCCGGGCTGATCCGCGATGTGGGCTATCTGATGCGCACCACCGCCGTCTACGGCAACGGCAAGTTCGGCATCGCCGACCGTGCGCTGATCGCCGACCGCCCGGGCCTGTCGGGGCCGTTTGCCGCCGAAATGCTGACGGTCTGGATGATCCGCAGCTTCACCCACGATCTGGTCGAACATCTGGGCGGCGCGGCGTTGGACCGGGGGCTGAAGCGGCACCTGGGGATCGGCAATTCCACGGGTCTCGGAATGGCGCCGTTCCTGGTGTCGCATCCGGTTCTGCTCAGCAACTGGATGGCGGCGCGCGAAACCGCTTTGGCCCGGGTCCGTGCGCTTGAGACGCTGGACGACTCCACCAAATCGCGCCTTCGCCAGCTTGCGGCGCGGGCCGCGCAGCACCTGACCGAATGGAACGTCCCCGACCCCGCGCATCAGGCCCGGATCGAGGCGCTGCGCAAGGACTGGGTCACGATGCTGGCGCATATCTCCGGGGACGGTCTGCACGGCCAGCGCCCGCTGGACGCGCTGATGCGAGTATCGGAAACCCTAAGCGAGGACGCGCAGGAACTGACGGTCGCCCTGCTGCTGGAACCCTTCGGCGAACTGATCGACGGGCTGGCCGACTGCATGGACGATCCTTTCGGTCTCTGCCCCACGCCGGTGGCGGATACCGGGACGCTCCGCGCGCTGATCGAACGGCATTACGACTGGGCGCTGGCGCTCGATTTCGACGACCCCGGCCAAACGCGGCAGTTCTGGTACGTGTCCGAGGAAAAGCTGGAACCGCGGCTCGGCGACCGCTACGCCGAACCCGGGGCCGACAGGGAAAGCCCGCTCGACATCGCCCGCCGCGTGCAGGCGCTCCACCGCGATCTGCCCGCGCAAAGCCAGCCGTTACCCGAGTTCCGGCGCAGCCATCCCGACCACGACCTGGCCCTGCGCCGCGTGCTGGCCGCCGACACCCACCCCTATGCCGAGATCCGCGACAACCTGATCGGCGCCGGTTGCCTGCCCGTCGACATGCTGCGCTGCAAGCTTGCGTTCTTCGGGGCGGCGAAATTCGACCCTAAATCCGACCGCTGGACCCGGATCACCCTGGCCCAGGGCGCGCCGTTGCCGGACGAATTGTCTCTCCCCAGTGCAGACGACTGGTGGCTGCCTATATTTGACGCATGAGCTATTCCGTCACCGAAATTCAGACCCTCGCCCAAAAGGCCGCGCGCGGCGCGGGCTTCCCTCCGTCCCAGGCCGAGGCCTTTGGCCGCGCCGCCGCTCTGCACCTGGCCGAAGGCGGCGCGCCCGAGGTGCTGCTGGCGGGGCTCGCCACCCCCGGCGACAGCCCGATCCTGCGCCTGCCGCTTTTGATGGACGACATCCTGCGCGCCCGCGAGGCGCTGGGAAACGAGGTCACCCTGTCGCTGCATGGCGATGACGGCCAACTGGCACCGGTCTACGCCCGCGCCCTGCCCCTCGGGCTGCGCGGCATCGACATCGAGGAGATCGCCGGCGAGCCCTCCAAACTGCACATCACGCTGGACCCCGAGGCCCGCACACCCTGCAAGCTGCCCCCCAGGGTCGATGCGCCGCAGGCTCTGATCGACCGTCTGAACGATCTGGCCGCGCGAACTTACGTGCCCGCAACCGAGGAATCGCGCCTAAAGGGCGCCGGGGCCGGGCTGACGGACAACGACTGACCGCGCCTCAAGCGTCCGTGGAAAACGGATCCTCCGGATAGCCCACCCCTGCCAGATAAAGCCCATACGGCGGACAGACCGGCCCGCAGGCCGCGCGGTCCCTCGCCTCGAGCGCCAAACGCACGTCCTCCGGCGACCAGCTGCCCGCGCCGACCCGCTCCAGCGTGCCGACGATGCTGCGCACCTGGTTGTGCAGAAACGACCTTGCGCGCAGGCGGAACTGCACCTCGGGGCCCGCCGGACCCTCGACCGCATCGATCCGGATCTCGTCCAGCGTCTTGACCGGCGATTGCGCCTGGCACATCACCGACCGGAAAGTGGTGAAATCGTGGTGCCCGACCAGATGCCGAGACCCTTCGCGCATCGCGTCCACATCCAGCACCCTTGGCACCTGCCAGACCTGCCCGGCCTCCAGCGTCGCCGGCGCGCGCCGCATCAGGAGCCGGAAAAGATACCGCCGCTCGACCGCCGAAAACCGCGCATGCCAGTCGTCACCCACCCTCGCGGCATCGACAATCGCCACCGGCAGCGGTTTCAGATGGTAATTCAGCGCCTCCGACAGGCGGAACGGCGACCACTCTTTAACCAGATCGCAGTGGCAAACCTGCCCGCGCGCATGCACGCCCGCATCGGTGCGCCCGGCGGCGGCGAGGGTGTGCGGGCCCGGCTCCAGCCGGGCCAGCGCGTCCTCGATTGCGCCCTGCACCGACGGCTGATCGGCCTGCCGCTGCCATCCGGCGAACGGGGCTCCGTCGTATTCCACTTTCAGCGCAAATCTGGGCATGCGCGCCCCTTACATCGAAGCCCCGCGCCGGACAATCCCGGCCTTCAAAGGGGGGGCCGGCAATCAAGGGGTGGCGGGGGCGCGCGGCGATGCCTATCTTTCAACCCGACGATGCAAGAGGGGGCAGCCGCGTGGTCATCGGAACCATTGCCGACACGCTGACGCACGGGGTCGAAACGCTCAACGACACGGTGTCGGGCGCGCTCTTCGAACCGGTGATCCGGCTTGGGGTCACGGGGCTCGCGCGGTCCGGCAAGACGGTGTTCATCACCTCGCTGGTGGCCAACCTGCTGGACCGGGGGCGCATGCCGCAGCTTCTGGCCGCGTCCGAGGCGCGCATCCTCGCCGCCTATCTGCAACCGCAGCCCGACGACACGATCCCGCGCTTCGACTATGAAACCCACCTGGGCGCGCTGACCGCGCGCGACCCGCACTGGCCCGACAGCACCCGCGCAGTCAGCGAGCTGCGCCTGTCGCTGCGGGTGCGGCCCTCAGGGCTGCTCTCTGGCCTGCAGGGGCCGCGCACCATTCACCTCGATATCGTCGATTATCCCGGCGAATGGCTGCTCGACCTCGGCCTGCTGGACAAATCCTTCGCCGAATGGTCCGCCGACACACTGGGCCGCATGGCCCGCCGCCCCGGCGCCGACGCCTTCCTAAGCGCCGTCCGCGCCGAGGACAGCTCGCAAGAGCTGGACGAGGTGCGCGCCAAAAGGCTGGCCGAGACCTTCACCCAGGCGCTCACCGCCGCACGCCAGGCGGGGCTGTCGGATTGCACGCCCGGGCGTTTCCTGCTGCCCGGCGATCTGGCAGGCAGCCCTGTCGTCACCTTCGCGCCCTTGCCGCCGCTTGCCGATGCGCCGCGCAGATCGCTCTGGCGCGAGTTCGACCGCCGCTTCGAGGCCTACAAGCGCGAGGTCGTCAAACCCTTCTTCCGCGACCACTTCGCCCGCATCGACCGGCAGGTCGTGCTGGTCGACGCCCTGGGCGCAATCCACGCCGGCCCTGCCGCGGTCGAGGATCTGCGCCGCACCATGGCAGAAACCCTGCAGGCCTTCCGCCCCGGGCGGAACGCCTTTCTCAGCCAGCTGCTGCTGGGCAAGCGGGTCGAGAAGATCCTCTTCGCCGCCACCAAGGCCGACCACCTGCATCACCGCCAGCACGGCCGCCTGACCGCGATCATGGAGGCGCTGACCCGCGAGGCGCGCGACCGCGCGCGCTTTGCCGGGGCCGAAACCCAGGCCATGTCCATCGCCGCCCTGCGCGCCACGGTGGAACAAAGCCTGCCCCACGGCGGCGACACGCTCGATTGCGTGCGCGGCACGCTGCTGGACAGCGGCAAACAGGCGGCGTTCTACCCCGGCGCGCTGCCCGACGACCCCAACCTCCTGCTGGGTCCGGCGCGCGAAGGCGCGGAGAAATGGCTGGACCAGGATTACGAGGTCATGTCCTTCGCCCCCGCAAAGCTGCACCTCAAACCCGGCGAGGGCCCGCCCCACATCCGCCTCGACCGCGCCGCGCAATTCCTGATCGGGGACCGGCTATGAGCTTTGTGCTGCGCCCCGCCCGGTCCACCGATGCCGGCAAGCTGGGGGCGATCCTGACCGATGCGGTCGCCGCCGCCCCCTGGAAGCCGCGCCTGCACAGCGCCGCCGAGGACATCGCCCATGTCGCCACCATGATCGACCGCGGCTGGGTCACCGTCGCCCAAGACGCCGACACGCCCCGGATCCTCGGCTTTCTGGCCCGCGAGGGCGATTTCATCCATGCGGTCTTCATTCACCCGCAGGCGCGCGGCGACGGCGTCGGCCGGGCGCTGATGGAGGCCGCCAAGGCGCAGTCCGATACGCTCCGGCTCTGGACCTTCGTGGCCAATACCGGCGCGCAACGGTTCTATCTTCGCGAAGGCTTTGCCGAAGTGGCGCGCGGCGACGGGTCGGGCAACGAGGAAGGCCTGCCCGACATTCAGTATCAATGGCAGAAAAAGGCCACGGCATGAGCGATCCCAAAGGCCCCAAAGGCCCCGTGCTCTTCGAGCTGGACGACGACGCCCCCGCGCAGACCCCGGCCGAGGCCCCCCCGGTTCCCGACCCCGACACGCCTGCGCCGCGCGGCCAGGCCATGGCCACGGTCGCCGCACTGACCGCGCGGCGCGGCTCACGGCTCGCGCGGTGGTTCTGGTCGCTGCTGCTGGCGCTGGTCGGGGCGATCGTGTCGCTCTCGGCCTGGAACTTCGCCACCGGGCTGATCGCGGACATGCCGCTGCTGGGCTATGCCATTTCCGCCCTGATGATCGCCTTTGTGGCCGTGCTGCTGATGATCGCGGTCAAGGAAATGTCGGTGTTCTCGCGGCTGCGCAGGCTCGACGCGCTGCACCACGCCGCCGACGCCGCCCGCACCGCAGACGACATGAGTGCCGCGCGCGACGTGGTCGACCGGCTGGCGGCGCTCTACCGCGGGCGCGACGACACCCGCTGGGGCCGCGACCGGCTGGCCGAGCGCCGGGGCGAGGTCTTCGATCCGGGCGCGCTGCTCGATCTGGCCGAGGCCGAGGTGCTGGCCCCGCTCGACATCGCCGCCCGGCGCGAGGTCGAGGCGGCGGCGCGTGAGGTGGCCACGGTCACCGCGATGGTGCCGCTGGCGCTGGCGGACGTGGCGGCGGCGCTGACCGCGAACCTGCGCATGATCCGCCGCATCGCCGAGATCTACGGCGGGCGCTCGGGCACGCTGGGCAGCTGGCGGCTGGCGCGGGCGGTCATGTCGCATCTGGTGGCCACCGGGGCCGTTGCGGTGGGCGACGACATGCTCGAACCGATCCTGGGCGGCGGCATCTTGGGCAAGCTGTCGCGGCGCTTTGGCGAGGGGCTGGTGAACGGCGCACTGACCGCCCGCGTCGGCGTCGCCGCGATGGAGGTCTGCCGCCCTCTGCCCTTCGCCCGCCAGCCGCGCCCCTCGGTCCGCGCGATCGTCCGCACGTCGCTGACCGGGCTCTGGGGCAACGAATAATCCCTGCGCCCGCGCACTTGATCCAGCGCAACGCGCGCGCCCGCGCACTGCCCTAGTCCGGTGGCAGGGAGCAGCCCATGGATCACCTGACGCCGGAACACGGCCACAGCCACGAAGAAATCGCCCGGCGCATCGGCAACCCGCCCGGGCGCGGTTATCTGCGCGACATCGTCTATGGCGCCATCGACGGGTCGGTCACCACCTTCGCCATCGTCGCCGGGGTGGCCGGCGCGGGGCTGTCGCCCATCATCATCGTCGCTTTGGGGCTGGCCAACGTGATGGCCGACGGCTTTTCCATGGCCGCCGGCAATTATTCCGGCACCAAGGCCGAACTCGACGACATCCGCCGCCTGCGCCGGATCGAAGAGGCCCATATCGCCCGCCACCCCGACGGCGAACGCCGCGAATTGCGCGAAATCCTCAAGGCCAAGGGCCTGTCGGGCCAGCCGTTGGAAGACGCGGTCGACCAGATCGCCCAGAACCGCGAGGCCTGGATCGCCATGATGATCGAGGGCGAATACGGTCTAGCCTCGGTCGATCCGCATCCCACGCGGGCCGCGCTGGCCACCTTCGGCGCGTTCCTCGTGGCCGGGATGATCCCTCTGCTGCCGTTTCTCTTTGGCTTGCCACAGGCCTTCACCGTCTCGACCTGGATGACCATGGCCAGCTTCTTTGCCATCGGCACCTATAAGAGCCGCTGGTCGCTCAGCCCGTGGTGGCGCTCGGGGCTCGAGACGCTGTTCATCGGCGGCATCGCCGCCGGGCTGGCCTATTTCGTCGGAACGCTGTTTCACGCCTGACCGGCCCGGCGTCAGCCCCTCTGGACGGGGCGGAACGGCGGTCCTATAAGGCCGCCATGACGCATGTTTTCGCGATCCTCATTCGAATTACATGCCCGGCGCTCTGATCAGACGAGCCGCCGGGACAAGGCGTATGCATCGCCACGCCGTACCCACACCCTAAGATTTCCGTTGCCCTGAAAAGGATGCACCGACCATGTGCGCCGACACGCCCGACTACAAAGACACGCTGAACCTGCCCAAGACCGATTTCCCGATGCGCGCGGGATTGCCCAAACGCGAACCCGAATGGCTGGCCCGCTGGGACAGCATCGGGATCTACGACCGCCTGCGCGATACCGCCGACGGCCGCCAGCCCTTTACGCTGCACGACGGCCCGCCCTATGCCAACGGGCATCTGCACATCGGCCACGCGCTCAACAAGACGATCAAGGACATGATCGTGCGCAGCCACCAGATGATGGGCTATGACGCGCGCTACATCCCCGGCTGGGATTGCCACGGCCTGCCCATCGAGTGGAAGATCGAAGAGCAGTACCGCGCGAAAGGCCAGAACAAGGACGAGGTCGACATCGTCGACTTCCGCCAGGAATGCCGCAAGTTCGCCGACGGCTGGATCGACGTGCAGCGCGAGGAATTCAAGCGGCTGGGCGTGACCGGCTGCTGGGACCGCCCCTACCTGACGATGGACTACCGCGCCGAGCGGATCATCGCCGAGGAATTCCAGAAGTTCCTGATGACCGGCGTGCTTTATCAGGGCTCCAAGCCCGTGATGTGGTCGCCGGTGGAAAAGACCGCCCTCGCCGAGGCCGAGATCGAGTATCACGACCACAAGAGCCACACGATCTGGGTGCCTTTCAAAGTTCGAACTGTAAAAGGCAACGAGATCGAGGATGGCACGTATCTTCTGGATTGCGAGGCAAAAGTGGTAATCTGGACCACGACCCCTTGGACCATCCCGTCGAACAAGGCAGTGGCCTATAATCCGACAGTCGAATACGGCTTGTATCGGATAGAAGAGACTCCGGAAGAATGCTGGGCAAAAGTCGGCGATCACTATGTCATAGCGGATAAATTGGCCGCCGAAACTTTTGAAAAGGCTCGGGTTGTTCAATTCAAGAGAATCCGCGGCGTAAACCCCGCGAATATTGGAAGAATGGATCATCCTTTCGCGGGCGTTGACCGGGCCAAAGGCTTCTGGGATTACGACGTGCCGATGATCGACGCCGATTACGTCACCGACGATGCCGGCACCGGCTTTGTGCACACCGCGCCCAGCCACGGCGCGGACGACTACGAATCCTTCGTCAAGCGCGGCTGGACCGACCGCATGACCCACAACGTCGGCGAGGAAAGCGAATTCCTGCCGCATGTGCCGTTCTTCGCCGGGCTGCAGGTCTTTGACCGCAAGGGCAAGGAAGGCAAGGCCAACGCCGCCGTCATCGACAAGCTGGTCGAGGTCGGCGGGCTTCTGGCGCGCGGGCGCATGACCCACAGCTACCCGCATTCCTGGCGCTCCAAGGCGCCGGTGATCTTCCGCAACACGCCGCAATGGTTCGCCGCCATCGACCGCGAGGTCGGCGACGGGCAGGACACCTACGGCAAGACGATCCGCCAGCGCGCGCTGACCTCGATCGACCAGCTGGTCAAATGGACCCCGCAATCGGGCCGCAACCGGCTTTTCTCGATGATCGAGGCGCGGCCCGACTGGGTGCTGTCGCGCCAGCGCGCCTGGGGCGTGCCGCTGACCTGCTTCACGAAGAAAGGCGCGCTGCCCACCGACGAGGGCTTCCTCTTGCGCGACGAAAAGGTCAATGCCCGCATCAACGAGGCGTTCGAGGCCGAAGGCGCCGACGCCTGGTACAAACCCGGCGCCAAGGAGCGCTTTCTGGGGAACGACTACGACCCGGCGGAATGGGATCAGGTCTTTGACATCCTCGATGTGTGGTTCGATTCAGGCTCGACCCACGCCTTCGTGCTGCGCGACCGCGAGGACGGCACCGAAGACGGCATCGCCGATGTCTACATGGAGGGCACCGACCAGCACCGCGGCTGGTTCCATTCGTCCATGCTGCAGGCCTGCGGCACCATCGGCCGCGCGCCCTATCGCAACGTGGTCACGCATGGCTTCACGCTGGACGAGAAGGGCAACAAGATGTCCAAGTCCATCGGCAACACCATCGCGCCCGAGGACGTGGTCAAGCAATACGGCGCGGATATCCTGCGGCTGTGGGTGGCGCAGACCGACTACACCGCCGATCAGCGTATCGGCCCCGAGATCCTGAAGGGCACCGCCGACAGCTACCGCCGCCTGCGCAACACCATGCGCTTCATGCTGGGGGCACTGGCGCATTTCACCGAGGATGACCGCGTGGACGTGGCAGAGATGCCCGAGCTCGAGCGCTGGGTGCTGCACCGGCTGGCCGAACTGGATCACCAGGTGCGCAAGGGCTATGCCGCCTTCGACTTCCAGGGCGTATTCCAACAGCTCTTCAACTTTGCCACGGTCGAGCTGTCGGCGTTCTACTTCGACATCCGCAAGGACGCGCTATATTGCGACGGCGACACCCCGCGCCGCCGCGCCGCGCGCACGGTGCTCGACCTGCTATTCAACCGGCTGACCACCTGGCTGGCGCCGATTCTGGTTTTCACCATGGAGGAGGTCTGGCTGGAACGCTTCCCGGGCGAGGGCAGCTCGGTCCACCTGACCGACATCCCCGACACCCCCGCCGACTGGCTGAACGAGCCGCTGGCCGCGAAATGGGCGCAGGTGCGCCGCGCCCGCCGCGCGGTGACGGCGGCGCTGGAGATTCAGCGCAGCGACAAGGTGATTGGCGCCTCGCTCGAGGCGGCCCCGGTGGTGCATGTGCGCGACGCCGAGATGCTGGCGGCGCTGAAATCGGTCGATTTCGAGGATATCTGCATCACCTCCGACATCGTGCTGACCGGCGATCCGCTGCCCGCCGAGGCCTTCCGCCTGCCCGAGATCGAAGGCGTCGGCGTGGTCTTCGAGAAAGCCGAGGGCGACAAGTGCCAGCGCTGCTGGAAGATCCTGCCCGATGTGGGACACCACGCCCATCCCGGCACCTGCAAGCGCTGCGACGCGGCCCTGGCGTAACGATTGTGACCGCCGGTCCGCGCGGCTAGACTCCGCACAGGCTTGGACCTGTGCGGAGGATCGGATCATGGATCGCAGGACGGTCATTTTCGGCGGCGTGGCGCTTTTGGCCGGCTGCGGCGCGGCGTCGGGGCCGCTACGGCTCGCGCCCGGAACAACGCTCTATGTCACGCGGCACGGCGACCGCGACGGCGAGGATCTGTCAGACCGGGGCCGCGCCCGGGCGCAGGCGCTGACCGGCGCGCTGGCGGCGCTGCCGCTCGATGCGATCTACAGCCCCGGCATCCAACGCAACCTCGACACCGCAGCCCCCATCGCCGCCGCCCGCAGCCTGCCGGTGCAGCACCGTCCGCAGGAAAACCCGACCGCGCGGCTGGTGCGCGACAGCGCCGGGGGCCACGTCCTCTGGGTCGGCAACAAGGGCAACATCACCGCGATATGGGAGGCGCTGGCCCTGCCCACGCCGCCGCCGCTGGACTACGGCGATCTGGCCATCGTCCGCAGCGATGCCGAGGGCCGGGTGACCGTGGAACGCCGCCGCTATGGCCCCGAGTGACGACCGGATCGCGGCCACGCTGATGGCGCTGGCACGGGCACGCGGGGCGGGCAAGAGCTTTTGCCCCTCCGAAGCCGCCCGCGCCCTCGCCTCGGATTGGCGGGGGCTGATGCCGCGCATCCGCCGCGTCGCCGCCGACCTGCCCGCTTTGCGCGCCACGCAACGGGGCGCCTCGGTCGACCCGGTCACCGCGCGCGGTCCGATCCGGCTGAGCCTGCGCGAAGGTGCCGGACGATGACCGGCCCCGACCGCCCCCGCCGCATGACCGTCCAAAGCCCTCTGGGCCCGCTGACGATTACCGAAGAGGAAGGCGCGATAACGGCGCTGGCATGGGCCGAGGGCGGCGCCGAGGACACGCCGCTGCTGCGCGACGCGGCGCAACAGCTGGAGGCGTATTTCGCCGGCGACCGTACGGACTTCGAGTTGCCCCTGCGGCCCGCCGGATCGGCGTTCCAGAAACAGGTCTGCGCCGCGATGGCAGCGATTCCCTTCGGCGACACCCTGACCTATGGCGAGATCGCCAGGGCCCTGAACGCCCCGCCCCAGGCCGTGGGCCAGGCCTGCGGCGGCAACCCAATCCCGATCCTCATCCCCTGCCACCGGGTACTGGGCCGCAACGGGCTGGGCGGGTTCTCCGGCGGAACGGGCGTCGAGACCAAGATCTGGCTGCTGAAGCACGAAAGAGCGGGCGGCCTGCTGATCTGATCCGCGCCGGGCCGGGGGCGCTGCCCCCGGACCCCCGGGATATTTTTGACCAGATGAAACGGAGGGGCCGGAGCGATCGGAGGCTGTTCCCGTGGCCCAAAGTCCGGAACCCGCGGACCCGATCTCAAGCGTATTGCGCCGGCCAGGCAGACCGGAAACCAGCGCGCGCCGAAGGCGCGCTCCGCTGGATCAATCCCGGCCGGGGTCGCGCGGATAGACGCCGAGGATCTCGAGCATGTCGGTGAAATAGGCCAGCTCTTCCAGCGCGCGGGCGACGGGCGGATCGTCGGGGTGGCCCTCGATATCGGCGTAGAACTGGGTCGCGGTGAACGACCCGCCCACCATGTAGCTTTCCAGCTTGGTCATGTTCACGCCGTTGGTGGCGAAGCCGCCCATCGCCTTGTAGAGCGCCGCCGGAATGTTGCGCACCTGGAAGACGAAGGTCGTCATCATCCCGTGATCGCCGCGGCGGCTGAGGTCGGCCTCGCGCCCCATGATCAAAAAGCGCGTGGTGTTGTGGTCATGATCCTCGATATGGCGGGCGAGGATCTCGAGCCCGTTGAGCTCTGCCGCGAGATCCGAGGCCAGCGCGCCCACCCGACGATCGCCCGCCGCGGCGATTTCGGCGGCGGCGCCGGCGCTGTCGGCCGCCGCTTCGCTTCGGATGCCGTATTGCGACAGAAAGCTCTGCGCCTGCGGCAAGAGCACCAGATGCGCGCGCACCAGTTCCAGCTCGTCGATCTTGACGCCCGGCAGGGCCATCAGGCTGATGTGCACCCGCACGAAGGCCTCGTCCACGATGCGCAAACCGCTTTCCGGCAAGAGCCGGTGGATATCGGCGACGCGGCCATAGGTGGTGTTCTCGACCGGCAGCATCGCCAGGTCGGCGGACCCGTCGCGGACCGCCTCGATGCAATCCTCGAAGGTGCGGCGCGGCAGCGGCTCCATTTCGGGCCGCGCGTCGCGGCAGGCCTGGTCGGAATAGGCGCCGGGCTCGCCCTGGAAAGCAATTCGGCCGGTCATAGCGCATCGTCCCCACGTTTGTCGCCCGCAAGGGCGTTTGGTCGCGGCTTCTATACCTTGCCTTAGGTGGAGGGAAGCCATAGATACCCGCGCAAACCAAAGCTATCAGACGGACACACGACCCATGCTTGATACGATGACGTTCACCAAGGTAGTCGGCGGCCTTTGCGGGTCGCTGCTGATTTTCCTGCTGGGCAAATGGGCGGCCGAATCGCTGTACCACGTCGGCGGCGGTCACGGCGAACATGCGCAGGCCTATGTCATCGAGACCGGCGAGGAAGACAGCGGCGCGGCCGAAGAGGAAGTCGTGGATTTCGGTGCCCTTCTGGCGGCGGCCGATCTGGGCGACGGCGAGAAGGTGTTCGGCAAGTGCCGCGCCTGCCACAAGATCGACGGCACCGACGCGACCGGCCCGCACCTGAACGGCGTCGTGGGCCGCGACATCGGCGCGTCCGAGGGGTTCGCCTATTCCGGCGCGCTGAGCGAACAGGCGGATGTCTGGACGCCAGAGAACCTCAACGCCTTCCTCGAGAACCCCAAGGGCTGGGCCCCGGGCACCACGATGGGCTATGCCGGTCTGAAAAAGCCCGAAGACCGCGCCAACCTGATCGCCTGGCTCGATTCGCTGGATGGCTGATCGCCGCGACCGTGAATTTTCCAAAGGGCCGCTGCCTCGTGCAGCGGCCTTTTTCATTTCCGCCCGCTTTGCTTCACGATCACGCAATCTCACCTTGAATGTGGAAGCGGCTGGCCCTTAGCTTAGTTCACAAGGGAAGGTACGCAAAACCTCCGGAGGGGAGCATATGAGAAAGAGACAATCGCAGGCCCGGGCCAAGGCCGTCGACGCCCGCCGCCACCTGGTGCTGATCTTCACGCTTCTTTCGGCGCTTGGCCTGGCCATGGCCGCCATGGCCAGCACGGCCGAGGATCAAAAGATCGTCACATCGCATGGCGTTTCGACCTTCGGCGATCTGAAGTACGGCCCCGATTTCACTCATTTCGACTATGCCAATCCCGACGCGCCCAAGGGCGGCACCTTTTCGACCTGGGCTTTCGGCACCTTCGACAGCCTGACCCCCTATATCCTCAAGGGCAACGCGGCCTCGGGGGCGACGCTGTTCTACGACAGCCTGCTGACCGGCAACCTTGAAGAGCCGGACGCGATGTACGGGCTGGTGGCGGACTCTCTGGAATACCCCGAGAACCGCGAATGGGTGATCTTCCGCATGCGCCCCGAGGCCACGTTCCGCGACGGCACGCCCGTCACCGCCGAGGACGTGGTCTTTTCCTACAACATCCTGCTCGAAGAGGGCCGCCCGACCTTCAAGACCACCTTCGAATATTTCGAAACGGTCGAGGCGCTGGACACCCACACCGTCAAGTTCACCTTCGACCCCGAAGGCCCGCTGCGCGAATTGCTGATGACGGCGGGCGGCCTGCCGATCTTTTCCAAGGCCTATTACGAGACCCGCGATTTCGGCGAATCGAGCCTCGAGGCGCCGATGGGCTCGGGCCCCTACGACCTGCTCGAGATCGAACCGGGCCGCACCGTGTCCTACAAGCGGCGCGACGATTACTGGGCCAAGGACCTGCCCGTAAACGTCGGCCACAACAATTTCGACGTGCTGAAGTTCGAATATTTCGCCGATTACACCACCGCCTTCGAGGCGTTCAAGGCCGGTGCGTACCTCTACCGCGAGGAGTTTTCGTCCAAGGTCTGGGGCACGTCCTACAATTTCCCGTCCATCGACGAAGGCCACGTGATCGTGGAAACCCTGCCCGACGGCCGCCCCGCCGGCACCCAGGGCTTCTGGTTCAACCTGCGCCTGCCGAAATTCCAGGACGCCCGCGTGCGCGAGGCGATCGGCATGGCGTTCAATTTCGAATGGTCCAATGAATCGCTCTTCTACGGGCTCTATGCACGCACCGACAGCTTCTGGGAAAACTCGCCCACCCTGCAGGCCGAGGGCATGCCCACCGAGGCCGAGCTGGCGCTGCTGGAGCCGCTGCGCGCCGACATCCCCGAAACGGTCTTTACCGAACCGGCCTTCACCCCCGCCGTGTCGGATGCGGACGATCTGGCCGACCGCCGCGTGCTGCGCCGCGCCGGAAGGCTGCTGAACGAGGCCGGCTGGGAGGTGGGCGACGACGGCTTCCGCTACAAGGACGGCGAAAAGCTGACCATCGACGTGCTGAACGACAGCCCCAGCTTCGACCGCATCATCAACCCCTATATCGAGAACCTCAAACGGCTCGGCGTCGACGCCGCATCGAACCGTGTCGATCCGGCCGAAAGCCAGGAGCGCGAAAAGAACTTCGATTTCGACATGGTCACCCAGCGCTTCAGCATGTCCCAGACCCCGGGCAACGAGCTAAAGTCGATCTTCGGGTCTGAAACCGCGAACACGCCCGGGTCGGTGAACCTGGCGGGCATCGACAACCCCGCCGTCGACAAGCTGATCCGCGTCATCGCCGACGCCAAATCGCGCGAGGAACTGGACACGGCCGTCAAGGCGCTCGACCGGGTGCTGCGCGCCATGCATGTCTGGGTGCCGCAATGGTACAAGGGCGAACACAACATCGCCTATCTCGACGTCTTCGGCCGCCCCTATACCGACAACCCGCCGCCGATGTCGCTGGGCACCACCTCGATCTGGTGGTGGGACGAGGACAAGGCCCAGGCGATGCGCGACGCGGGGGCGCTGTAACCCGCGATGGGCGCCTACATCCTAAGACGGCTTCTGCTGATCATTCCCACCCTGCTGGGGATCATGATCATCAACTTCACGCTGGTGCAATTCGTGCCGGGTGGCCCGATCGAGCAGATCCTCGCCCAGATCGAGGGCGAGGGCGACGTCTTTGCCGGCATCGCCGGCGGCGGCGGAGAGGTCGAGGCCGCCAGCGAGGAGGGCGCGGGCCGGCGCGGCCTGCCCCCCGAATTCATCGCCGAGCTGGAAAAGGAATTCGGCTTCGACAAGCCCCCGCTCGAACGCTTTCTGTCGATGTTGTGGAACTACATGACGCTCGATTTCGGCGAGAGCTATTTCCGCTCGATCAGCGTGATCGACCTGGTGCTGGAAAAGATGCCGGTGTCGATTTCGCTGGGGCTCTGGTCGACGCTTATCGCCTATATCGTGTCGATCCCGCTGGGCATCCGCAAGGCCGTCAAGGACGGCACCGCCTTCGACACCTGGACCTCTGGCGCGATCATCGTGGCCTACGCGATCCCGGGCTTTCTCTTCGCGATCCTGCTGCTGGTGCTCTTCGCGGGCGGCTCGTACTTTCAGATCTTCCCACTGCGCGGCCTCACCTCAGACAATTTCGACGAGCTGAGCCTGCTGGGCAAGGTCGCCGATTACTTCTGGCACATCGCGCTGCCGGTCATCGCCTCGACCATCTCGGCCTTCGCGACGCTGACCCTGCTGACCAAGAACAGCTTTCTCGACGAGATCAAGAAGCAATACGTCATGACCGCCCGCGCCAAGGGGCTGAAGGAAAGCCAGGTGCTCTACGGCCATGTCTTCCGCAACGCCATGCTGATCGTGATCGCGGGCTTTCCGGCGGTCTTCATCGGCGTCTTCTTCTCTGGCTCGCTGATCATCGAGACGATCTTCTCGCTCGACGGTCTGGGCCGGCTGGGGTTTGAAGCGGCGGTCGCGCGCGACTACCCGGTGATCTTCGGCACGCTCTTCATCTTCGGGCTGATCGGGCTGGTGGTCGGCATCCTGTCGGACCTGATGTACGTGCTCGTCGACCCCCGCATCGACTTCGAGAAACGGGAGGGCTGAACCCATGGCGACCCAACCCGATCCGCAGCAGGAACTGAACCCCGACGTGCTGCCCGCCCATGTGCCGGGCATGCCGCCGCATGTGCCGCCCACCCCGCCGGGCCGCTTCACACTGTCGCCGCTGAACCAGCGCCGCTGGCGCAACTTCAAGAAAAACCGCCGTGCCTATTGGTCGCTTTGGATCTTCGGCATCCTCTTCGGCCTGTCGCTCTTTGCCGAGTTCATCGCCAACGACAAACCGATCCTGGTGCAGTACCGCGGCGAATATTTCACCCCGATCACCAGCTTCTATCCCGAAACCGCTTTTGGCGGCGACTTCCGGACCGAGGCCGCCTACCGCGACCCCGAGGTGCAATGCCTGATCCGCACCGGCGGGCTCGAGGAATGTTTCGACGACCCCGAAGGCCTGATCGAACAGGTCGATCAGGGCATGGTGCTCGATGGCGATTTCTACAAGGGCTGGATGCTCTGGCCGCTCATCCCCTACAGCTATCAGACCCCCGTCGACCGCCCCGGCGCGGCCCCGCTGCCGCCCAACGACCAGAACTGGCTGGGCACCGACGACACCAAACGCGACGTGGTCGCCCGGGTGATCTACGGCTTTAGGCTGTCGATCCTCTTCACGCTGATCGTGACGGTGCTCTCCTCGGCCATCGGCATCTTCGCCGGCGCCGTGCAGGGCTATTTCGGCGGCTGGATCGACCTCATTTTCCAGCGCATCATCGAGATCTGGGCCTCCACCCCGTCGCTCTACGTCATCATCATCCTCTTCGCGATCCTGGGGCGAAGTTTCTGGCTCTTGGTCTTCCTGACGGTGCTCTTCGGCTGGGTCGCTCTGGTGGGCGTGGTGCGCGCGGAATTCCTGCGCGCGCGCAACCTCGAATACGTCCGCGCCGCCAAGGCGCTCGGCGTCTCGAACTGGAAGATCATGTTCCGCCACATGCTGCCCAACGCCATGGTCGCCACCGTGACCATGCTGCCCTTCATCGTCACCGGCACGATCAGCACACTGGCAGGCCTCGATTTCCTGGGCTTCGGCCTTCCCTCCTCGGCGCCCTCGCTGGGCGAACTCACGCTACAGGCCAAGCAGAACCTGCAGGCGCCCTGGCTCGGCTTCACCGCCTTCTTCGTCTTCGCCATCATGCTGTCGCTGCTCGTCTTCATCTTCGAAGGCGTGCGCGATGCCTTCGACCCCCGAAAGACCTTCTCATGACCGACCCTGCTGCTTCTTCTTGGCAAAAATACTCCGGGGGGGCCGCAGGCGGGGGCAGCGCCCCCTCCACGGCCGAAATCCGCAAAGGCCTCGACGCATGAGCGCCACGCTCGAAGTCGAATCGCTCGCCGTCAGCTTCCAGCAGGATGGGGCCGTCACCCACGCGGTGAAGGGCGTCAGCTTTTCCGTGCACAAGGGCGAAACCGTGGCCCTGGTGGGCGAAAGCGGGTCGGGCAAGTCGGTCACGGCGCTGTCGACCGTGTCGCTGCTGGGCGACAGTGCGTCCGTCTTCGGATCGGTGAAATACAACGGCCAGGAAATGATCGGCGCCGACGACGCGCTGTTGCGCAAGGTGCGTGGCAACGACATCAGCTTCATCTTCCAGGAACCGATGACCTCGCTCAACCCGCTGCACACGCTGGAAAAGCAGCTGGCGGAATCGCTCGCCTTGCACCAGGGGCTGGTGGGCGAGGCTGCCCGCGCGCGCATCCTCGATCTGCTGACCAAGGTCGGCATCCGCGACCCCGAAAGCCGGCTCGGCGCCTATCCGCACCAGCTCTCCGGCGGGCAGCGCCAGCGGGTGATGATCGCCATGGCGCTGGCCAACGGGCCGGACCTGCTGATCGCGGATGAGCCGACCACCGCGCTCGACGTCACGATCCAGGCGCAGATCCTGCAATTGCTGGCCGATCTGAAAACGACCGAGGATATGAGCCTGCTCTTCATCACCCACGATCTCGGCATCGTGCGCAAGATCGCCGACCGGGTCTGCGTGATGAAGGACGGCCAGATCGTCGAATCCGGCCCCACCGCCGAAATCTTCGCCGATCCGAAACACCCCTACACGAAAATGCTGCTTTCCGCCGAAAGCACCGGCTCCCCCGAGGAGGTCCCGCAAGGGGCCGAGGAGGTGGCCCGGACCGACAATCTCAAGATCTGGTTCCCGATCCAGAAAGGCCTGCTCAAACGCACCGTGGGCTACGTCAAGGCGGTCAACGATGCCTCGATCACCGTGCGCGCCGGCGAAACCGTCGGCATCGTCGGCGAATCGGGCTCGGGCAAGACCACCCTGGCGCTGGCCATCATGCGGCTCATCGCGTCCGAAGGCGGGATCACCTATCGCGGCCAGGACGTGCGCAAATGGTCCACCCGGGAACTGCGCCGCCTGCGCTCGGAAATGCAGATCGTCTTCCAGGATCCCTTCGGCAGCCTCAGCCCGCGCATGACCTGCGAACAGATCATCGCCGAGGGGCTGGGCGTGCATGGCGCGCCCGACGGCCGGTCGCACCGCGAACACGTGACCGAGGTGATGACCGAGGTCGGCCTCGACCCGGCGACGATGCACCGCTATCCGCATGAATTCTCCGGTGGCCAGCGCCAGCGCATCGCCATCGCCCGCGCCATGGTGCTGCGGCCCCGGCTGGTGGTGCTGGACGAACCGACCTCGGCGCTGGACATGACCGTCCAGGTGCAGATCGTGAACCTTCTGCGCGACCTGCAGCGCAAGTACGACCTCGCCTATCTCTTCATCAGCCACGACCTCAAGGTCGTCCGCGCGATGAGCCACAAGGTCATCGTGATGAAACAGGGCGACGTCGTCGAATACGGATCGGCCGCCGAGATTTTCGACGCGCCCAAGACGGAATACACGAAAACGCTCCTCTCCGCCGCCTTCGATCTGACGGGGTGACGGCAAGGACCTGAGTCCGCGCCCGTCACGCTCCGAGCCGCGACCAGCGCCTGCCCATGGGATGGCGCGGCTTCGACACCGGCCGGGGTCTTGGCTTTACCCATGACGGAACGCGCAGCCGTGCCAGCGCCGACCCGCGGGGTGGCGCGCCTGACAGCCATTCTACGCGCTTTATTGCAGCCAACTCATTGCGGGCAACGAGCAAAGCGCCGACGACAGCCAAAGCGCCGCCCCGGGGGGCGGGTCGGCGCTGGCACGGCGGCCAGCGGCCTTGATTCCGTGCCTGTTACGCCGTGAGCCTTACGTGGCTCCCCAGCCCGCACCCCTTCAGATCGCCGAGCTGTGCCCCGCGCGGCTGAGGTCGTAGGCGTCGAAGCTGCGCGCGATCATCCGGGTCAGCGGCCGCGCCTCGCGCGGGACGAAGAGCCCGTCCTCCGTCACCTCCAGCAGGTTCTCGAACTCGGAGGACGCCTTGCGGAACATCGCCTGCAGCGCCTCGCGGCCGATGCCGAATGTGCTGCAAATCTCGTCGCTGCGGATGCGGAAGTCGCACATCAGCGCCTCGATCAGACGCGCGCGCAGCTTGTCCTCACCCGTGAACACATGACCGCGCGACACCGCGAACCGGCCCTCCCGCACCGCCTTGGTATAGGCCGAGGTGGCCGGGGCGTTCTGGGCATAGCCCTGCGGAAAGCGCGAAATCGACGACGCCCCAAGCCCGATCAGCACCGACGCCGTGTCGTCGGTATAGCCCTGGAAATTGCGCCGCAGCCGCCCGGTCTTCTGCGCGATGGTCAGCCCGTCGGATTGCGTCGCGAAATGGTCGATGCCGATCTCGGCATAGCCGTCCCAGACGAAGAGCCGCCGCGCGGTCTCGAACAGCGCCAGCCGCTCTTCCGGCGTGGGCAGCGCGTCCGACGGGATCAGCTGCTGGCGCTTGGCCATCCAGGGCACATGCGCATAGCCGTAAAGCGCGACCCGGTCGGGGGCCAGCGACAACAGCTTTTGCACCGTCTCGGTGATGCGCGCGCGCGACTGGTCCGGCAATCCAAAGAGGATGTCGGCGTTCAGGCTGGGCACGCCGCGCTCGCGGATCATGTCGACCGTCCGGCGGGTGATGTCGAACCCCTGGATCCGCCCGATCACCTGCTGGATCGCGTCGTTGAAATCCTGCACCCCGATCGAGGCGCGGTTGAGCCCGCCTTCGACCAGCGCGTCCAGCCTGGCCTCGTCGACCTCGTTGGGGTCGATCTCGACCGAGAATTCGGCGTTCTCGGCGAAATCCGCCACTTCGCGCACCGAAGCGGTCAGCGCGCGGATCAGATCCGGCGTCAGCAGCGTCGGCGTGCCGCCGCCCCAATGCAGCCGCGACAGCCGCACCCCGCGCGGCAGATGCGCGCGCAAGAGCGCCAGCTCGGCCTGCAGCGTTTCCACATAGGCCGCGACCGGCGCGCCGGTGGCGGTGCCTTGGGTGCGGCAGGCGCAGAACCAGCACAGCCTGCGACAGAACGGCACATGCAGATAGAGCGAGATGTCAGAATGTTCCGGGATTGCTTCGATCCACTCGACAAACTGGGCGGATCCTACCCCACCGGCAAAATGCGGCGCGGTGGGATAGCTGGTGTATCGCGGCACTTTCGCGTCAAAGAGACCCAGCTTGGCAAGTTGTGTTCGTGTCATCATGGATTTACACTTAGATCTGTACCGACGGGTACTTCTTTGACCCAGATCAAGGGCCGAAAATGACGCTATTGAACGACCAGTCCCTTTCTGTTTCCCAAAGTTGCGGCGACTGTCCCATCCGGCATCGCGCGGTTTGCGCGCGCTGCGAGGCGGACGAGCTCGAGCGCCTGGAACAGATCAAGTATTACCGCAAGTTCGAGGCCGGCCAGACCGTGGTCTGGTCCGGCGACAAGATGGATTTCGTCGCGTCCGTGGTGTCGGGCATCGCCACCCTGACCCAGACGATGGAGGACGGGCGCACGCAGATGGTCGGGCTGCTGCTGCCCAGCGACTTCGTCGGCCGCCCGGGCCGCGGCTCCGCCGCCTATGACGTGGTGGCGACGACCGACCTGGTGATGTGCTGTTTCCGCAAGACCCCGTTCGAGGACATGATGACCCGCACGCCGCACATCGCGCACCGCCTGCTGGAAATGACCCTCGACGAGCTTGATGCCGCGCGGGAATGGATGCTGGTGCTGGGCCGCAAGACCGCGCGCGAAAAGATCGCCTCGCTCTTGTCGATCATCGCCCGGCGGGACGCCTCGCTCCAGCAGCGGGCGAACGAAGACCGCATCGTCTTCGACCTGCCGCTCACCCGCGAGGCGATGGCCGATTACCTCGGCCTGACGCTCGAGACGGTCAGCCGCCAGATGTCGGCGCTCAAGCGCGACGGGGTGATCGAGCTTCAGGGCAAGCGCCACGTCATCGTCCCCGACATGAGCCGCCTTCTGGAAGAGGCAGGCGACGATACCGACGGCGGCATCCTTGCCTGACCAGGGCGGCGCGCTGGCCTTTGCCACGCTGGATGTCTTCACCGATGGTGCGTTTTCCGGCAATCCGCTGGCGGTCGTTCTGGACGCCGACGGGCTGACCACCGACGCGATGCAGACCATCGCGCGCGAATTCAACCTGTCCGAGACGATCTTCGTCCAGCGCCCGGCGGACCCGGCAAACACCGCCAAGGTGCGGATCTTTTTCCCCACGGCCGAGATCCCCTTCGCCGGGCACCCGACCATCGGCTGCGCTTTGTATCTGGCGCAGCGGATGCATGGCGAGGGCGACATCGACACCGTTCTGCGGCTCGAGGAAGAGGCTGGGCTGGTGCCGGTGCGGGTCTGGTGCGAAAACGGCGCCCGCTGGGCCGAGCTGACGGCCCCGGTCGTGCCGCACGCCGCAACCCGGGGCACGACGCCGCCCGCCGACCTGCTGGCCCGCGCCATCGGGCTTGGCCGCGACGCGATCGGCTTTGGCACGCACGCCCCGGCGGTCTGGGAAGGCGGGCCGCGGTTCCTTTATATCCCGGTGGGCAGCCTCGACGCATTGGCCGAGGCCCGCCCGCATGAGCCCACCTGGTCCGAGACGATGACCCGCGCCGCCGTGGACAGCGCCTATCTTTATACCCCGCTGCCGCAGGGCGGGTATCGCGCGCGGATGTTCTCGCCCACCGCCGGCATCCCCGAGGATCCGGACACAGGCTCGGCCAGCGCTATCCTCGCGGCGCAATTGCTGGCCTCGGGCGACCTGGCCGAGGGTGAGACCCGCGTCACCCTGCAACAGGGCGTCGAGATGGGCCGCCCCAGCCGCATCGCCCTGCGGATCCTGACCAAAGGCGGCGCGCTGGACGCCGTTCACGTGGCGGGACAGGCGGTCGACATCTCCGACGGGCGGATCCGCCACCCCTGACCCCGCTTCGCGCCGGGCGCGTCAGTGCGTCATGAAGACCGGCACAGGCGACACTTCGAGCATGTTCCGCGTCGCACCACCCAGAATGGCCTCGCGGAACCGCGAATGGCCATAGGCGCCCATGACCACCAGATCGGCGCTCATGTCCGACACGTGGCGCACCAGCACGTCCGACACCCGCGGCATGGTCTTGGACAACACGTCGATATCCGCATGCACCCCGTGGCGAGCCAGGAACTGCGCCATCATCCCGCCGGGATCGGACCGGGTCGGGCCGTGGCGCGGCGGGTCGATCACCACGATATGCACCACCTCGGCGGCACAGAGCAGCGGCAGCGCGGCGCGCGCGGCGCGCATCGCCTCGGGGCTTTCGTTCCACGCCAGCGCGATGCGCTTGGGCGGGGTCATGGCGGGGTAGCCGTCGGGCCAGATCATCACCGGCACATGCCCGTCGAAAAGCGCCCCCTCGGTCACCGGTTCAAGCTCGACCCCGTGATCCTTGCCGTAGGGCATGGGCAGGCAGACCAGATCGCTGAACCGCGCCCGCGAGGCGACGTGACGGGCGATGTCGGCCAGCTGCGCGACGCCCTCTTCGACCGCCCAGCGAAGGGCGGTGCCGGTCAGCTGCTTCCGGGCCCGCTCGGCCAGCTCGCTGGCCTCGTTACCGGCGCGTTGCAGGGTCTCTTGCAGGACCATCGCGTTCGCGCCAGCATAGTAATACCCGGTCTGCGTCCGGTCGACGCCAAGACACAGCACATCCAGATGCGCGTCATGCGCCGAGGCAAGCGCCTTCGCCTGCGTCAGCGTGGCATCCGCCAGGTCCGCATCGGTCAAGACTGTCAGAATGGAATTGTAGGCCATCGTGTGCTCCGCTCCGTGAGTTTGCGCCTTCACGTTAGCGACGCGCAAAGAGTCGCACTTTGACCCCGGTCAACCACATGCCCGCCAAAGGTTGACGCAGATCAAGGTAGCGCGGGGGCAAAACCCGCATCTACGGGGCAGTCAAAACCGCCTGTGCGGCGTTACGAATCGTGCGGGTTAGACGAAGGGACGAAAAATGTTGAATTATATCAAGCTGATCGCGCTCGGCCTGATCACGGTATTCGCCATGATCGCCGCCAGCTACGCGCGCGACGTGGCTTATATGGTCCATGCCATCCTGATCATGGTGATCGCGGGCGGCATGTTCCTGTGGGTGCTGCGCCGTACCGATGAGCCGGTCCGGGCCGCCGCCTCGGGTGCGGCCGAACTGAGCTACATGGACGATGTGATCCGCGCAGGCGTGATCGCCACCGCCTTCTGGGGCGTCGTCGGCTTTCTTGCGGGCACGTTCATCGCGTTTCAGCTTGCCTTTCCGGCGCTGAACTTCGACTGGGCCGAGGGCTACGCCAATTTCGGACGACTGCGGCCGCTGCACACCTCGGCGGTGATCTTCGCGTTCGGGGGCAACGCGCTGATCTGTACGTCCTTCTACATCGTGCAGCGCACCTCGGCCGCGCGGCTCTGGGGCGGCAACCTGCCGTGGTTCGTGTTCTGGGGCTATCAGCTCTTCATCGTCCTGGCGGCCACCGGCTATCTGCTGGGCGGCACGCAGTCCAAGGAATACGCCGAACCGGAATGGTACGTCGATCTGTGGCTGACCATCGTCTGGGTCGCCTATCTGGCAGTGTTCCTGGGCACGATCATCAAACGCAAAGAGCCGCATATCTATGTGGCCAACTGGTTCTTTCTGTCCTTCATCGTCACCGTCGCCATGCTCCACGTGGTCAACAACCTGACCATCCCGGTCAGCATCTGGGGCAGCAAGTCGGTCATCGTCTGGCCCGGCGTGCAGGACGCCATGGTGCAATGGTGGTACGGCCACAACGCGGTGGGCTTCTTCCTGACTGCGGGCTTTCTGGGGATGATGTATTACTTCGTCCCGAAACAGGCCGAACGCCCCGTCTTTAGCTACAAGCTGTCGATCATCCACTTCTGGGCGCTGATCTTCATCTACATCTGGGCCGGTCCGCACCATCTGCATTACACCGCCCTGCCAGACTGGGCCTCGACCCTTGGCATGGTGTTCTCGATCGTGCTCTGGATGCCCAGCTGGGGCGGCATGATCAACGGCCTGATGACCCTTTCCGGGGCCTGGGACAAGCTGCGCACCGACCCGATCATCCGCATGATGGTGATCTCCCTCGGCTTCTACGGCATGTCCACCTTCGAAGGGCCGATGATGTCGATCCGCGCGGTCAACTCGCTGTCGCATTACACCGACTGGACCATCGGGCACGTGCATTCCGGCGCGCTTGGCTGGAACGGCATGATCACCTTCGGCGCGCTCTACTTCCTGGTGCCGCGTCTGTGGAACCGCGAGCGGCTCTATAGCCTCAGCATGGTCAGCTGGCACTTCTGGCTCGCCACCATCGGCATCATTCTCTACGCGGCGTCCATGTGGGTGACCGGCATCATGGAGGGCCTGATGTGGCGCGAAGTGGATCCCAACGGCTTCCTCGTGAACTCGTTCGCCGACACCGTCGCCGCCAAGTTCCCGATGTATGTCGTGCGCGGTCTGGGCGGGGTCATGTACCTGGCCGGTGCCATCATCATGTGCGTCAACCTGTGGATGACGGTGACACGCGGCAAGGCCAAGGACGAAGCCGCCGCCATCGCTCACGCCACGCCGGCCGAATAAGGAGGCCCAGACATGTCAACCATTCTGCAAAAGCACGGCGTTATCGAACGCAACGCCACCCTGCTTCTGATCCTCAGCTTCCTTGTCGTCACCATCGGCGGTCTGGTGCAGATCGTGCCGCTCTTCTACCTCGAGAACACCATCGAGGAAGTCGAGGGCATGCGCCCCTACACCCCGCTGGAACTGGCCGGGCGCGACGTCTACATCCGCGAGGGCTGCTACGTCTGCCACAGCCAGATGGTCCGCCCGATGCGCGACGAGGTCGAGCGGTACGGCCACTACAGCCTTGCGGCGGAATCGATGTACGACCATCCGTTCCAGTGGGGCTCCAAGCGGACCGGGCCGGATCTGGCCCGGGTCGGCGGTCGCTATTCGGACGAATGGCACGTCGATCACCTGCGCGACCCGCAGGCGGTGGTACCGGAATCGGTGATGCCGAAATACGGCTTCCTCGAGGACACGCTGATCGACGGCAAGTATATCGGCGACCTGATGGCCACCAACGCCATCGTCGGCGTGCCCTATTCGGACGAGATGATCGAGGCGGCGCAGGCGGACTTCCGCGCCCAGGCCGACCCCGACAGCGACACCGACGGGCTGCTGGAACGCTATGGCGAAGCGGTGAACGTGCGCAACTTCGACGGACGCCCCGGTGTCTCCGAGGCGGACGCGCTGATCGCCTATCTTCAAATGCTGGGCACGCTGGTCGATTTCTCGACCTTCACGCCCGACGCCAGCCGCTAAGGAGGCCCCGATGGAAACCTACACCTTCCTTCGGCAGCTCGCCGACAGCTGGGTCCTGCTGGCACTGTTCCTGTTCTTCGCCGGCGTGGTCTTCTGGGCCTTTCGCCCGGGCAGCGGGTCCACGCACAGCGACGCCGCAAGCATCCCGCTGCGCAACGAAGACCGGCCCCTGGCCGAACCCAAGACACCCGCCGAAAAGGAGGCGCGGACATGAACGCCCGTAAAGACGACGATCTCGATTACGAGACAACCGGCCACATATGGGACGGGATCCGGGAATACAACAAACCCCTGCCGCGCTGGTGGCTCTGGACCTTCTACGCCACCATCGTCTGGGGTGTGGGCTATACCATCGCCTACCCGGCCTGGCCCGGCATCAAGGAGGCGACCCCCGGTCTGCTGGGGTTCTCGACCCGCGCGCAGGTGGCCGAGGACATCGCCGCCGTCGAAGCGGCCAACGCCGAGATCAACGCCAAGCTGGCCTCGGTCGAGCTGACGGCCATCGCCGACGATCCCGAACTTCTGACCTACGCCACCCAGGCCGGGGGCGCGGTGTTCCGCACCTGGTGCGCGCAATGCCACGGCTCGGGTGCGGCGGGCGTTCAGGCGGCGGGCTATCCCAACCTGCTGGACGACGCCTGGCTCTGGGGCGGTGACATCGAATCGATCCACCAGACCATCGCCCACGGCATCCGCAACGAAAACGACCCGGATGCCCGCTGGTCGGAAATGCCCGCCTTCGGCGAATTGCTCGAAGACGGCGAGATCCCCGCGGTTGTCAACTACGTCATGTCGCTGTCCGGAGAGCCGATGGACGCCAGCCTCGTGGCGCAGGGGCAAGAGGTCTACGACATCAATTGCTCGGGCTGCCACGGCGAGGACGCGGCGGGTGACATTTATCAAGGCGCGCCCAACCTCTCCGATGCAATCTGGCTCTACGGCGGCGATTATGACACGCTGGTCGAGACGGTCACCTACTCCCGCTTCGGGGTGATGCCGTCCTGGGCCGACCGCCTGAGCGATGCCGAAATCCGCGCCGTGGCGACATATGTCCACGGCCTGGGCGGCGGCGAGTAAACACCGGTTCCCCGGCGGCACGCCGTCGGGGGGACAGCGCCGGCCATCAAAAACTGTTCGCGCGTTTCCTGATGGCCGGCGCTTTTTTCATGACGCAATCCTAGAGTTGCACCGATCAGCGCCCGGCCCCACGGCCGGGCGCAATTCGTTTCACGCTTATCGCGCCGCCCAGAACCGCACCGGCACGATCCAGCGCCCGCCGCGCCCCGGTCGGCGCGGCTGCCGTGCTGTGCCCCCTTCGCGGCGAAACATCAGATCCGAGATATACACCACGGGGTCAATCATCGCGCTGCCTCCGCATGGCGTCCGTCTGCACGGGCGACGACCGGCGACGGCGCGCATCGTCCAGCCACTGGGCGTCTTCCAGGATCGTGCGGCTGTCGTTACGGCTGGCAATCATGAAACTTCTGGCTAAGGTGTAGAACATATCCATGTTTCCTCTGTTCTGAATCTGCCCGCCCATGCTTGACCAAACCCGCTATCCATGCGAGCCATTAAAAATACACATCTGTAAGTTCCACTGACATATGCCCGTTCCCGACCTTCCCCCGCTGTCATCGCTGCGCGCATTCTCGGCCTTTGCCTTGACCGGATCGGTCACCCGGGCGGGGGCCGCGCTGAACGTCAGCCACGCCGCCGTCAGCCAGCAGCTGCGTAAGCTTGAGACCCATCTCGGGGTGGCGCTGCTGGACCGCAGTAACCGCCAGATGACCCTGACGCCCGAAGGCGTCCAGCTGGCGCGCGTCCTGGAAGAGGGATTCGGCCGCATGGCGCAGGTGATCGAAGCCGTGACCGGGGCCGATGCCGAACGGCCGCTGCAGATCTCGTGCACACCCAGTTTCGGCGCGATCTGGCTGATGCCGCGGCTGGCCGAGTTCCGCCAGACGGCACCCGAGGTCGAGCTGATGATCAACCCCAGCCCCGCCTTTTCCGACCCCGCCCCCGGCGGCGTCGACGTGGCCTTGCGCTATGGCACCGGGCCGTGGCCGGGGCTCGACTGCGAATTCCTGCTGGCCGCGCCCCTGGTGGTGGTCGGCGCGCCGTCGCTCTTCAACGGCACGCCGCCGCAAAGCCCCGAAGAGCTGCTGGATTACCCCTGGCTGCAAGAGTTCGGCGAGAGCGAGGCCCAAAGCTGGCAATCCCAGCTTGGCGTCACCGGCCCCCCCCGGGCGGGCGTCCTCCATGTGCCGGGCAACCTGATGATCGACGGCGTTCGGCAGGGCCAGGGCCTCGCCCTGACCACGCGGCCGGCGGTCGAGGAGGATATCGCCTCGGGCCGGCTGCTGCTGCTCTTCGAGGGCGACCGCGACCGGGCCTATCACATCGTCACCGCGCCGGGCGTGCCGCGCCCGCCGCTCAAGACCTTTCTCAAATGGCTGCGAAAGGCGGCGCGCAAATAGATATCTTAAAGATATAGAAATTGACCCATGTCAAAGCCCCCGCTGCCACCGCTTGCCAAAAGGGGCGCAAGAAAACCCGCAAGCGGAGCGCCCCCTCGTGGCCGATACCCCCCCTTCCCTCTACGCCGCCCGTGAACCGATCTTTCCCAGACGGGTCAGCGGCGCCTTCCGCAACCTCAAATGGTTGATCATGATCGTCACCCTGGGCATTTACTACATCACGCCCTGGCTGCGCTGGGACCGGGGGCCGAACCTGCCCGATCAGGCGGTGCTGGTGGATCTGGCCGGGCGGCGGTTCTTCTTCTTCTGGATCGAGATCTGGCCACATGAGTTCTACTTCGTCGCCGGTCTGCTGATCATGGCGGGGCTGGGGCTGTTTCTGTTTACCTCGGCGCTGGGACGGGTCTGGTGCGGCTATGCCTGCCCGCAGACGGTGTGGACCGACCTCTTCATCCTGGTCGAGCGCTGGATCGAGGGCGACCGCAACGCCCGCCTGCGCCTGCACCGGCAGAAAAAGCTGGACGCGCGCAAGATCCGGCTGCGGCTGACCAAATGGGTAACCTGGTTCCTGATCGCGCTGGCGACCGGTGGCGCCTGGGTGTTCTATTTCACCGACGCGCCGACGCTGGCGCGCGATCTGGTGACGGGCCAGGCGCATCCGGTGGCCTACACCACCATGTTCATCCTGACCGCGACCACCTTCTTCTTTGGCGGCTTCGCGCGCGAACAGATCTGCATCTACGCCTGCCCGTGGCCGCGCATCCAGGCCGCCATGATGGACGAGGACACCCTGACCGTCGCCTACCGCGACTGGCGCGGCGAGCCGCGCGGCAAGCACCGCAAGGGCGAGGGGGCCGAAAACCTCGGCGATTGCATCGACTGCATGGCCTGCGTCAACGTCTGCCCCATGGGCATCGACATCCGCGACGGCCAGCAGATGGAATGCATCACCTGCGCGCTCTGCATCGACGCCTGCGACGACGTGATGGAGAAGATCGGCAAGCCGCGCGGCCTCATCGACTATATCGCCCTGTCGGACGAGCCGCGCGAGCGTGAGGGCCACCCGCCGCGCCCCGTCTGGCAGCACGTCTTCCGCCCGCGCACGATCCTCTACACCACGCTGTGGTCACTGGTGGGGCTTGGGCTGCTCTTTGCGCTCTTCATCCGGGCGGATATCGAGATGACCGTCGCGCCCGTGCGCAACCCGCAGTTCGTGACGCTGTCGGACGGATCGATCCGCAACACCTACGACGTGCGGCTGCTGAACAAGCACGGCGACGACCGGCCCTTCCGCCTGACCGTCAAGGGCGACCCCGCGTTGCGCATCCAGCTCGAGGGAACACCCTATGAGACCGTCACCGTGCCCGCCAACGAGACCTACCTGCAGCGGGTCTACGTGGTGGCCCCCGGCGGATCGGCCCCGGCACGGGCCGAACGCACCGACATGCGCCTCTGGGTCGAGGACACCTCGAACGGCGAGCGCGCTTATACCGACACGATCTTCAACGGGACGGCAACACAATGACCCACGAACGCAAACTCACCGGCTGGCACGCGCTGGCGATCTTCGGCGGCGCCTTCGCCGTCATCATCTCGGTCAACCTGGTGCTGGCCTACAGCGCCATCAGCACCTTCCCCGGGCTCGAGGTCAAGAATTCCTACGTCGCCAGCCAAAGCTTCGACAGCCGCCGCGACGCGCAGGAAACGCTGGGCTGGTCGGTCGACGCCCGCGCCACCGGCGGCCTGCTGATCCTGTCGATCACCGACGCCGACGGCCGGCCCGTGCAGGCCGGCACGCTCGACGCCGTGCTGGGCCGCGCCACCCATGTGCGCGACGACCGCACCCCGGATTTCGCCTTTGACGGCCGCGCCTATGTCGCCCGCGAAAGCCTGCGCCCGGGCAACTGGAACATCCGCATGAAGGCCACCGCGCTCGACGGCACGCCCTTCGAACAGCGCGTCGTCCTGCACGTGACGGAGTAACCCCATGACCGCGACGATGCGCGCGCCGATCTCCGCCTGCCCCGCCTGCGCCGCGGCCCCCGCCGCCGAGGCGCTGGCCGAGGCCACGCAGCCCCGCGACAGCCAGCTGATCCTGTCGCTGCCCACGATCCATTGCTCGGCCTGCATGACCAAGGTCGAGCGCGCTCTGGGCCAGACACCGGGCGTCCGCTCGGCGCGCGTCAACCTCACCATGAAGCGCGTGACGGTCGAGGCCGACCCGAGCGTCACCGCCGCCGACCTCATTCCGGTGGTCGAGGCCGCGGGATACGAGGCGCACGAGCTTGACGCCACTGCCCTGACCGCGACCCAGGCCGACAAGGCGGGGCGCGATCTGCTGATGCGGCTGGCAGTCGCGGGCTTTGCGGCGATGAACGTCATGCTGCTGTCGGTCGCCGTCTGGTCCGGGGCCGAGGGCCCCACCCGCGACATGTTCCACTGGATTTCCGCCGCCATCGCCCTGCCCACCGTGGCCTTCTCGGCCCAGCCTTTCTTCCGCAACGCCTGGACGGCGCTGCGGGCGGGGGCGCTCAACATGGACGTGCCGATCTCTTTGGCGATCCTCTTGGCGGTCGCGACCTCGCTCTGGGAAACCGCGCTGTCGGGCGAGCACGCCTATTTCGACGCCGCCGTCGCGCTCACCTTTTTCCTGCTGGCGGGCCGCTATCTGGACCACCGCACCCGCGCCATCGCGCGGTCGGCCGCGCAGGAACTGGCCGCGCTCGAAGTGCCCCGCGCCCTGCGGGTCACCGCCACCGGCACCGCCGAGGTCCCGGTCGCCGAGCTTGCCGTCGGCGACCGCGTCCTGGTGCGCCCCGGCGGGCGGATGCCCGTCGACGGCGAGGTGATCGAGGGCAGCTCGGAACTCGACCGCTCGCTCTTGACCGGCGAGACTCTGCCCGTGCCCGCCGCCCCCGGCCTGATGGTCAGCGCGGGCGAGGTCAACCTGACCGGCCCGCTGACCCTGCGCGCCACCGCCGTGGGGCGCGACAGCTCGCTGCACCGGCTGGCCGATCTGGTGGCCGTGGCCGAGGCCGGGCGCTCGAACTACACCAGCCTCGCCGACCGCGCCGCCAAGCTTTATGCCCCCGGCGTTCACATCCTTTCGGCGCTCGCCTTCCTGGGCTGGCTTGCCTACAGCGGCGACCTGCGCGTCGCGCTCAACATCGCCGCCGCGGTGCTGATCATCACCTGCCCCTGCGCGCTGGGTCTGGCCGTGCCCGCGGTCACCACCGCCGCCTCGGGGCGGCTCTTCCGCAAGGGGATGCTGATCAAGGAAGCCACCGCGCTGGAGCGACTGGCGCAGGTCGACACCGTGGTCTTCGACAAGACCGGCACGCTGACCGCAGGCACGCCCGAGCTGACCAACCTAGACGCCTTCAACGACACCGAACAGGCCATCGCTCTGGCCCTGGCCGAGAGCTCCGCCCACCCGCTGTCGCAATCGCTGACCTCTGCCGCCCGCGCCGCCGGTATCACGCCCGCAGAGGTGACAGACATCACCGAACGCCCCGGCCACGGCACCGAAGGCACATGGCAAGGCCAGACCGTCCGCCTGGGCCGTGCCGACTGGCTGGATGCACCCGAGGCCGCACAGACCGCTGCCTGGCTCAGGATCGGCGACGCGCCCGCGCGCCCCTTTCACTTCACCGACCGCCTGCGCGACGGCGCGGACGAACTGGTGACGGCGCTCAAAAGCGCCGGGCTGAACGTGGCGCTGCTGTCGGGTGACGCGGAACGCCCCGTCGCCGATCTGGCCGCGCGTCTCGACGTCCAGACCTGGCAGGCCGGAATGCTGCCCGAGGACAAGGCCGCCCATATCGCCGCGCTGACCGATCAGGGACACCGCGTGCTGATGGTGGGCGACGGGCTCAACGACACCGCCGCGCTGGCGGGCGCGCATGTCTCGATCTCGCCTGCCTCCGCGCTCGACGCCGCGCGCGTGGCCTCGGATATCGTGCTGCTGGGCCAGAGCCTCGCCCCCATCGCCGAGGCGCTGAGTGTCGCGCAAAAGGCCACCCGCCGCATCCGCGAGAATTTCAGCATCGCGACCTGGTACAACCTGATCGCCGTGCCGCTGGCCATCGCCGGGCTCTGCTCACCGCTGATCGCCGCCTTGGCCATGTCGGCCTCGTCGATTACAGTCTCCCTGAACGCCCTGCGCCTGAGGTGATGCGATGACCGTGCTGGCCTATCTGATCCCGATTTCCCTGATCCTCGGCGGGCTGGGGCTGGCGGCGTTTCTGTTCGCCCTGCGCAGCCGGCAATACGATGACCCCGAAGGCAATGCACAGCGCATCCTGTCCGGCGAATACGACGACAAGCCCAAGCAATAGGCTGCGCGCGGCGCCTTTACCGACCGTCAATAATCCTCAAAGAATCAATAAGTTAAATGTCATAGCCCCTGCCCCAATGTTTCGCGTGCGAAACATTGGGGCAGCAAGACTGACCTAACGGGACACCGCTCCTCCCACGGCAAACTCCCAGGTCGTTCCGATAAGGAATGCGCGACGCAGCCCCGGGCTTGCCCCGGGGCCTCCGACTCAGATCACCACCACGTCCAGCGGCGGGAAGCCGTTGAAGCCCACGCTCGAATAGGTCGAGGTATAGGCCCCGCAGGACCGGATCACGATCCGGTCGCCCGCCCGCAGGCCCAGCGGAAGCTGCACCGGCTGACGCTCGTAAAGCACGTCCGCGCTGTCGCAGGACGGCCCCGCGAGGATGCACGCGCCGGTCGGCTCGTGGTCGCGGTCGGTGCCGAACTGATAGCGGATCGCCTCGCCCTCGGTCTCGGCCAGGCCAGAGAAACGGCCGATGTCCAGATAGACCCAGCGGTGCAGGTCGTTCTCGGACTTGCGCGACACCAGCAGCACCTCGGCGGCGATGGCGCCGGCCTCTGCCACCAGACCCCGGCCCGGCTCCGCCATGATGTGCGGCACATGGCCGAAACGCTCGGTCACCAGGCGCATCACCTCGGCGGCATAGGCCGCGGGCGCGTCGATGTCCTGACCGTAGAAGGCCGGGAACCCGCCGCCGATGTTCAGCAGGCTCAGCGTGTGACCTGCGTCGCGGGCGGCGTGCCAAACGGCGGCCACCTGATCCAGCGTCGGCGCCCACATCGCCGCACGACGGGTCTGCGACCCGACGTGGAACGAAAAGCCCACCGGCCGCAGGCCGAGCGCAACCGCCATGTCGAGCAGCCCCAGCGCCTTGTCACGGGCGCAGCCGAACTTGCGCGACAGCGGCCAGTCGGCCTCGGAGGCGTCGACGATCAGCCGGACATAGACCTCTGCACCGGGCGCGTTCGCCGCGATCTTTTCCATCTCTTCCTCGGCGTCGACCGAGAAGAGCGTCACGCCCACCGAATGCGCCCAGGCGATGTCCGACGCGCGCTTGATGGTGTTGCCGAACGAGATCTGCGCCGGCTGCGCCCCTGCGTCGAGGCACATCTGAATTTCGACCCGGCTGGCGGCGTCGAAGTTCGACCCGGCAACCACCAGGCGGAGCAGGATGTCCGGCGCCGGGTTGGCCTTGACCGCATAATGGATCCGCGCACGCCCCAGCCCCTGGGCAAGGGCCGCGTATTGACGGGCCACCGCGTCGCCGTCGACCACCAGCGTCGGGCGGTCGAACACGTTCTGCGCGATGTAGGCTTCGGTGCGGGATACGGGTGCGGCATCGCGGGCGGTCAGCCCGGTCACGTATGCGTTCATGGTCATCTCCAATCAGACCCGGCCGTGTCCGGTTTCCCGGCATGAGACCGCTCAGTTCCAAGGGAGACGTTACCGTCGCTACGTAACCGCGTGGGTGTTGAATTGCCCACCTCGACAGAGGTGCGTGCGTTGGCGTCCTTGAGCGCGCATATGGGCCGTCAACGGGATTCGTTCAAGCGGTTTTTTCGGCCCGCCGCGAAATCCTCCGCACCTTTTTCAAGTGTTGTCCCGAAGACACGTTTTCGGCCTTTCGCCGCGCGCCGTGGCCCCGCAATAGACACAGCGCCACGACGTCTCGCCCCCCTCGCGCCGCATCCGCCACCGGCAAAGCCGGGTGGCGCGGTTCTGAAAGACGGCGATCAGGATGAAGGCCAGGATCAGACCGGCGATGACAAGCATCCCACCCCCTCAGACCAGAGCGCCCCACGGGACGGCGGGCGGGGCGATGTCGCCTTGGCGACGAGCGGCGCGCGGCGTCACACCGCGCGTTCGACCATCATTTTCTTAATCTCTGCAATGGCCTTGGCGGGGTTCAGACCCTTGGGACAGGTCTTGGCGCAGTTCATGATCGTGTGGCAGCGATACAGCTTGAAGGGATCCTCCAGCTCGTCCAGACGCTCGCCCGTCGCCTCGTCGCGGCTGTCGATGATCCAGCGGTAGGCATGCAGAAGCGCCGCCGGCCCCAGATAGCGATCACCGTTCCACCAGTAGCTCGGGCACGAGGTCGAGCACGAGGCGCACATCACGCATTCATACAAGCCATCCAGCTTCTTGCGGTCCTCGATCGACTGCTTCCATTCTTTCGCCGGACGGTTGGTCTTGGTCTCCAGCCAGGGCATGATCGAAGCATGCTGGGCGTAGAAATGCGTAAGGTCGGGGATCAGGTCCTTGACCACCGGCATATGCGGCAGCGGGTAGATCGCCACGTCGCCCTTGATCTCGTCCAGCCCGTAGATACAGGCCAAGGTGTTGATCCCGTCGATGTTCATCGCACAGGACCCGCAGATCCCCTCGCGGCACGACCGGCGGAAGGTCAGGGTCGGGTCGATTTCGTTCTTGATCTTGATCAGCGCGTCCAGAACCATCGGCCCGCATTTGTCCAGGTCGACGAAATAGGTGTCGACCCGGGGATTTTCCCCGTCGTCCGGGTTCCAGCGGTAGATCTTGAACTTGCGGACATTCGTGGCCCCTTCGGGTTTGGGCCAGGTCTTGCCTGTGCGGATCTTCGAATTCTTCGGGAGGGTCAGCTGAACCATGTCTCTCTCCTATTGAAGCAGGGCGGGCAGGCCTTCGGCTGCCAAACATGTGAGCGTCTCGGGCTTCGAGACGATATCGGAAACGATCTGTACGGTGCTTTCGGTGGGGCCGGTCACGCCATCGAGCGCGAGCGCGCGGATCTGGGTGGCGTTGGCGTTGTCGATGACGCAATCGAGCGTGGGCTCCAGCGGCACGCCGGGGAAGCGTTCGGTCAGAACCGGCGTCACCGCCGCGCGGGCGGCGTCGCGCGCAAACGCGTCCTGCGCCTGCGGCGAACAGGCGGTCAACGCGGCGCAAGCCGGCAGCAGGATATGGCCTAGCGCCCGCAATACACACCTTTGTAAAGAAAGGGTGCGCCCGGCGGGCAGACCGCGTTGGACGGTTTTGGCGGCGCTGGCTCGGGTGCGGGCGCAGGCGCGGGCCGCGACTGCGGCAGCGGCTTGGGCTTGGCGGCGGCCATCGCTGCCTTGCGCTCGATGCAGGCGTTCAGGATCGCCGCGCCCTCTGCCGTGCCGTCGTCCACCGGCGTGACCAGCGGCACCGCCTTTTCGACATCATAGGCATAGGCCCCCGGCACGTCGTTTTCCAACAGACACTGGGTGGCGAGATCCGCCTCCTCCACATCCGTGCAGGCGGCAAGCCCGAACCCGGCGGCCAGCGCCGCCGTGGCCAGCGACAGACGCGCGCCGATCAAAACGTGCGCTCCTTCGGCGCGATCTTCTTGAGCGCGATACCGCCCTGCTTTTCGCCGGTCAGCGGATCGGTGATCACCGGGCGGTAGCTGAGATCGGTCTTGGCGCCGTCGACGCGGGCGATGGTGTGCACGCGCCAGTTTTCGTCGTCCCGGGTGGCGTAATCCTCGTGCGCATGGGCGCCGCGCGATTCCTTGCGCGCCTCGGCCCCGACGATGGTCGCCAGCGCGTTGGGCATCAGGTTCGTCAGCTCCAGCGTCTCCATCAGGTCGGAGTTCCAGACCAGGCTGCGGTCGGTGACCTGGATATCGTCCAGCTTGCCCGCGATGGAGGTCATCTTCTCGACCCCGGCCTTGAGCGTCTTGTCGGTACGGAAGACGGCGGCGTCTTCCTGCATCGTCTTCTGCATTTCCAGCCGCAGCTCGGCGGTGGGCGTGTTGCCTTTGGCGTTGCGGATGCCGTCGAAGCGATCGAAGGCCTTGTCGATGGCGACCTTGGGTGCTGCGGGCGTCGCGGTTTCGGGATCGACCACCTTGCCCGCGCGGATCGCCGCGGCGCGGCCGAATACCACGAGGTCGATGAGCGAGTTGGAGCCCAGACGGTTCGCGCCGTGGACCGATGCGCAGCCCGCCTCGCCCACGGCCATCAGGCCCGGGACGATTGCGTTCTGATCGGCCTTGGTCGGGTTCAGCACCTCGCCCCAGTAGTTCGTGGGGATGCCGCCCATGTTGTAGTGCACCGTCGGCAGGACCGGGATCGGTTCCTTGGTGACATCGACACCGGCAAAGATCTTGGCCGACTCCGAGATGCCCGGCAGGCGCTCGGCCAAAGCCTCTTTCGGCAGGTGCGAGAGGTTGAGGTGGATGTGGTCGCCATCCGCGCCCACGCCGCGGCCTTCGCGGATTTCCATCGTCATGCAGCGGCTGACATAGTCGCGCGGGGCCAGATCCTTGTAGTTGGGCGCGTAGCGTTCCATGAAACGCTCGCCCTCGCTGTTCGTCAGATAGCCGCCCTCGCCGCGCGCGCCCTCAGTGATGAGGCAGCCCGAGCCGTAGATACCGGTGGGGTGGAACTGCACGAATTCCATGTCCTGCAGCGGCAGGCCCGCGCGCGCCACCATACCACCGCCGTCACCGGTGCAGGTGTGCGCCGAGGTGGCGCTGAAATAGGCGCGGCCATAGCCGCCGGTGGCCAGCACGACCATCTTGGCGTTGAAGACGTGCATGGTGCCGTCGTCGAGCTTCCAGCAGAGCACACCCTTGCATTCGCCGTCTTCCATCAGCAGGTCGATGGCGAAATACTCGATGTAGAACTCGGCATTATTCTTGAGTGACTGACCATAGAGCGTGTGCAGGATGGCGTGGCCGGTGCGGTCGGCGGCGGCGCAGGTGCGCTGCACCGGGGGGCCTTCGCCGAATTCAGTGGTGTGGCCGCCGAAGGGACGCTGATAGATCTTGCCCTCTTCGGTGCGGCTGAACGGCACGCCGTAATGTTCCAGCTCATAGACCGCCTTGGGCGCTTCGCGGGCGAGGTATTCCATCGCGTCGGTGTCGCCCAGCCAGTCCGACCCCTTGACGGTGTCGTACATGTGCCATTGCCAGTTGTCCGGCCCCATGTTGGCCAGGCTCGCGGCGATGCCGCCCTGGGCCGCCACGGTGTGCGAGCGGGTCGGGAAGACCTTGGTCACGCAGGCGGTGCGCAGGCCCTGTTCGGCCATGCCCAGCGTGGCGCGCAGACCGGCCCCGCCGGCGCCCACCACCACGACGTCGTAATCGTGCGTTTCGTATTCGTAAGCTGCCATGTTGCTACCTGTTCGGTCTGGGGCGGCGGCGCGCGCCTGCCCGATGTTCCATTGCGGCGGTCAGAGCGCCATCCGGGCGACGGCGAAGACGCCCACCGCCATGGCGCCGTAGCTGACGCAGGTCATCAGAAGGATCAGCACCTTTTCCCAGACGCCGTGGACGTAATCCTCGATCAGGACCTGCACGCCGTCGTTGAAATGCTTGAAGCCGACGATGATGGTCAGCCCTGCGACGATCGCCGGGAAGGGGCGCGCGAAATAGGCGGTCACCTCTTCGTAGGTGCCCCCAAGGATGCCGCCGAAGGTGAAGACGAAGAGCGGGATCAGGATCAAGAGCGCCACCGAGGACACTTTCATCGCCCAGAAATGCTCGGTCCCCTTTTTGGCCGAACCCCAGCCGACGGCGCGTTTGCGGTCTGTCAGAAATGCCATTGTCGGGGTCTCCTTAGATGAGGGCGACGGTGAGCAGGGTCAGCACGACCGACCCGCCGATGACGGCGTAGCCGAGCTTGTAGGCGGTCTCGAGGTCGAGGCCGACGGCGTAGTCCCAGATCAGGTGCCGGATGCCCGCCAGCGTGTGATACCAGAGCGCCCAGAGCGACAGGAACAGCACCAGATCGCCGAACCACGAGGTCAGGACCGCGTTGGCGAAGTTGAAATATTCCTCCGAGGTCGCGGCGGCCAGCAGCCACCAGACGATCATCAGCGCCGCCACGATCAGCGCGTTGCCGGTGATGCGGGTGAGGATCGAGGTGATCGAGGTCAGCTGCGGGCGATAGATTTGCAGATGCGGTGACAGGGGGCGGTTGCCCCGGTTCACGTCGGCCATGAGATGTCCTTTCGGTTCCCTTGCCTTTGGTTCTAATGGTTTTTACGCCGCTGTCACGGGACAGCAGCGCCGGGGGGCGCGGTTTTTTGGCGCAACCGGGTGGTTTTCCGGTGTTTTGTGATCACGTCAAAATCTGTGTGATCACAAGAATGGGGCGCCGCTTTGGTGATAGCGCCACCAGCGGGCGGCGGTGGCAGCGCGATTCCCTGCAGAACCTGCGGGCGGCTTTTCCGAACAATCGTTCAGCAGAGCCAAAGTCGCGGAATCAAGGCCGTAAGGCCGCCGCGACCGGCGCCTGCCCGTGGGGTGGCGCTGCAACGAAAAGTCTACGCGCTTTATCCTCGCCAAGTCATTGCTCCGAATGACCGGTGCGCCCACGTCGACAAAGCGCCAGCCCGCCGGGACGGGCAGGCGCTGGTCGCGGCGGCCTTACGGCCTTGATTCCGCGACTTTGGGGCGTTTGACGAAGGTTTACCCCGTGCCGCTCAAACCGGCATCAGCGCCCAGTAATCCAGATCGAGCAACACATGCGGCAGGTACTTGCCGTCCTCGCCCTTCAGCGTGAAGGGCTCGCCGCCCTTGGTCGCCACCAGCCGCAGGCGCAGCGCGCCGACGCCGGGGGCCGGGGTCTCGGCCTTGTCCAGCACCTCGGACCAGGCGCGGATCGTGTCGCCGGCGAAACAGGGGGTGGCGTGGGCACCCGCGTTCAGCCCAACGATCATCTGCGCATTCGCCAGACCGTTGAACGACAGCGCGCGCGCCATCGAGATGACGTGCCCGCCATAGATCAGCCGCTTGCCGTCGTCGCGGTTGGTAGCGTCGAAATGCACCTTGGCGGTGTTCTGCCAGAGGCGGGTGGCGAGCATGTGCTCGGCCTCTTCCACCGTCACGCCGTCCACATGGTCGATCTTTTCGCCGACCGCGTAATCGCCCCAGCGGTGCGGCTCGCCCGCGAGGGTGAAATCGTAGCGCGTGAAATCGAGCCCTGCGGGGATCGCCAGATCGTAGGCGGCCAGGGCGGGCTTGAGGCTAGGCAGTACGGTGTCGGGCGCGGGCGCATCAAGGTCGCGCTTGCGCACCATGACCCAGCGGCAGAATTCCATCACGGTCTCGCCCCGCTGGTTGAGCCCTCGGGTGCGGACATAGACCACGCCGGACTTGCCATTGGAATTCTGCTTGAGCCCGATCACCTCGGAGGTCGAGCGCAGCGTGTCGCCGGGCCAGACCGGGGCCAGCCATCGGCCCTCGGCATAACCCAGGTTAGCGACGGCGTTCAGCGAGATGTCGGGCACGCTCTTGCCGAAGACCGTGTGAAAGGCCGCTAGATCGTCGATGGGCGAGGCCGCCAGCCCGCAGGATTGCGCGAAGGCGTCCGAGGAATAGAGCGCATGACGCGCTGGGTAGAGCGCGTGATAGAGCGCCCGCTCGCCCCCCGACAGGGTGCGCGGCACGGCGTGGTCGATCACGTCGCCAAGCGTGTAATCCTCGAAGAAACGGCCGGGGTTGGTCTTCGCCATGCTTATTGTTCGCTCAGTTTCATATCCGGGGAATAGGTGCCGTCGGCCTCTTTCACCACCGCCTGCCCGCAGCGCATCACGCCGTTGGCGGCGTCGAAGGCATAGGTGGGATCGCCGTGCAGCTCCCAGCCCTTGTTCAGCGCGGCGGTGACCTTGTGGCAAAAGGCAGACGTATCGTCGGCGGTGAGAAAACGGTAGAGTTTCATGCGCTTACCCCGGGAACGGCCAGACGCCCAGCCAGTTGTGAACGGCGGTGATGCCGGCGAAGACAACCAGCGTGATGATCACCAGCTTGACGTCGCCCTTGGCCTCGCCCGGCGCGGGGCGGTCCCATTCGACCGAGCGGTTGATCACGATCACCTCGGCCACGGCCCAGGCCAGCAGGCCGCCGAAGAGCACGATCGAGGCCAGATCGCCGTTGACCAGCAGATGCGCGACAGCCCAGATCTTGACCGAGGTCAGCTGCGGATGGCGCATCTTGCCGCGCAGCCGCCCGGTGGTGGCGGACATGCCGAAGACGAAGACCGCGATCAGCATCAGCAGGTTGTTGATGTGCACCAGGAAGGCGGGCGGATACCAGACCGAAATGAACTCGGCCCCGCGATAGCCGAGGATCATCAGCACCAGCCCCGCCAGCACTCCAACCGCCACAGCAGCCTTGCCGGCGTCGCCCATGCCGGCACGGGCGTCGGGGGCGAGGCGTTTGAAGAGATGGGCGGCGGTCCAGAGGGCCAGACCGAGGACGAGAAGCGCGAACATTGGGTTACTCCGATGCGGTTTGGGCGATCGCCTCGGACTTTGCCAGTATTTCGCGGGCAGTGGCAACGTGCAGATTTTCCACGATCTTGCCGTCGACCACGGCAACGCCCTGGCCCTCGGCCTCGGCGGTCTCGAAGGCGGCGATCTGGCGGCGGGCCAGATCGACCTCGGCCTCGGAGGGGGCAAAGGCGGTGTTGGCGATGTCGACCTGCGCGGGGTGGATGAGTGTCTTGCCGTCAAAGCCCATGTCGCGGCCCTGTTCGCATTCGGCGCGCAGCCCGTCGTCGTCCTTGAAGGCGTTGTAGACGCCGTCGACGATGACGACGCCATGCGCCTTGGCCGCCAGGAGGCAGAGACCCAGACCTGCCATCATCGGCAGCCGGTCGGCGCGGAAGCGGGTCTGCAGTTCCTTGGCCAGATCGTTGGTCCCCATGACCATGCCCGCCAGCCTGGGATGCGCGGCGATGGCGGCGGCGTTGAGCATGCCCAGCGGCGTCTCCATCATCGCCCAGAGCGGCGTATCGTCGGCGATTTCGGCCAGCGCGTCGAGCTGCGCGGGGCTTTCGACCTTGGGCAGCAGGATGGCGTCGCAATCCATGGCGGCGGCGGCGCGGGCATCCTCGGCGCCCCATTCGGTATCCAGCCCGTTGATCCGAACGATCCGGGTGCGGTGGCCATAGCCGCCTTGCCCTAGCGCCGCCTTGAGCGTGGCGCGGGCGGCGGGCTTTTCGGCGACGGTTACCGCGTCCTCGAGATCGAAGATGATGGCGTCCACGGGCAGGCCGCGTGCCTTGTCCAGCGCCCGTTCCCTGGAGCCGGGGATGTAGAGCACCGAACGATAGGGGCGCGCGCGCATGTCCATGGCGATCTCCTTGTGTGATCTGGGCGTGGTCTGAACGTAACAAAGTTGCGCGGAATGGCGCATTTATTTCACAAAAGTGCAAGGGGATTTTTGCCGCAGCGCAGAAATGGGCGGCTGACCGGGGTGGAAATGTTTCGGATTGTCCGCAACGCGCACCGCGTTAACCCGATTTTGCCGGTCGCTCCGCAGGCTGGAGCGCACGACACCGGATGCCCTGACGCAGGGCCGAAACGGCCCTGCCCGCGTCCGGGAAACAGACCGCACCGAGCGGCAAGGGGGCACGGCAAAGCCGCCCCCGGCCGGTGCGGCAACCGGAAAGGGTACGATATGAGCAAGACATTCAGGATGGCGATGCTGGCGACCGGGCTGGTCTTCGGCGCCGCGACGCTCGCCAAGGCGCAGGGCCAGAATTGCGCGCCGCGCGAGGTCGTGGTCGAACAGCTGGCCAGCCGCTATGGCGAGACGCGGCAGAGCATGGGGCTGGGCAGAGACAACGCGATGATGGAGGTCTTTGCCTCGGCCGAGACCGGCAGCTGGACGATCACCGTCACCAGTGCGGGCGGGATGACCTGCCTGGTGGCGAGCGGGCAGGCTTTTGAGACGCTGGCCGAGGCGCTTCCGCCCGAGGGGAACGACGCCTGACGGAGGACGGATTGGGGGCGCTGCCCCCAAACCCCCGGGATATTTGAGGATCAGTGAAAAGGGGGCGGTCAGGTGAGCGCGTCCCAGATCAGCTTGGTCCCGGTGATCGTCAGCGCGGTGTAGGTGATCGAGAAGAAGAGCTTTTCGGGCACCATGCGGTGGGCCTTGATCCCCAGCCAGGTGCCCAGAAGCGCGAAGGGGATCAGTGCGAGGTCGAGCAGCAATGTCTCGCGCGTGAAGATGCCCATCCCGGCGTAAAAGCCCGATTTGAACAGATTGACCGCCCAGAAGACCAGCACGGTCGTCGATTGGTAGGCGGTCTTGGAGAGCCCCTGCCCCAGCATGTAGACCGCGGCCGCCGGGCCTCCGGCGTGGCTGACGAAGCTGGTGAAGCCCAGAACGCCCCCCGCCACGAGGCCCGTTCTGGCACCGAAGCGGGCGCCGAGCCGGATGAGGCCAAGGGCCTGTGCGGCCTGCCAGGTCACGAAGAGCAAAGCCACGGCGCCGATGATCAGCCGGATCATGTCGGCATCCGCCGATGCCCAGAAGAGCGCGCCGATGAAGGTGCCGGGCACCGCGCCCGCCAGCAGCACCCGGGCCACCGACCAATCCCATTTGCGCCAATAGGCCGGCAGGCTGGCCACGTCGATCAGCATCAGGAGCGGCAGCATCAGCCCCATCGCCACCGCCGGTTCCAGCACCAGCGCGAGAATCGACGCGCTGGCGAAGGCCACGCCCGACCCGAAGCCGCCCTTGGAGATCCCGGCGAAAATCACCGCCGGGACGGCCATCGCGAAGACGGACCAGGTCAGGAGTTCCATTGCGCGCGCGCCCTCTAAACCGCTTTCAGGCCTAGCCTTATCGCGGCTGGGGCGCGGGCGGTAGCCCCGCCGCGCGCACGCGCCGCAGCGCAGCGCTCTTGCGCGGGCGAGCCTGAGGCACTAGGCATCTGCGCAAATCCATCCAAGCACCGGAGAATATTTCCATGGCCAGACCCAAGATCGCCCTGATCGGCGCGGGACAGATCGGCGGCACCCTTGCCCACCTTGCCGCCATCAAGGAACTGGGGGATGTCGTTCTGTTCGACATCGCCGAAGGCACGCCCGAGGGCAAGGCGCTGGACATCGCCGAATCCGGCCCCTCCGAAGGGTTCGACGCGCGCCTCAAGGGCACGCAGGATTACGCCGACATCGCCGGTGCGGATGTCTGCATCGTCACCGCCGGCGTGCCGCGCAAGCCGGGCATGAGCCGCGACGACCTGCTGGGCATCAACCTCAAGGTCATGAAATCCGTGGGCGAGGGCATCGCCGCCAACGCTCCCGACGCCTTCGTGATCTGCATCACCAACCCGCTCGACGCGATGGTCTGGGCGCTCCAGCAGTTCAGCGGCCTGCCCGCCAACAAGGTCTGCGGCATGGCCGGCGTGCTGGATTCGGCGCGCTTCCGCCACTTCCTGAGCCTGGAATTCGACGTGTCGATGAAGGATGTCACCGCCTTTGTTCTGGGCGGGCATGGCGACACGATGGTGCCGCTGGCGCGTTATTCGACGGTGGCGGGCATCCCGCTGCCCGACCTGGTCAAGATGGGCTGGACCACGCAGGACAAGCTGGATGCGATCATCCAGCGCACCCGCGACGGCGGCGCCGAGATCGTCGGTCTGCTGAAGACCGGTTCGGCCTTCTACGCGCCCGCGACCAGCGCCATCGAGATGGCCGAGGCCTATTTGAAGGACCAAAAGCGCCTGCTGCCCTGCGCGGCGTGGTGCGACGGCGAATTCGGGCTGGACGGGTTCTATGTGGGTGTGCCGACGATCATCGGCGCGGGCGGCATCGAAAAGATCGTCGACATCAAACTGACCAAGGACGAGCAGGCGATGTTCGACAATTCGGTCAACGCCGTCAAAGGCCTGGTCGAGGCGTGCAAGGGCATCGACGGCAGCCTCGCCTGATCGCAGGCCTCTTTGAGCGGATGGAAAGCCCGGGCCGGTCCCGGGCTTTTTGCTGTCCGGACGGCGGCGGCGCAGAGGTTGACCTGCATCAAGCCGCGCAGGCGGGGGCGTCGATAGGCTCGGCCCGATGACGAAGGAGGTGCCGATGTTCATTCGACTGACCGGAATCTGCCTGGCGGCCACACTGGCGGCAGCCCCGCTTTGGGCGCAGGACAGCGCGCCGCCGATGGCCGAGGCCGGAATCGGGGCGCGGATCGAGGCGCTGGCGGCGGAGGACGGCCACGGATTCGAGCTTGGCATGTTGCAGACCCTGCGGGCGGTGGAACGCGCGTTGCAGACGGGCTATGCGCACGGGGCGACGGACAACATGATCGAGATCCCCGTGCTGCGGCTCTTCGGCGGAGAGATGAACCCCGATCCGCTGCCGACGCAGCCGGATACGCTGGCCAGGGGCGTCGGGCAATTCCTGGCCGATTTGGACCGGGCCCGCGCATTTCTCGAAACGATCCCCGAGGACGCCGAGCAGAGTTTCGAGCTGACGTTGCAGGACATCTGGTTCGATATCGACGGCGATGGCCGCCGGTCGGACATGGAAGGTGCGCTGGACATTCTGGCGCCAGAGATCCTCGGTTGGCGAGCGATGCGCACGGTGCGGGAGGGCGATCTCTTTGCGCAGCCGATCACCATCCGGTTCGACGCCGCCGACCAGGAATGGCTGATCGCCTATACGCATATGCTGTCGGGGCTCGGCGAGGCGATCCTGGCCTTCGACCCGACACCGGTGATCGCTGATCTGGCGGTCGGCCTGGACGGCCTGTCGCGTGCGCCCGAAATTCCCAACCCCTTCGATCAGGAGGCGGTCAGGACGCGGCTGGCGCAACTGAACACCGAGCTGTCGGCGCTGACGGGCCCCATCGACGAACTGCAATCCGAGCAGCGGGCGCTGTGGAGAGAGCGCTCAGACCTGCGGGATGCGCGGGAAAAGGCCGGTGACGCCAACGAGATCGCCGCGCTTGACGCGCAAATCGCCCATCTTGGCGTGAAAACGGCGGACATCAGCGCCGAGTTGCGGCCGCTGATCGCCCAGCGCTCGGAATTGATGAGCGCGATACGGGATGAAGAGACCAGGCTGACGGTCGCCCCGATGGCGCAGATGAAATTTCGCGAGGACTTCCAGTTCGAAATCGACAGCCTCTACATCCTGATCAAGACCCTGCGGCAGACGCCCGACGCTGATCGTGTGCGCGCGGTACGGGACCACTGGAAAGCGATGATCGCGCACAACCGGACGTTCTGGGCGCGGCTGGACAAGGAAACGGACAACGACCGGGAGTGGATCCCCAACGCGCTCCAAAATTCGGCCTTGCCGCTGGAGCTGCCCGACGGTGTGGGCGAAAGCTGGCTCGGTGTTCTGAACGATGCCGAGCAGGTGCTCGACGGCAAGCTTCTGGTGCCGCACCCGCTCTTGCCGAGGGGCTACGGCGTCAATCTGGGGGCGTGGTTCGACGATCCCTCCTCGCTGGATCTCGTGGACTGGATCCACGGCCGCGGCGCCTATCCCTATGCCGCGCGGGGGCCGCATATCTCGGATTTGAGATGGAACCTGTTCAACGAAATGGTCGGCGGAAACGCCGGCAGCTTTGCGATCTTTTTCAATTGATCCCCGGCCGGGGCCGCCGGGGCGACTCGCCCGGCGGCTCTGGCGGGGTTTGGCGCGGTGTATCCAAGCGCTTTGTGATCACACATTTTTTCGTGTGATCACAAATGTCGCTTTTCTGGTCCGGATTATGCCCCTGCGGCAAATTTTCGTTTAACCTGCCCCGAAAACCCCGCCTATACCGGCGTAAATCGCAGCAATACGGGACAGTTGACCGATGAACATCCACGAGTATCAGGCAAAAGCCCTGCTGCGCAGCTACGGCGCCCCGGTGTCCGATGGCCGCGTGGTCCTGAAGGCCGAGGACGCCAAGACCGCCGCGGGCGGGCTCGACGGCCCGCTTTGGGTGGTCAAGGCGCAGATCCACGCGGGCGGCCGCGGCAAGGGATCGTTCAAGGAGGCCGACGCAGGTGAAAAGGGCGGCGTGCGCCTGACCAAATCGGTCGAGGAAGCCGCGCAGGAGACCAAGAAGATGCTGGGCCGCACCCTGGTCACGCATCAGACCGGCCCCGCCGGCAAGCAGGTCAACCGCATCTATATCGAGGACGGCAGCGGCATCGAGACCGAGATGTACCTGGCGCTGCTGGTGGACCGCCAGTCCAGCCGCATCTCGTTCGTCTGCTCGACCGAGGGCGGGATGGACATCGAGGAGGTGGCCGCCGAAACGCCCGAGAAGATCCTCAGCTTCAGCGTCGATCCGGCCACCGGCTATCAGGCCTTCCACGGCCGCCGCATCGCCTTCAACCTCGGGCTCGAGGGCAAGCAGATCAAGCAATGCGTCGCGCTGATGGGCACGCTCTACAAGATGTTCGTCGAGAAAGACATGGAGATGCTCGAGATCAACCCGCTGATCGTGACCGACGCGGGCGATCTGAAATGCCTCGACGCCAAGATGGGTTTCGACGGCAACGCGGTTTACCGCCACTCCGACATCGCCGAGCTGCGCGACACGACCGAGGAAGATCCCAAAGAGCTGGAGGCCTCCAAGTACGACCTCAACTACATCGCGCTGGATGGCGAGATCGGCTGCATGGTGAACGGCGCGGGTCTGGCGATGGCGACGATGGACATCATCAAGCTCTACGGTGCGGAACCGGCCAACTTCCTCGACGTGGGCGGCGGCGCCACCAAGGAAAAGGTGACCGAGGCGTTCAAGATCATCACCTCTGACCCGAACGTCAAAGGCATCCTGGTGAACATCTTCGGCGGCATCATGCGCTGCGACGTGATCGCCGAGGGCGTGGTCGCCGCTGTGAAAGAGGTGGGCCTCAAGGTCCCGCTGGTGGTGCGCCTGGAAGGCACCAACGTCGAGAAGGGCAAGGAGATCATCAACACCTCCGGCCTCGACGTGATCGCCGCCGACGACCTCAAGGACGGCGCGCAGAAGATCGTGAAGGCTGTGAAGGGGTGAGCGCCGGCCCGGGGCCCCGGCCCCGGCAAACGCTCCGCCGGAGCGTTTGAGGCGCGAACGGGCAGAGCCCCGGATCATCTCGACCTTAGAACAACGCGGCTGGACCGCACAAATTTAGGAGAACGCCGAAATGGCCGTCCTCATCGACGAAAACACCAAAGTCATCTGTCAGGGTTTCACCGGAAGCCAGGGCACGTTCCACTCTGAACAGGCCATCGCCTATGGCACCAAGATGGTCGGCGGGGTGACGCCGGGCAAAGGGGGGCAGACGCATCTGGACCTTCCCGTGTTCAACTCGGTCCACGAGGCCAGGCACGCGACCGAGGCGAATGCGAGCGTCATCTACGTGCCGCCGCCCTTCGCCGCGGACAGCATCCTCGAGGCGATCGACGCCGAGATGGAGCTGATCGTCTGTATCACCGAGGGCATTCCGGTGCTCGACATGATGAAGGTCAAGCGCGCGCTGATGGACAGCAAGTCGATCCTGATCGGGCCGAACTGCCCTGGGGTCATCACGCCGGACGCCTGCAAGATCGGCATCATGCCGGGCCACATCCACAAGCGCGGCAAGGTGGGGGTCGTGTCCCGCTCCGGCACGCTGACCTACGAGGCGGTCAAGCAGACCACCGACGTGGGCCTGGGCCAGTCGACCTGTGTGGGCATCGGCGGCGACCCGATCAAGGGGACCGAGCATATCGACGTGCTGGAATGGTTCCTGGCCGATGACGAGACCGAGGCGATCATCATGATCGGCGAGATCGGCGGCTCGGCCGAGGAAGAGGCGGCGCAGTTCCTGGCCGACGAGCGCAAGAAGGGCCGCGGGAAGCCGACCGCCGGGTTTATCGCCGGGCGCACCGCGCCTCCGGGCCGGCGCATGGGCCACGCGGGCGCCATCGTCGCCGGCGGCAAGGGCGGCGCCGAGGACAAGATCGAGGCGATGAACGCCGCAGGCATCGTCGTCGCCGACAGCCCCGCCACGCTGGGCGAGGCGGTTCTGGAAGCGATCCAGAAAGGCTGAGCGCGACACGGTCCCGGACCCGATCCGGGACCACCCGCCTTGGCGCGGGACGGAACGATACGAGGCCCCGGATCAAGCCCGGGGCTGCGACGCGAAAACCGCAAGCTTCGCGACAGCGGCCCCGCAAGGGCCGCTCTCCCGAAGCTTCACCGAACGGTCTGGGAGGACCACCAGGATGACCGACCAAAGCCCCAACGACCAGTTTCATGCCTCGAGCTTCATGCAGGGGCATAACGCGGAATATCTCGAACAGATGTATGCCCGCTATGCCAACGACCCCAATGCGGTCGACGAGGCCTGGCAGGCGTTCTTCCGGGCGATGGGCGACGACGGCATGGCCGTCAAGAAAGAGGCCAGCGGCCCGTCCTGGGCGCGCCGCGACTGGCCGCCGCAGCCCGACGACGACCTGACCGCCGCGCTGACCGGCGAATGGCCGATGCCCGCCGTCCCGGCCGAGGCCAAGGGCGCGGGCGACAAGATCCGCGCCAAGGCCGCCGAGCAGGGCGTCGAGGTGACCGACGACGCGGTCAAGCGCGCCGTTCTGGACAGCATCCGCGCGCTGATGCTGATCCGGGCCTACCGGATCCGGGGGCACCTGGCCGCACAGCTCGACCCGCTGGGCATGCGCGAAGCGGTGGATCACCCAGAGCTCGACCCGAAATCCTACGGCTTCACCGAGGCCGACATGGACCGGCCGATCTTCATCGACAACGTTCTGGGGCTGCAACTCGCGTCGATGCGCCAGATCGTGGACATCGTCCAGCGCACCTATTGCGGCACCTTCGCGCTGCAGTACATGCACATCTCGGACCCCGAGCAATCGGCCTGGTTGAAAGAGCGGATCGAGGGCTACGGCAAAGAGGTCAGGTTCACCCGCGAGGGGCGCAAGGCCATCCTCAACAAGATGGTCGAGGCCGAGGGCTTTGAGAAATTCCTGCACGTCAAGTACATGGGCACCAAGCGCTTTGGCCTCGACGGCGGCGAAAGCCTGATCCCTGCGATGGAGCAAATCATCAAGCGCGGCGGCGCCCTTGGCGTCAAGGAGATGATCATCGGTATGCCCCACCGCGGCCGCCTGTCGGTGCTGGCCAACGTGATGGGCAAACCCTACCGGGCGATCTTCAACGAATTCCAGGGCGGCAGCTTCAAACCCGACGACGTCGACGGATCGGGCGATGTGAAATACCACCTCGGGGCCTCGTCGGACCGCACGTTCGACGACAACGAGGTCCATCTCAGCCTCACGGCCAACCCCTCGCACCTCGAGGCGGTGAATCCGGTGGTCCTGGGCAAGGTCCGCGCCAAGCAGGACCAGCGGGGCGATGCCGGCCGCACCACCGTGATGCCGATCCTGCTGCACGGCGACGCGGCCTTTGCGGGCCAGGGCGTGGTGGCCGAATGTTTCGCGCTGTCGGGCCTGCGCGGGCACAAGACCGGCGGCACCATGCATATCGTCGTCAACAACCAGATCGGCTTTACCACCGCGCCGCATTTCAGCCGCTCGTCGCCCTATCCCACCGACAACGCGCTGGTGGTCGAGGCGCCGATCTTCCACGTCAACGGCGACGACCCCGAAGCGGTCGTTCACGCCGCCAAGGTCGCCACCGAGTTCCGCCAGAAGTTCGGCAAGGACGTGGTGATCGACATCTTCTGCTATCGCCGGTTCGGGCACAACGAGGGCGACGAGCCCATGTTCACCAACCCGATCATGTACAAGAAGATCAAAGGCCATAAGACGACCCTGTCGCTTTACACCGAGCGGCTGGTCAAGGACGGGCTGATCCCCGAAGGCGAGATCGAGGACATGAAGGCCGCCTTCCAGGCGCATCTGAACGAGGAATTCGAGGCCGGCAAGGATTACCGCCCCAACAAGGCCGACTGGCTGGACGGCCGCTGGAGCCATCTGGACCGCCAGAAGGAAGGCAAGTACCAGCGCGGCAAGACCTCGATCGCCCGCGAGACGTTCGATCAGATCGGTAAGGCCCTGACCCGCGCCCCCGACGGTTTTCCGCTGCACAAGACCGTGGGCCGGCTACTGGAATCGCGCGCCAAGATGTTCGAGACCGGCGAGGGCTTTGACTGGGCCACCGGCGAGGCGCTGGCCTTTGGCTCGCTCCTGACCGAGGGCTACCCGGTGCGTCTGGCCGGGCAGGACAGCACCCGCGGCACCTTCAGCCAGCGCCATTCCGGCCTGGTGAACCAGGAAACCGAGGAACGCTATTACCCGCTCAACAACATCCGCGAAGGTCAGGCCCATTACGAGGTGATCGACAGCGCGCTCAGCGAATACGCGGTCAGCGGGTTCGAATACGGCTATTCGCTGGCCGAACCCAACGCGCTGGTGCTGTGGGAGGCGCAGTTCGGCGACTTCGCCAACGGCGCGCAAATCATGTTCGACCAGTTCATCAGCTCGGGCGAAAGCAAATGGCTGCGGATGTCGGGCCTCGTCTGCCTGCTTCCGCACGGGTTCGAGGGCCAGGGCCCCGAACACAGCTCTGCCCGGCTTGAGCGGTTCCTGCAGATGTGCGGTCAGGACAACTGGATCGTGGCCAATTGCACCACGCCGGCCAACTATTTCCACATCCTGCGCCGCCAGCTGCACCGCTCGTTCCGCAAGCCGCTGATCATGATGACGCCGAAATCGCTCTTGCGGCACAAGCTGGCGATCTCGGACGTGGACGATTTCACCAACGGGTCCAGCTTCCACCGCGTGCTCTGGGACGACGCCCAAAAGGGCCATTCCGACACCAAGCTGGTGGCCGACGACAAGATCCGCCGCGTGGTGATGTGCTCGGGCAAGGTCTATTACGACCTGCTCGAGGAACGCGACGCCCGTGGCATCGACGACGTCTATCTCATGCGGTTCGAGCAGTTCTATCCGTTCCCCGCCATCTCGGCGGTGAAAGAGCTCGAGCGCTTCAAGAACGCCCAGATGATCTGGTGCCAGGAAGAACCCAAGAACCAGGGCGCCTGGACCTTCATGGAACCGAACCTGGAATGGGTTCTGGGCCGCATCGACGCCACGCACAACCGGCCCCGCTATGTGGGCCGCGCAACCTCTGCCTCGCCCGCGACGGGCCTGGCCAGCCAACACAAAGCACAGCAGGCCGCCCTCGTGGACGAGGCGCTGACGATCGAAGGGAAGTAAGACATGACAACCGAAGTGCGCGTGCCCACGCTGGGCGAATCGGTGACAGAGGCAACGGTCGCCACCTGGTTCAAGAAACCCGGCGACGACGTGGCCGTCGACGAAATGCTGTGCGAGCTTGAAACCGACAAGGTGACGGTCGAGGTGCCCTCGCCCACCGCCGGCAAGCTGGTCGATATCGTCGCCGCCGAGGGCGAGACCGTGGGCGTCGACGCCCTTTTGGCCAATATCGCCGCAGGCGATGCCGGATCGGAGGCCGCCCCCAAGGCCAAGGAAGCCAGCGAAGACACCGCCCCGTCGGGTGGCGCGCCGGGCCGTGCGGACGCCGGCGGGACGAGCATCGACGTGATGGTGCCGACCTTGGGCGAATCCGTGTCCGAGGCCACGGTCTCGACCTGGTTCAAGAAGGTCGGCGACAGCGTCGCGCAGGACGAGATGCTCTGCGAGCTCGAGACCGACAAGGTCAGCGTCGAGGTCCCCGCCCCCGCCGCCGGCACCCTGACCGAAATCCTCGCCGCCGAGGGCGCGACCGTTCAGGCCAACGGCAAGCTGGCGGTCCTGTCCTCCGGCGAAGGCGTGGCCGCCCCTGCGGCCCCCGCCAAAGCCGAGGAAAACTACACCACACCGCCCGCCGGCGACGCCGGCCCGGGCCGCGACATCGAAGACGCGCCCTCGGCCAAAAAGGCCATGGCCGAGGCCGGGCTCAGCCGTGACCAGGTGCAGGCCTCGGGCCGCGACGGCCGCGTGATGAAGGAAGACGTGGCCAAGGCGGCCGCCGCCGCGGCAGCGACCCCCGCGCCCAGCGCCCCCGCCCCGGCGGCCCAGGCCCCGCGCGCGCCCGTCAGCGCCGAGGACGCCTCGCGCGAGGAACGGGTCAAGATGACCCGCCTGCGCCAGACCATCGCCCGCCGCCTCAAGGAAGCGCAGAACACCGCCGCGATCCTGACCACCTACAACGAGGTCGACATGACCGCGGTCATGGAGCTGCGCAACGAATACAAGGACCTCTTTCTCAAGAAACACGGCGTCAAGCTGGGCTTCATGTCGTTCTTCACCAAGGCCTGCTGCCACGCCCTGCGCGAAGTCCCCGAGGTCAATGCCGAGATCGACGGCACCGACATCGTCTACAAGAACTTCGTGCACATGGGCATCGCCGCCGGCACGCCGCAGGGCCTCGTGGTGCCGGTGATCCGCGACACGGATTCCATGTCTTTCGCCGAGATCGAAAAAGCCATCGCCGAAAAGGGCAAGCGCGCCCGTGACGGCAAGCTTTCCATGGCGGAAATGCAGGGCGGCACCTTCACCATCTCGAACGGCGGCGTCTACGGCTCGCTCATGTCCTCGCCGATCCTCAACCCGCCGCAATCGGGCATCCTGGGGATGCACAAGATCCAGGACCGCCCCATGGTCATCAACGGCGAAATCAAGATCAGACCCATGATGTACCTGGCCCTCAGCTACGACCACCGCATCGTCGACGGCAAAGGCGCCGTGACCTTCCTGGTCCGCGTCAAGGAAGCGCTCGAGGACCCGCGGCGGCTGTTGATGGATTTGTAAACCCAAGCCGGGCATCGGCCCGGGCGTCATCCCCGGCCCACAGGCGGGCGCCAACCTGCCTTTTGGGCCGGGGTCGATCCTACCGGTGACGGTCTGCAACAGGACATCGTAATGCAAGCAAAAGCGCCAGGTCCGGAATTCGCAATACGCAAATGACCCCCGAGCTCACCGCCCTCACCCTCGCCGCGCTGCTCCAGGTGGCCCAGTTCACGCTCTATTCAGTCGTGGCGCAGAGGCAGGTCGGCACGGCCTATGCGCTCTCGCCGCGCGACACCCCGGTTCAGCTCACCAGCCTCGCGGGGCGCGCGCAAAGGGCGATGAACAACCATTTCGAAGGGCTGATCCTCTTTTCCATCGCCTGCCTCGTCGTCACCTTCTCGGATCGGGGCGACGCCACCACCGCCGCCTGCGCCGCGCTTTATCTCGCGGCCCGCGTGCTTTATGTCCCCGCCTATCTCTTCGGCTGGGCGCCCTGGCGGTCGCTGATCTGGTCGGTGGGTTTCCTGGCCACCACCGCGATGTTGCTAATCGCGCTCTTATGATCTTCACTGATCCCTAAATATCCCGGGGGGCTCGCAACGCGAGCGGGGGCAGCGCCCCCTCCCCCGCCAGACAAGAAGGACAAACCCTATGGCACAATACGACGTCATCGTCATCGGCTCGGGCCCCGGCGGCTATGTGGCCGCCATCCGCTGCGCGCAGCTGGGCCTGAAAACCGCCTGCGTCGAGGGGCGCGAGACGCTGGGGGGCACCTGTCTGAACGTCGGCTGTATCCCGTCCAAAGCGCTCTTGCACGCCACCCACCAGCTGCACGAGGCCGAACACAACTTCGCCAAGATGGGGCTCAAGGGCAAATCCCCCTCGGTCGACTGGCCGCAGATGCAGAGCTACAAGCAGGACACCATCGACACCAACACCAAGGGCATCGAGTTTCTGTTCAAGAAGAACAAGATCGACTGGCTCAAGGGCTGGGGCTCGATCCCCGAGGCCGGCCGGGTCAAGGTCGGCGACGAGGTCCACGAGGCCAAGTCGATCGTCATCGCCACCGGGTCGGACGTGGCCACATTGCCGGGTGTCGAGATCGACGAAAAGGTGGTTGTCAGCTCGACCGGCGCGCTGGCGCTGCCCAAGATCCCCAAGAAGATGGTGGTGATCGGCGCCGGCGTCATCGGGCTCGAGATGGGCAGCGTCTATGCCCGCCTCGGCGCCGAAGTGCAAGTGGTCGAGTTTCTCGATGCGATCACCCCGGGCATGGACGGCGAGGTGCAGAAGACCTTCCAGCGGATTCTCTCCAAGCAGGGGCTGGGCTTCACGCTCGGCGCCGCGGTGCAAAAGGTCGAGGCCACCAAGACCAAGGCCAAGGTCACCTACAAGCTGCGCAAGGATGACAGCGAGCACACGCTCGACGCCGACGTGGTGCTGGTCGCCACGGGGCGCAAGCCCTATACCGATGGGCTCGGGCTCGACAAGCTGGGGGTCGAGATGTCGGATCGCGGCCAGATCAAGACCGACGACCAGTGGCGCACGAATGTGCCCGGCATCTACGCCATCGGCGATTGCATCGCGGGGCCCATGCTGGCCCACAAGGCCGAGGACGAGGGCATGGCCGCCGCCGAGGTGATCGCGGGCAAGCACGGCCACGTCAATTACGGCGTCATTCCGGGCGTCATCTACACCCATCCCGAGGTCGCCAACGTGGGCCAGACCGAAGAGCAGCTCAAGGAGGCGGGCCGCAACTACAAGGTCGGCAAGTTCAGCTTCATGGGCAACGGCCGCGCCAAGGCCAATTTCGCCGCCGACGGCTTCGTCAAGATCCTCGCCGACAAGGACACCGACCGCATCCTCGGCGCGCATATCATCGGGCCGATGGCGGGCGATCTGATCCACGAAATCTGCGTCGCGATGGAATTCGGCGCGGCGGCGCAGGATCTGGCGCTGACCTGCCACGCGCACCCGACCTATTCCGAGGCCGTCCGCGAGGCGGCGCTGGCCTGCGGCGACGGCCCGATCCACATGTGATCCCCGCCCGGTCCCCGCGCCGGAGCACCCTTTGCCCAACCAAAGCGCCGCCCCGGGGGGCGGGTCGGCGCTGGCGCGGCGGCCTGCGGCCTTGGTTCCGCGCCGGGTGCTTTGGGGACAGGTTTGGAAAAGCTCACATGATCCTGGCGAGCCTACGCTTTAGCGGGATCGGCGCTGCGATCGAAGCGCCACCGGCGCGGGACAAGGCCGGAGGCCGCCGCGCCAGCGCCTGCCCGTCCCGGCGGGCTGGCGCTTTGGCGACATTTGCGCATCGCTCATTCGGAGCAAGGATTGGGCTGGGATAAAGTCAGCCGACCAAAAGTTGCAGCGCCACCCCACGGGCAGGCGCTGGCGCGTCTTGCGCGTTCACCTTTCCCACCCGTCGACAATTCACGCCTTCGGCGCGAACCCTGCCTCGGCGTTCAGCCGGTCGGAGGCGGTTTCGATCTCGGTCTCGAGCCGCCTGAGGAACTCGTCCCGGGGCAGGCCCGGCGGGATGGGCTCGAGGAATTCGACCACCGCCAGCCCGGGTTTGCGGTAGACCCCGCGCTTGGGCCAGAAGAGGCCGATGTTGGTCGCCACCGGGACGCAGGTCTGGTTGAGCTGTTCGTAAAGCACCGCGGTGCCGATCTTGTAGGGGGCCTTGACCCCCGGCGCAATCCGCGTGCCCTGAGGATAGATGATCAGCTGACCCGGCCTGGCCGCGCCTTTCTTGACGTCCTCGACCATTTTCTTGATCGCCGCGCCGCGCTTGCCCCGGTCGACCGGCACGCAGCCGATCCGCATTCCGTACTGCCCGACGATGGGCGAATACATCAGCAGGCGTTTCATGATGAACTTGCCCGCGGGCAGCGCCGAGAAGAGCAGGAACACATCGCCAAAGCTTTGGTGTTTGGCGGCGACCAGCACCTCGCCGCTGGGGGGCGTGCCCCGCACCTCGGTGCGCAGGCCGATCATGAACGGCGCAGAGAGCCGCACCCACTGGCAGACCGCCATGCAGGCCGTGCGCGCGCCCCGGGTCGACACGGCGGCCCAGGGAAACAGCACCAGTCCGACCACGGCGATCGACAGATAGACGTTGATCACATAGGCCAGCGACCGCAGCCATTGTATCGCATATCCCATCAGGCCAGATCCTCCAGCACGCGCCGCGCGGCAAAGCCGGTGGCAAAGAACGCCACGACGGCAGCCAGCGGCGGAATGAAGACCGGCCAGACCCAGTGCCAGCCTTGCAGGCCGAGGCCGGTCAGAAAGCCGCCGGTGTCGTCCGCCTGCGGCAGCGCCAGCAGCGCCAGCATTCCCAGCGCGGTGCCCGCCGCCGCGCCCGCGAAGGCCCGCAGGGTAAAGCGCCGCACAAAGGCCCCGGCGATATAGGCATCCGTCGCGCCCACAAGCCGCAGAACCGCGATCACCTGCGCATTGGCCGCCAGCGCCGCATTGGCCGCCAGCGTGACCATGGCCCCCGTGGCCGCGCCGATCAGCAGGATCGACACCCAGCCCAGCGCGCGCAGCCGCGCGGCGGCGGTGACCAGAGGACTGCGCCAGCGCGTGTGATCGTCCAGCACCGCGCCCGGCACCTCGGCCTGCAGCCGCAGCCGCAGGCCCGCGCCGTCATAGCCGCTGGCGGTCTCAATGACCTCGATCAGCCGGGGCACGGGCAAGGTCTCGACCGGCAGGTCGGGGCCGAACCAGGGTTCCAGCAGGGCGCGCTGTTCGGCGTCGCTCAGCGCCCGGGCGCTGGCCACGCCGGGGGTCTGTTCGAGCAGGCGCAACGCGGCCTCGGTCTGCGCCGCCATCTGCCCCGCCGGGGCCGAGATGCGGATGGTCGAGGCGCGGGCGAGTTCCTCGCCCCAGGTGACCGCCAGCCGCCCGGCGGCCAGCGACAAAGCCAGCGCAAAGACCGTCAGAAAGGCCATCGCCGCGGCGGAAAAGAGCGTCAGCCGCACGGTGAAGCCCGCGGGCGGCACCACCCGGTCAGCAGCCGCGTCGCGCGCGAACAATGCACGGAACTGACCGATGCCGGGCCGCCCGCTCACAGATCCGCCCCCGCCGTCTGCAGCTGGTGGCCCGCGATCCGAAGGACCCGCGCCTGCACCTGCGCCTTGGCGGCGCGAATGAGGCCCAGATCGTGGGTGGCGATCATGATCGTCTTGCCCATCTTGTTCAGCTCGATCAGCAGCCGCAGCAGGCGCTGGGACATCTCCCAGTCGACATTGCCGGTGGGCTCGTCGGCCAGCACCACCTCGGGCGACATGATCACCGCGCGCGCCAGTGCCGCGCGCTGACGTTCGCCGCCCGAAAGTTCGGGCGGCAAAGCGCCCGCGCGGCCGGTCAGGCCGACCCAGGTCAGCAGTTCCTTGAGGTTCGCCTCCTGGTCCAGCGTGCCCTGCCCGGACACCGTCAGCGGCAGCGCGACGTTGTCGGCCACCGTCAGGTGGTCGAGAAACTGGCAATCCTGATGCACCACGCCGATCCGGCGGCGCATCAGCGCAACATCGTCGCGGCCCAGCGTGCCGACATCGCGGTCAAAGAGCCGCACCTGCCCCTCGGTGGGGGTCAGCGCGCCGTAACAGAGCTTGAGGAAAGTGGTCTTGCCCGACCCGCTGGGGCCGGTCAGGAAGTGGAACGACCCGGGCGCGAGCGTCAGCGACATCGCGGTCAAAAGCGCCCCGCCGCCGTATGAATAGCCCACATTGTCTAGTTCGATCACGCCCGCACCCGGCCCGCCTGGCTTCTTTTCGATGCCCTGTTGTGCAGCAGCCGCGCCTTGGATTCAATGCACACTCCGGGGAAACAATGGACTTTTCCACCGGCCCGGCCCATCCTATGGTCAGGCAAAAGAGGTCCGGGCAGGACAACTTACAGGACGGGAGATGCAATGCGGCTGATATGCCCGAATTGCGGTGCGCAATATGAAGTGCCGGATCAGGTCATTCCCGACGGCGGGCGCGATGTGCAATGCTCGAACTGCGGTCACACGTGGTTTCAGGCGCATCCCGATGACGACACCGCCCTGGCCGAAGAGCTGAACCAGCCGCTGCCGCCCGAGGAATGGGAGCCCGAACCGGAGATTGAGCCCGAACCGGAGATCGAACCCGAGCCTGAAATCGAGCCCGAACCGCAGCTTGAACCGGAACCCAGCGCCGAAGCGCCCCCGGCCCCGCAGCCGCGCGGGCTCGACCCGCAGGTCGCCGGGGTGCTGCGCGAAGAGGCCGAGCGCGAGGCGCGCAAACGCGCCGCCGAAGCGGATCAGCTGGAAAGCCAGCCCGATCTGGGTCTCGGCGAGCCCGACGAGGACGAGGCCGCCCGCCGCCAGCGCGAATCGCGCGAACGCATGGCGCGCATGCGCGGCGAACCGGTCGAGGACGACGGCCGCGCCGCCGCCGAGGCGGCTGCCGCAGCCAGCAACTCGCGCCGCGACCTGCTGCCCAATGTCGACGAGATCAACCAGACCCTGCGCGCCTCGAGCGAACGGCGCGAGGTCGAGACCCCGCAGGGCCGCGCCCCGGTCGAGGAAGAGCAAAGCGGCGGCTTCCGCCGGGGCTTCAGCCTTGTGATGGTGCTCGCGCTGATCGGCATCGCCGTCTACGTCTTTGCCCCGCAGATCGCCGAATGGGTCCCCGCGCTGGCCCCGATCCTGGAAAGCTATGTCGCCTGGGTCGATGGCCTGCGGCTCTGGCTCGATGCGCAGGTGACCGGGCTCTTGACCGCGATGGACGGCATGAGTTCCGAGGCGACCGCACCGGCAGAGGCCCCCGCTCCCGCCCCCGAGGCAGAGGCCACCGAATAGACCCCACGCGCCTGCAGCCAATCAGCCCCTGGCGGCCTGCGGCAAGCCCGGGCCAAGGCCAACAGAGGCCCCGCGCGAAACAAGCCGCTTATGCGGTGGACGCCGCCCCGCGCGGGTCTTAGTTTGGCGCTGTACCCGATAGACAGGCCCCCATGACCGACAGCCCCGCATACCAGGTTCTTGCCCGCAAATACCGCCCCGAGACCTTTGCCGACCTCGTCGGGCAGGACGCGATGGTGCGCACGCTCAAGAACGCCTTCCAGGCCGACCGCATCGCGCAGGCCTTCATCATGACGGGCATTCGCGGCACCGGAAAAACCACCACCGCGCGGATCATCGCCAAGGGGATGAACTGCATCGGGCCGGATGGCGCGGGCGGGCCGACCACGGACCCCTGCGGCCAATGCGAACATTGCACCGCCATCATGGAGGGCCGCCACGTCGACGTGATGGAGATGGACGCCGCCAGCCGCACCGGCGTCGGCGACATCCGCGAGATCATCGATTCGGTGCATTACCGCGCTGCCTCGGCGCGCTACAAGATCTACATCATCGACGAGGTGCATATGCTCTCGACCAGCGCGTTCAACGCGCTGCTCAAGACGCTGGAAGAGCCGCCCGCGCATGTGAAGTTCATCTTCGCCACCACCGAGATCCGCAAGGTGCCGGTGACCGTCTTGTCGCGCTGCCAGCGTTTCGATCTGCGCCGAATCGAGCCCGAGGTGATGATCGCGCTTCTGCGCAAGATCGCCACGTCCGAGGGGGCCCAGATCACCGACGACGCGTTGGCGCTGATCACGCGGGCGGCCGAAGGCTCGGCCCGCGACGCCACCTCGCTGCTGGACCAGGCGATCAGCCACGGCGCCGGGGAAACCACCGCCGATCAGGTCCGCGCCATGCTGGGGCTGGCCGACCGGGGCCGGGTGATGGATCTGTTTGAGCTGATCATGCGCGGCGACGCGGCGGGCGCGCTGACCGAGCTGGGCGCGCAATATGCCGACGGGGCCGACCCGATGGCGGTGCTGCGCGATCTGGCCGAGCTCACCCATTGGGTGTCGGTGGTCAAGATCACCCCCGACGCCGCCGAGGACCCGACGATCTCGCCCGACGAACGCAACCGCGGCCAGGCGCTGGCCGATGCTTTGGGGATGCGGGCGCTGACGCGGATGTGGCAGATGCTGCTCAAGGCGCTCGAAGAGGTCAGCCAGGCCCCCAACGCCATGATGGCCGCCGAAATGGCGGTGATCCGGCTGACCCATGTGGCCGACCTGCCCTCGCCAGAGGAACTGGTGCGCAAACTGTCCTCCAGCGCTCCGCCGCCGCCCGGACCGGGGGGCGGCGCGTTGGCTCCGGGCGGCGCTGGCGCCACCTCTGCGCAGGGCGGTCCTGCGCCGGCGCATCGCGGTAACGGCGGCCACAGCGCGCAGGGTGCGGCCCCGGTGCGGGCGCTGGCCGCCGATCAGGCGCTGGCACGCTATCCCACCTTCGAACATGTGGTCGAGCTCATTCGCGCCAATCGCGACGTCAAGCTGCTGGTCGAGGTCGAGACCGGTGTCAGGCTGGCCGCCTACCAGCCCGGCCGTATCGAATTCACCCCTGCGGGCAATGCTCCCGGCGACCTGGCCCAACGCCTGGGCGGCGCGCTGCAACGCTGGACCGGCAACCGCTGGGCGGTGACGCTGGTCAACGGCTGCGAGACCGAGACGATCGCCGAGAAACGCGATGCCGCCGCACTGGCGCTCAAGGCCGAGGCCGCCGCCCATCCGCTGGTTCAGGCCGCGCTCGCCGCCTTCCCCAAGGCCGAGATCGCCGAGATCCGCACCCCCGAAGACGTCGCCAACGATGCCATGGCCGAAGCCCTGCCCGAGGTCGAGGACGAATGGGACCCCTTCGAGGAAGACTGACCCCGGCGCGCTGAACGCCGGCCACCCACCCCCGCCGGGCGCAGGCCAACACCTGCCACTTGTCCACGGCCCGCGTCGCTGCGATAAACCCGCCATACCCCAAGGGGCCGCGCGGGTCGGCCCTCAGAGCCAGGAGAGACAGAGATGCTCAAAGGATTAGGCGGCCTTGGCGACATGGCCAAGATGATGAAAGCCGCGCAGGACATGCAGAGCAAGATGGCGCAGCTGCAGGAAGACCTCAATTCCATGACCGTCACCGGCGAATCCGGGGCCGGGCTGGTCAAGGCCACCGCCACCGCCAAGGGCGAGCTCAAGGCGCTCGACATCGACCCCTCGATCTTCAACGGCGACGACAAGGAAGTGGTCGAGGACCTGATCCTTGCCGCCATCAAGGACGCCCAGGCCAAGGCCACCGAGAAAGAGCGCTCGGAAATGCAGAAGATGACCGAGGCGCTGGGGCTGCCCGCGGATATGAAACTGCCGTTCTGACCGGCCCCGCCCGGCAAGCTGGACATCGCGATGCCCGACCGCAGCGACATCGAGACCCTGATCGACCTGATGGCCCGGATGCCGGGCCTCGGGCCGCGTTCGGCGCGGCGCGCGGTGCTGCACCTGATCCGGAAGCGCGCGCTTTTGCTGACGCCGCTGGCGGATATGATGCAGACCGTCGCCGCCACCGCCCGCGAATGCCTCAACTGCGGCAATATCGGCACCTCGGACATCTGCCCGATCTGCGAGAACAACGCCCGCGCCAACGGTCTGATCTGCGTTGTCGAGGATGTGGCCGACCTTTGGGCGATGGAACGCTCGGGCGTTTTCAAGGGCCGCTACCATGTGCTGGGCGGCACCCTGTCGGCGCTCGACGCCGTCGGCCCCGAGGATCTGCGCATCCCGCAGCTTGTCACCCGCATCGAGAGCGAAGAGATCACCGAGGTGATCCTGGCGCTCAACGCCACCATCGACGGCCAGACCACCGCACACTACATCGCCGACCAGCTCGAAGGCCGGGTGACGCTGACCTCGCTGGCGCAGGGCGTGCCCATCGGCGGCGAGCTGGATTACCTCGACGACGGCACCATCACCGCCGCCCTGAACGCCCGCAAGCCGGTCTGAGCGGGCGGCGGTCCGTCCGCACGCAGTTCCGCGCCCACGGTTTGACGTTGCCCCATACAACGGCCAGACTGCGCGCATGACGAAAACACCTGCCCCGCGCCCCGCCTTCATGTCCGGATACACCCCCGCCCCCGACCGCTACGACCGCATGGTCTATCGCCGCTGCGGCCGGTCGGGCCTGAAACTGCCCGCCATCAGCCTTGGGCTCTGGCACAATTTCGGCGAGGACACGGCCCATGACGTCAAACGCCAGATGTGCCGGACGGCCTTCGATCTGGGCATCACCCATTTCGATCTGGCGAACAATTACGGCCCGCCCGCCGGGTCGGCGGAAACCGCCTTTGGCGAGATCCTGCGCAACGATTTCGCCGGGCTCAGGGACGAGCTGATCGTCTCGAACAAGGCCGGCTACGACATGTGGCCCGGCCCCTACGGCGAGTGGGGCAGCCGCAAGTACCTGATCGCCTCCTGTGATCAGTCGCTTGAACGCTGCGGGCTCGACTATTTCGACATCTTCTATTCGCACCGGTTCGACCCCGAAACCCCGCTCGAGGAAACCATGGGCGCGCTCGATCACATCGTGCGCTCAGGTCGCGCGCTGTACGTCGGTATTTCCAGCTACAATTCGCAGCGCACGCGTGAGGCCGTGGCGATCCTGAAGGAACTGGGCACGCCCTGCCTGATCCACCAGCCGTCCTACAATCTGCTGAACCGCTGGGTGGAGACCGATGGCCTGCTCGATACGCTGGACGATCTGGGCGTCGGTTCCATCGCCTTCACCCCGCTGGCGCAGGGCATCCTGACCAAGAAATACCTGGGCGGCGTACCCGAAGGCAGCCGCGCCGCGCAGGACAAATCCCTTAGCCCCGAGATGCTGACCGACAGCGCGCTGGCCTCGGTCAGGGCGCTGAACGACATCGCGGAAGCGCGCGGGCAGACGCTGGCGCAGATGGCCCTGGCCTGGGTGCTGCGCGGCGGGCGTGTGACCTCGGCGCTGATCGGCGCGTCGAAGCCCAGCCAGATCGAGGATTGCGCGGGCGCGGTGGCCAACCTCGATTTCACCGAGGACGAGCTGGCCGAAATCGAACGCCACGCCAGCGAGGAGGATATCAACCTCTGGGCGCGGTCGTCCGAGATGGAATAGGCCGTGCGACGCCACGCTGCACGACACGACGGGAAGACGCCGAAGCCGCCGCTGTCAGGCCACGACGCCGGGTCCGTCGCCGCGTGTCCGAGCTTTGGGCGGTCGAACCGTTCCCACAAGAAAAAACCCCCGCCGAAAGGGCGGGGGCTTGGGCTTTCAGGGCGCGAGGATCAGCGGCGCGGATCGTCGCTGTCGTCGTCCTCGTCGTCGTCATCGCCGCTGTCGGGCAGGTTGAAGAAGCTGTCGGCGTCGGCGAAGTCGCTGTCGGTGCGGGTGTCTTCCTCGTCCTCTTCGCGCGGGTCGGAGAGGCTGAAGGTTTCCAGCCCCTCGATGGCGGTCGGCAGGCGCGGCTCGGGCTCCATCTCGAGGCTCTGCTCGGTCGAGACCAGCTTGCGGCGCTCGTCGTCCGACATCAGCGAATCCGCTTTCTTGGCGGCCTTGGCGACGGCGGCGTCCAGTTCGGACTGACGGCAGAGGCCAAGCGCCACCGGGTCGATCGGCTGGATGTTGGAGATGTTCCAATGCGTGCGCTCGCGGATCGACTGGATCGTCGGCTTGGTGGTGCCCACCAGTTTGCCGATCTGGCCGTCGGTCAGTTCGGGGTGAAACTTGACCAGCCAGAGGATCGCGGCGGGGCGGTCCTGACGCTTGGACAGCGGCGTGTAACGCGGCCCGCGACGCTTGTCCTCGTCATGGGCGGCCGGGTTGAACTTGAGCTTCATCTTGTAGGCCGGGTCGTTTTCGGCCTTGTCGATCTCGGACTGGTCCAGCTGGTTGTTGCCGATCGGGTCAAAGCCCTTGACCCCGGTGGCCACGTCGCCGTCGGCAATGCCCTGCACCTCGAGCTCGTGCATGCCGGTGAAATCGGCGATCTGCTTGAAGGTCAGCGTGGTGTTGTCGACCAGCCAGACGGCAGTCGCCTTGGGGTGCAGCAGTTTGGCCATGTCTCGTCTCCTTACTACATGTCTGCCCCGCTGCCTGAACCGGGGGGCCCAGGAGGTCCAGGATCAGGTCCGGGACGGGTTACCGTTGTCGGGGAACTTGCGCGCTATATAGTGACCCGGCGGCAAAGAGGAAAGAGAAAATGCGCTGGCTTCTGATCCTGTTTCTGAGCGCGGGTCTGGCGCGGGCCGAGGGCGAGGCCGCGGGCGACTTCGATTACTATGTGCTGTCGCTGTCGTGGTCGCCGACCTGGTGCGCGCTGGAGGGCGATGCGCGCCGGTCGCCGCAATGCGACGCCGATCACGGCTGGATCCTGCACGGGCTCTGGCCGCAGTACCATCAGGGCTGGCCGTCCTATTGCCGCACGGGCCAACGCCCGCCGCCCCGGTCGATGACCGCCGCCATGGCCGATATCATGGGCACCGCGGGCCTGGCCTGGCATCAGTGGAAAAAGCACGGCAGCTGTTCGGGTCTGTCGGCGTCGGCTTATTTCGAGGCCGCCCGCGCCGCCTATGAGGCCGTCAACCGCCCGGCGCTGCTGCGCAAGCTGACAGAGCCGGTGCGCCTGCCCGCCCGCGTCGTCGAAGAGGCCTTTCTGAAGGCCAACCCCGAGTGGGAGCCGGACATGCTGACGATCACCTGCAAGGCGGGCCGCATCCAGGAGGCACGGCTCTGCCTTTTGCGTGACCTGACCCCGGTGCCCTGCGGGCAGGACGTGGTGCGCGACTGCACGATGCGCGACGCGTTGCTGGATCCGGTGCGCTGAAACACGGGGGCCCTGCCCCTGTGGCGGCCCCGAGGTGCCGCGCAGGCTGAGTCGCCTCGGTTTGCAACGTGGGCCTTTGCGACTTTGCAAAACCGTCCGAAATTTGCCGATCAGGCGCAAACTGCGGGGTGTTTGCAAAAATTTGCAGGTGGACTCCCGGAAATCTGCAAATCTCTTTGCGCCAATCTGCCACGCCCGGGACCAAGGCGCTTGCCCGACGGCCCATCCCTTCTGTAACGCTTTTTCAAGACGTCAGGAGGAGGAACCCATGTCGTACAATGCCGTTTATTCCAGCTGGAAAGCCGATCCCGAGGGCTTTTGGATGGCACAGGCCGAGGCCATCGACTGGGACCGCGCCCCCACCAGCGCGCTGACCGAAAAGGGCAACGGCCTTTACGAATGGTTCGCGGACGGGCTGACCAACACCTGCTGGAACGCCGTCGACCGCCATGTCGAGGGCGGGCGCGGCGATCAGCTGGCCGTCATCCACGACAGCCCGATCACCGGCACCATCCACAAGATCACCTATTCCGAGCTGCGCGACCGCGTGGCCAGCCTTGCAGGCGCCTTGCGCGCCAGGGGGATCGAAAAAGGCGACCGGGTCATAATCTACATGCCGATGGTTCCAGAGGCGCTCGAGGCGATGCTGGCCTGCGCCCGCCTGGGCGCGATCCATTCGGTGGTATTCGGCGGGTTTGCCAGCAACGAACTGGCGGTGCGCATCGACGACGCGCAGCCCAAGGCGATCATCGCGGCGAGCTGCGGGTTGGAGCCGGGCCGCGTGGTGCATTACAAGCCGCTGGTCGACGGCGCCATCGAAATGGCCAGGCACAAGCCCGAGTTCACCGTGATTTTCCAGCGCGAACAAGAGGTCGCGGCGCTGAAGGACGGCTACGATTTCGACTGGCACGGGTTTCAGGCCGGCGTCGCCCCCGCCGATTGCGTCCCCGTCGAGGGCAATCATCCGGCCTATATCCTTTATACATCCGGCACCACCGGCCAGCCCAAGGGCGTGGTCCGGCACACCGGCGGGCACCTGGTGGCGCTGAACTGGACGATGAAGAACATCTACAACGTCAATCCGGGAGAGGTGTTCTGGGCGGCGTCGGATGTGGGCTGGGTCGTGGGCCACAGCTATATCTGCTACGGGCCCCTGATCCATGGCAACACCACCATCGTCTTCGAGGGCAAGCCCATCGGCACGCCCGACGCGGGCACCTTCTGGCGGGTGATCGAGGAGCACGGGGTCAAGAGCTTCTTCACCGCGCCCACCGCCTTCCGCGCGGTCAAGCGCGAGGACCCCAAGGGCGAATTCGTCGCGAAATACGACATCAGCGGGCTCAGGGCGATCTACCTGGCGGGGGAACGCGCGGATCCCGACACGATCGAATGGGCGCAGAAGGTGACCGGCAAGCCGATCTACGACCATTGGTGGCAGACCGAAACCGGCTGGACCATCGCCGGGATGCCCGCGGGGATCGAGGCGCTGCCGGTCAAGATCGGCTCGCCTTCGGTGCCGATGCCGGGCTACGACGTGCAGATCCTCGACGAGGCCGGCCATCCGATGAAAGCGGGCGAGCTCGGGGCCATCGCGGTCAAGCTGCCGCTGCCTCCGGGCACGCTGCCGACGCTCTGGAACGCCGAGGACCGGTTCCGCAAATCCTACCTCACCACCTTTCCCGGGTATTACGAGACCGGCGACGCGGGCATGATCGACGAGGATGCCTATCTCTACATCATGGCGCGCACCGACGACGTGATCAACGTGGCCGGGCACCGGCTGTCGACCGGCGGGATGGAAGAGGTGCTGGCCGCGCATCCGGACGTGGCGGAATGCGCGGTGATCGGGGTCACGGACGAGCTCAAGGGTCAGCTGCCGATGGGTTTCGTCTGCCTGACCACGGGCGTGAACCGGCCGCATGACGAGATCGCGCGCGAATGCGTGAAGCTGGTGCGCGACCGGATCGGCCCGGTCGCGGCGTTCAAGCTTTGCACGGTGGTTGACCGCTTGCCCAAGACGCGCTCGGGCAAGATCCTGCGCGCCACCATGGTCAAGATCGCGGATGGAGAGGACTTCAAGTTGCCCGCGACCATCGACGACCCGGCCATCCTGGACGAGATCCGCGAGGCGCTGCAGGGGCTCGGCTACGCCAAGGGCTAGGCACCCGTTTTCTTTCAAAGAAAACGGTCCGGAATTTTTCAAAAATTCCGGCACCGGTGGCGGTCCGCGCGCGCTTTGTCAGACGAATTGCTCGCGGATCAGCCGTTCTTCAAGGCCGTGCCCCGGGTCGAACAGAACCCGGTGCGCGATCGAGGGTTCGGATTTGATATCCACGCGCAGCACGTTCTGCACCGCGCGCGCATCCGCCTCGGCCATCACCGGGCGCTTTTCCGGATCGAGCACCTCGAACGTCACCAGCGCGGTCTTGGGCAAGAGCGCGCCGCGCCAGCGCCGGGGCCGGAACGCCGCCATCGCCGTCAGCGCCAGAACGTCCGCCCCGATGGGCAGGATCGGCCCGTGCGCGGAATAATTGTAGGCCGTCGAGCCTGCCGGGGTCGCCACCAGCGCCCCGTCGCAGACCAGCTCGGACATCCGCAGCTTGCCGTCCACGCTGATCCGCAGCCGCGCCGCCTGAGGGCCCATCCGCAAGAGCGAAACCTCGTTGATCGCCAGCGCCTCGTGCACCACGCCACCGGCGCATTCCGCGCGCATCGACAGCGGGTTGATCACCGCCTCCTCGGCCGCGCGCAGCCGCTCTTCCAGCCCGTGCTCGGAATATTCGTTCATCAGGAACCCGACCGTGCCGCGGTTCATGCCGTAGACCGGCACCGCCAGCGCCTGCGTGCGGTGCAGCGTCTGAAGCATGAAGCCGTCGCCCCCCAGCGCCACGATCACATCCGCCCGCCGTTCCGCATGATCGCCATAGCGCCGCGTCAGCGCCGCCTTGGCGGATTGCGCGAGCGGTGCGTTTGAGGCGCAAAAGGCGATGCGGAGCGACATGGCGTTTCCTGAAGGGGCCGGCTGGTTCCGAAACAAGCACAAGTTTCGGCAGCGCACCACCCATGCCGCGCCATATTCCGGGAATGTCGCTTTACAACCTTTGCCACGGGTCCAGTTTCCTTTACGAAACGCGGCAACGCGCAATTCCGAATCCACCCCAAGGGAGGCACGACCATGAACGCCCCACACCGCGACACCGGTTTCTTCACCGAAACGCTGTCCGACCGCGACCCCGAACTCTTCGCCTCGATCACCGGCGAGCTGGGCCGCCAGCGCAACGAGATCGAGCTGATTGCCTCGGAGAACATCGTCAGCCGCGCCGTGATGGAGGCGCAGGGCTCGGTCATGACCAACAAATACGCCGAGGGCTATCCCGGCCGCCGCTACTATGGCGGCTGCCAGTGGGTCGACGTGGCCGAGAACCTGGCCATCGAGCGCGCCTGCAAGCTCTTCGACTGCGGCTTTGCCAATGTGCAGCCGAACTCGGGCAGCCAGGCCAACCAGGGGGTCTTTACCGCGCTGCTGCAGCCCGGCGACACCATCCTGGGCATGAGCCTCGACGCGGGCGGGCACCTGACCCACGGGGCCAAGCCGAACCAGTCGGGCAAGTGGTTCAACGCCATCCAATACGGTGTGCGCAAGCAGGACAACCTGCTGGATTACGACCAGGTCGAGGCGCTGGCCAAGGAACATCAGCCCAAGCTGATCATCGCCGGCGGCTCTGCCATTCCGCGGCAGATCGACTTTGCCCGCATGCGCGAGATCGCCGATAGCGTCGGCGCGTACCTGCACGTGGACATGGCCCATTTCGCGGGCCTCGTGGCGGCGGGCGAACATCCCTCGCCCTTCCCCCATGCCCATGTCGCCACCACCACGACGCACAAGACCCTGCGCGGCCCGCGCGGCGGCATGATCCTGACCAATGACGAGGCGCTGGCCAAAAAGTTCAACTCGGCCATCTTCCCCGGCATCCAGGGCGGCCCGCTGATGCATGTCATCGCCGCCAAGGCCGTGGCCTTTGGCGAGGCGCTGCGCCCGGAATTCAAGACCTATCAGCAGAACGTCATCAAGAACGCCCAGGCGCTCAGCGACCAGCTGATCAAGGGCGGTCTGGATACGGTGACCCACGGCACCGACACCCATGTGGTGCTGGTCGACCTGCGGCCCAAGGGCGTCAAGGGCAACGCCACCGAAAAGGCGCTCGGCCGCGCGCATATCACCTGCAACAAGAACGGCGTGCCCTTCGATCCGGAAAAGCCTATGGTGACCAGCGGCATCCGTCTGGGCAGCCCCGCCGGCACCACCCGCGGCTTCGGCGAGCAGGAGTTCCGCCAGATCGCCGACTGGATCATCGAGGTGGTCGACGGGCTGGCCGCCAATGGCGAGGACGGCAATTCCGAGGTCGAGGACAAGGTCCGCGCCGAGGTCGAAGCGCTCTGCGCCAAGTTCCCGATCTACCCCACGCTCTGACCCGCACTTTCGGCAAGACGGATCACGGCCCGGACTGGAAAAGCCCGGGCCGTTTTCGTTTCGGGCGCGCGCCCGGTGTCAGATAAACAAAATGTCGTCGGCGCCGAAATCGGCGGCGGCGACGCCCTGCAGGACGATCTCGTGCCCCTGCACCGTGATCCGCAAGGACCCCGAGGCGCTTTCGATGTCGAGCGCCCCGAAGCCCCCGGCGCCCGTCAGGCGCAGGCGGTCCGTGCCGGTCTCGAAATCGGTGATGATGTCGGTCTCGCCGGCGTTCAGCAGGTTGAAGATGAAGAGGTCAGCCCCCGTGCCGCCCGACAAGGTGTCGTCGCCGGTGCCGCCGATCAGCTTGTCGTCGCCGCCCTGCCCGTTGACCACGTCGTTGCGCCCTCCGCCTGCGACGAAATCGTCGCCCGCGCCGCCGTCGACCGTGTCGTCGCCCTCGCCCGCGCCGAGCGTGTCGTTGTCGGCCAGCCCGTACATCAGATCGCGGCCTGTGCCGCCGCCCATGTCGTCGGCACCGTTGCCGCCCAGCAAGTAATCGTCGCCAAAGCTGGCGCCCATCGTGTCGTCGCCGTCGCCGCCCGTAAGCGTGTCGTTGCCCGCGCCGCCGTTGACGATGTCGTTGCCAGCGTTGCCGATGGCGGTGTCGTCGCCCAGGCCCGCGCCGATGATGTCGTTGCCCTCGCCGCCGTCGATCGTGTCGCCGCCAGTGCCGCCGCCGATCAGGTCGTCGCCCGCGCCGCCCATCAGCGTGTCATCCTCGCTGCCGCCCGCCAGCAGGTCGTCGCCCTCGCCCCCGTCGATCCGGTCGTCGCCACCGCCGCCGCTGAGCGAATCGTTGCCAGCATCGCCGTTCAGAACGTCGTTGCCGTACTCCCCCTGCGCGACGTCGTTGCCCGCGCCGCCGTCGATCCTGTCGGACCCCCAGCCGCCGCGCAGCGTGTCGTCGCCGCCCGCCCCAGAGAGGCTGTCCGGCCCATCGCCGCCGGTCAGCGCCTCGGGGTCGTCGGTGCCGGTCAGGGTGACGCTCGGCCCCAACAGGCTGTCGATGGACATGGTCTGGTTGAGGAATTGCAGGGTTTCGACGCTCGACAATGTCAGCGTACCGTCGTCGAGTTCCAGGTAAAGCTCGGGGCCGTTCGCATCGGGCGTCAGCGTCACGCCGAAGGAGGTCTCGTTCACCGACACCAGATCGGTCCCGCCCGCCCCGGCGATCGTGTCGCCCGCGCCTGCGCCATGGAACCTGTCGTCGCCCGAAAACCCGGTCATCCGGTCCGGCCCGCTGTGGGCAAAGAGCGCCCCGCCGCCCTGCGGCGCGTCTTGCACCAGCGCGCCGAGGTCCGCGTCCCAATGGGCCGCCTGCGCCACGTCGGGCCCGTAAAGCACCTGCATCGCCTCGACATCCAGCGTGCCCAGCGCCACCGTGCCATGCGACCTGTCGTAGGACATGATCGTGAACAAGCCGTTGTCGAACGCCGGGTCGATCACCACCGGTCCGGCGAAAGGGTGTTGCAGCCCGACGGCATGGCCTATCTCGTGCAACAGGATGGAATAGCCCCGCACGCCCGGGGCCATGGTCGCCGGATTGCCGCCGTAGTAATCGGCGTTCATCCAGATATCGCCCGACTGCCCGCCAAGCCGGTTGTAATAGGTGGTTTCCCCGTTCGAGGTGTAGGACGACACTCCCGGGTAATAGCCGAACCCGCTGAGCGGGTTGCCGGTAGCATTGGTCAGCCCCTCCATGTCGCGCATGGAAAAGGTGATCTCGGCCAGATCGCCGGGCACCTCGACGAAGGTCAGGCCGCTGGCGTCGTCCCACGTGGCCAGTGCGCCGCGGATGATGTCGAAATAGTCTTCGGTGAAAGGCTGAAAACCGGGAATGTCCGGGTCGTACCCGGGCAGCTCCTGCGGAAAGCCGAAGGTGACGACGACGGGCGTGCCATGCGGCTCCGCCGCGTTCCAGCGGCGGTCGACGTCGACCCCGAGGATGGACAGAAGATCGTCCGACAGGCCGTCGGGGGCGGGGATGGGCATGGAAACTCCTTTAAAGGGTCACTCGTCAACGCCGGTGGCAGGCCGCGGGCCGGGGCCCGCGGCGCAGGGTCAGACCTTGCCTTTCCAGGGCACCAGCGCCCGTTCGGCCGCGCGCATCAGCATGTCGATGCCAAAGCCGATAACGCCGATCAGGATGATCCCCATGATCACGATGTCGGTCAGCTGGAATTTCGACGCCACCATGATCATCATGCCCGCGCCCTTTTCCGCCGCCACCAGTTCGGCGGCAACGACGGTGCCCCAGCAGACCCCCATCGCCACTCGCGCCCCGGTGAAGATATCGGGCAAAGAGTTGGGGACGATGACGTGGCGCATGATCTGCCACTTGCTGGCGCCCAGCGAATAGGCCGCGTGCACCTTGGAAATCGACACGCCCGACACGCCCGAGCGCGCTGCGATGGCCATGATCCAGAGTGCGGCCAGGAAGAGTAGGATGATCTTACCCGCCTCGCCGATGCCCGCCCAGATGATCACCAGCGGGATCAGCGCCAAGGGCGGCACCGGGCGCATGAATTCGACGATGGGGTCGAACCAGCCGCGGAACCAGTTGGACAGGCCCATGGCATAGCCCAGCGGAATGCCAACCAGCGCGCCGAAGAAGAAGCCCACGATCACCCGGAACAGCGAATATCCCAGATGCTCCCAGAGCGTGCTGTCACGGTAGCCCTCGCTGGCGATCTCGCCCATCCGGGCGACCACCGCCTCGGGCGGCGGCAGCCAGATCGGCTCCATCTGCCAGCCTTTGGCGGGCTCAAAGTTCAGCGTGCCCTTGGGCGACATGCCGACGCGGCCGAATTCGGTTTCGACCGACCCGCCGGGTTCGATCGGATGGCCGTTCACCGCGACAACCGTATGGCCGTCGTCGCGACCGAGCTCGTCGTTGCGGTCCACCCGAATAAGGCCCGAGCGCCAGGCGCCGACCGCATCCGCATCGTTCTTGGCCCAGCCGTCGCCGGGGTCGACCTCGGGCGGGTCCTCGTTGTCGTTGCCGACCTCGAAGACGTTCACCGTGACGGTGGCGTCGTCGGTCTGCCCGCCGGCCTCGGCGGTATAGGTGAAGCTGGCCTCGCCGATGAAGGGGCCGGGGGCGTGCAGGAAGGACGGGATCATCTTGGACCCGGTGAAGGCCCCCCAAAGCAGGAAGATCGACAGGATCGACACCACGCTGGCGATCCGGTTCGGCGTCACCGCGCTTTCGTCGCCGAAGGTCACGGTCTTGAGCGAGGTGTAATCGGTGGTGGCCTTGTGCACCGCGAATTTCACGATGAAGAACGAGGCGACGAAGATCGCGATATAGATGGCGAAAACGATCATTATGCGTCCTCCGTCCGGCCCATGATTTCTTCTTCCATGTCCCAGATCATGCCCAGGATCTCTTCGCGCTTGGAGCCGAAGTCGGGATGTTTCTTGACCTCGCGCAGGTCCTCCCCGACGCCGAGATCGGCAAAGGGCAGACGGTATTCCTTGTGGATGCGGCCGGGGCGCGGCGCCATGACCAGCAGACGCTCACCCAGCAAGAGCGCCTCTTCCACCGAGTGGGTGATCAGGATGATGGTCTTGCCGGTTTCCTTCCAGAGCTTGAGAACAAGCGACTGCATCTTCTCGCGGGTCAGCGCGTCGAGCGCGCCCAGCGGTTCGTCCATCAGGATGACGTCGGGCTCGTTGGCCAGGCAACGGGCCAGGGCCACGCGCTGCTGCATGCCGCCCGACAATTCGTAGACCGCCTTTTCCTTGAAGTCCCGCAGGCCCACGACGTCAAGCAGGTGATCGACGTTGGCGCCCCATTCCGCCTCGCGCTTGCCGGCCATGCGGGGGCCGAAGCTGACATTGTCCCGGACGCTCATCCATTCGAAGAGCGCGCCTTGCTGGAACACCATCCCGCGTTCGGCATCCGGGCCGTTGACGCGGTGGCCGTTCAGGATGAGCTGCCCCTCGGTCGGTGCGAGGAATCCCGCCACGATGTTGAGCAGGGTGGTCTTGCCGCAGCCCGAGGGACCGAGCACCGACATGAGCTCGCCGGCTTCGAGTTTGAGCGTGACATCCTTGAGCGCCTGGACGGAACTGCCGTTGGGCAGGTCGAAGCGCATGGAGATGTTTTCGATGGACAGTCCCGACATGGGGCATTCCTTTCCGAAGAAAGAGGCGCCGCTCCTCCGCCCTTGCGGGCGTCCTCGCGAGGAAAGCCCGCAAGGGCTTGAGGAGCGGCTTTTGGCAGGCGTTTACATCCCGCTCGCGGCTTCGAGCGGACCGGCGTTCACAGCGCCGGCGTAGCTGTCGAGCGCGGCGTCGATGCTGCCGGCCTCGACAAAGACGTCCGCCACGCCCTTCATGAAGGTCTGCGCGCCGCCGGCCAGCCATTTCGCCGACAGCTGGTCTTCGACATTCGGGAACACGAAGGTCGAAATCGTCGCCATCGTGTCCTCTTCGCTCATGCCCGCGTCCTTGGCGATCACCGGCAGCATTTCGGCATGGTTGGCCTCATCCGCCCACATGGCGTTGGCATCGGCGGTCACCTTGAGGAACTTTGCCACCAGGTCGCTGTTTTCGGCCACCCACCCGGCGGGGCCGGAGGTCACATCGAACACCAGGATGCCCAGCTCTTCCTTTTCGGCGCCGGTCAGCAGCACGTTGCCGTGCTCTTTGGCGCGGCGGAGCGAGCCGCCCCAGCCACACATCATGTCAACCGAGCCTTGCGCGATTGCGGCGGCGCCGTCGGGCGGCGCCATGTCGACCACTTCCATCGACGACACGTCGACGCCGAAATGGTTCATCTGGTTGAGGAAACCGTAATGCGCAGCGGTGCCCAGCGGAACGGCGGCCTTCTTGCCGGCCAGTTCCGAGGCGGACATCTTGTCGATCTCGAGGTCCTCACGCACCACGCAGTTGTCGTTCTCGGAATAGCTCACCGCCACGTCGAGGATCTGCAGATCCTGCCCCGCGCTGGTGGCCACCACGAAAGGCGGCACGCCCTGGCTGACAGCCAGCTGCACGTCGCCCGAGGCCATCGCCGCCGACATCGCCGTGCCGGTGTCGAAGCTCACCCAGTTGACGGTGACGCCCATCTCTTCATCGTAGGTGCCCATCTGCTTGGCGTACTGGAACGGCATCGGCCATTCGAGGAAATAGGCCACGGTGATCTCACCGCCGTGTCCGGCCGCGAACGCCGCCTGGCTGCCGGACAGCACGGCCAGACCGGCCGCTGCGCCCATCAGGGTTGTCTTGATGCTCATTTTCATATCACTCCCGTGTTCTGACCCGCGCGACACAGTCCCGCGCGGGCTTTATGATGCGCTTCGGGCGGTCCTCCGCCTCTTGTCGCCGGCGCCATGCGGCACCTTGCGCATGATCCGAACGGAAAAACCCGATAGGATCAATTGTTTTTCTGAAATTTCGCCGGATTTGCGTTCCGCGGGCTTAACCGCTGGGCAGGTGAATTTTTCGGCAATTCTCTGAAATCGCGGCCAGTTGTGCCATATTCAGCCCGCCTGGTGCTGTTAAACCCGGCATTCTGGTATTACGCTTGTTGACCAACTGGCCCTAACGTCTGCCCCCTTTTTTGGCTGATGTGAAACGGGCCGCGACGCGTTTGCGCAGTGGCCTTTCCCGCACGCGCTGACACCGCCTTGACAGAACGGAGCATTCCCATGGACGGCACCTATCACGACAACGATATCAGCCAGATCATCGCCGCCGACAAGGCGCATGTCTGGCATCACCTGATCCAGCACAAGCCGTTCGAGACGACAGACCCCCGCATCATCATCGAGGGCAAGGGCATGCGCGTCTGGGACCAGAAGGGCAAGGAGCATCTCGACGCCGTCTCCGGCGGCGTCTGGACGGTCAACGTCGGCTACGGGCGCGAATCCATCGCGCGGGCGGTCTATGACCAACTGCTCAAGCTCAACTATTTCGCAGGCTCCGCGGGCTCGGTGCCGGGCGCGCTCTTCTCGGAAAAGCTGATCTCGAAGATGCCCGGGATGAGCCGGGTCTATTACGTCAACTCCGGCTCCGAGGCGAACGAGAAGGCGTTCAAGATGGTGCGCCAGATCGCGCACAAGCGCTATGGTGGCAAGAAGCACAAGATCCTCTACCGCGACCGCGATTATCACGGCTCGACCATCGCCACGATGTCGGCGGGCGGCCAGAACGAGCGTAACGCCCAGTACGGCCCCTTCACGCCCGGCTTCGTGCGCGTGCCGCATTGCCTGGAATACCGCGCCGCCGAACAGGGCGCGCCGGTGGAAAACTACGGCGAATGGGCCGCCAACCAGATCGAAGAGATCATCCTGCGCGAAGGCCCCGATACCGTGGGCGCGCTCTGCCTCGAGCCGGTGACCGCCGGCGGCGGCGTCATCACCCCGCCCGAGGGCTACTGGCCGCGCGTGCAGGAGATCTGCCGCAAGTACGACATCCTGCTGCATATCGACGAGGTCGTCTGCGGCGTGGGCCGCACCGGCACCTGGTTCGGCTACCAGCAATACGGCATCCAGCCCGACATGGTGACCATGGCCAAGGGCGTCGCCTCGGGCTATGCGGCCATCGCCTGCATGGTCACGACCGAGGCGGTGTTCGAGATGTTCAAGGACGACGACAGCGACCCGATGAACTATTTCCGCGATATCTCGACCTTCGGCGGCTGCACCGCCGGCCCGGCCGCGGCGCTGGAAAACATGCGCATCATCGAGGACGAGGGCCTGCTGGACAACACCAACGCCATGGGCGACTACATGCTCGACCAGCTGCACGCGCTGGCCGACCGCCACGCGGTGATCGGCGATGTGCGCGGCAAAGGCCTCTTCCTGGGCGCCGAGCTGGTCGCGGACCGCGGCACCCGCGCGCCGACGCCTGAAAAACAGGTGCAGGCCGTGGTCGGCGACTGCATGGCGCAGGGCGTGGTGATCGGCGCGACCAACCGCTCGGTGCCGGGGTACAACAACACGCTGTGCTTCTCGCCCGCGCTGATCGCCACCAAGGACGACATCGACGAAATCATCGCCGCTGTGGACTGCGCGCTGGGACGCGTCTTTGGCTGACACCTTCCGCCTGAATACCTTGGGGCAGCCCATCGGGCTGCCACAAAACATATCAAGACATTGATAACAAAACACTTATTCGCCTTTGATCAGGCGAACTAGCCTATATGCTGGCCATTGGCCAAAGTGTTAGGGAAGAAGTGGGCACCGCTGTGTTGTATGTCAGAACATGCCCAGCCTGAACTAGCACTCGAACTACGCGCGCGCGTAGAGATGATTCAATGGAATTCAGCCAACCTTTGAAATCGTCTTCAGCTCCATCAACCCTTTCCAGTGTCGATATATGTCTTGAGGAGTGTCTCCACCTTTTATCATTACGCCGGCCTCCAAGTTTCTTTCCAACGCATGCCCGGTGAAGTTTGCGCAGGTTGTGAAGACCGCTTCGTCATCGGACAAAGTGATCTTTGCATGGACAGGGTGTTCAAACCTCATGAAAGTCGAACACTGGCTCAACGGGGTGCTTGCAGCATAAGAGATCTCGGAAGCACCTCATGTGCTCTCCGTAGTTTCGAGACTGAACCGGTCACGTTCGCGCGAGAAATGGCGGCCATCAGTCCAAGGACCCGTTGACATAGTCGAACTGACCCAGGGCACTTTCGCACATGGCCTTGTGCGGTGCCATGCCATACCGAGTTGCTCTAAAGCGGCCATGCCGTGGAGTA
>NZ_JAWHTD010000014.1:0-90286 GCF_032586235.1 Aestuariicoccus sp. MJ-SS9
CTGCGTGCTTGGCGGTCAGAAAGGCACCGATGGCCGTCACTTCGACCGCTCTGCGCACATCATCCGCGGACAGCTCGTCCCAGGGTGATCCCGGCTCGATGAAGGCGGTCTTGGCGCCCAGCTGCCAAACGGACCGCTGTATAGTCGACAGATCTCGACGGTGGCCGGCTCATTATCGATACGAGCAAGATAGCATGCGCTCCCGACCGGCATGTGTCGCATCCCATGCGCTCGCACGTCTAGCCTGGTGTCAATAATATTGTACAGACGCTCGACCGGGAACACGCCGCTGTTGTTCTTCTGGATGCTGGTAAGATCGGTCGGGCCGATTTCGATCATAACAGCAAATGGCCCGTTTCTGACGTTTTGGTCAGAAGCGCTCCCGATCGAAGAACACAGCGCCGTCCAGGATCTGTCCTATGAATTCACAGCCGTCGTCGCGTTGAGTGAAATGCAGCCAAGCTTTCTGCGCAAAGCGGTCAGGGGCGAAGGCGTAATACATCGCGCTTAGTTCATCCCGCGCGACGCGCTGATCGAAGGCGGAGGCCGCCTCGAACGCTGTGCGCGCCTCGGTCGGCAGCGACCTGACCTGCATTGCATAGGCGACGTATTCGCTCGTCGCCAGGCAATCGTTTAACGGGCATTCTACGCCATCGTAGGCGGCATGGGTCAATTCGTGCACCACAACACTATTGAAATAGGCCTCATCTGGCACACCGGCAAAGGCGCCGTCCGGTTCACGTCGCTCGGCCATCAGATCGGGCGGTAGCAAGTTGATTAGCGCTTCGCCGCAATGGAAGATGCCCATGCAGCCCTCTGGCAGAATATCCTCGAATCTAAGCGTGACACCCTCAGGCACTGCGACGTTGCAGGTCGCAAGCTCTGGAATCTCACGGGCGGCAATTCGGCAGACGCGATCCCGAGACGCTGATGTTCCACCCTCGACGACGAGACCTGCTGTCTCACAAAGGGTCTCTTCCGCGCTTGCAACGGTTGCGGCGGCGGCCCAAAGCCCGGCGAAAAATCCTACAGACTTGAGCACGTCTTCCTCCCATGGCGCATTTGGGAAAGGGTATCACGGTGCGCGTGCAGCAGTCAGTCCCCGATGTGAGTCCTGATGATCCGTCACAGGTCGAATACTACGGACTCCGGACCAAAAAGGTTCCTGTAGGCCATATCCCCTCTTGCAGACTATCACACGGGGGATGGATAGTTCAGTTCATGGAGACTTCGCCCGTGACCATGTTGGTGTACTCGTCGCCATCGCCACCAGCATTGAAACTACCGCCACCAGAGGCGTCCATCCATTTGCCGGTGCCGCCGATCAGCTCCCATGTGCCGATGGTCCGGCCCTCATCGTTGAAGCCGGTCGGGGTCCAGCGCATGATGATGGCGTCGCCATCAGCATCGGTGTAATTGCAGGCCCCGCTGCCAGAGACTGCACCGTTGTTGATGATCATTGTCCCGAAACAGGGGCCCTTGGCCGTCGCGAGCGCGTTGTCGGCGATATCGGTGTCAAACCCGTCATAGATCGAGCTGACTTTGACCACGACCAGACCATCATGGATCGGTATGGCTTCGTTCATGCTGGTGCCAGTTCCAGTGCCACTGGCATCGAATGCTGCGGCTGGCACGGGCAGGACAAGAGCCACAAGGGTTGCATAGTGGGTGAAACGCATTTTGAAATTCCTTCCTTAGATGACACGTCCCAAAAACATCGACGCGGGGCCACCTTAGCACACAGAAAGCCTCAAAGAGTCCACAATCAGATCAATGGTGTCGAAGCGACAGGTTTTGGCCCGCATCTCTTTCGATTGTTTTCTTTTTGCATTTTTGATTCGTCTCTCATCAGCAGCGAATGGCTGAGCCGCCGAGGGACAGGCGGCGCGCCGCCAAAAAAAATCATTGCAAAACAGCAGGGTGCATCGAATGTCGGCTTCGTCCGCGACCCAGTCATTCCTCGACTTATCTCCGACGCCCGCTAAGGATCGAAGCGGTCATTGAACGCTGAAAGTTCGGCTGTCCGTGACCGAACGACCGCTCGACGGTACTCAACCGTCATCTGACCATTTCGCTCAGATGTCTTGGAAGAGCCCGAAACAGACGATCTTTGCTTCAGCTGCCAAGTCTGAACTCGGGCGAAGACCTGCCATTGGACGGCAAGAGCAAATCTGCCCCGATGATGGGTTGGGCGATTTCATGTTTAAATTCAATTGATTAAGTGGCATCGTGTGCACTATGTGTGCAACGTGAAATCGGCGTCTGGCGGGTTCTGGCGGGCGTTTGGCGGTAGAGTGGGCGTGGTAAAATCAGTTTGCTTTTCGAATAGAGGTGCTCGGTGTTGCCAATGCAACCCATCGGTTACTTTCAGGAGAGATCTGAGCCTCAGGTTGATATGGCTATATTAGGATGAAGCCTTTGACTGTGGCTGCAAAGTCAAGATCCCGCAATTGCTTTAAGGGTGCACGGATTTTGCTGCTCACCATCCAGGAAAGCGGGTCTCAAAAAACCTTGGAACCCGGAAGCTAAAGAAGCCTTTCACGGCGGACTTCAGAGCAATGACAGCGGAAACTTTGGCAGGGCTCCCATCTTGGGGATCGTAACCGGTCACCTGTTTTGTCTCTGTGATGTCCCACCGCATTCCGGGGTTGTTCGACATTAGGTTCAACGCTGCAAAGGATACCTCTTTGGCGTCGATTGCTGCGCGCATACCACTCAGGAAATCCCGGTCGCTTAACCACATCTCCTGACCCCACCGACCCATCGCCATGTGTGGTCCGGGTTGGTTGTCATGTGTCCATTGCGTCCAGCCGATGCGTAGGCAGATGACGGAAAGCCCGTGATGCTGTGCGAAGTACGCGCCTGTTCGTTCGCAAAACAGCTTTGACATGCCGTAGGCGTTCACCGGCCCCGGTGGCGTTGCGCTGTTGAGCATATCATGGGTGAACCTTTTGTCGCCGTGAACCCAGTTGGAACTGGCAACGACAACGCGGCTGACGCCGGTTGCAACCGCATGGTGATAAAGCGAAAGCGTCGCGTCCATGTTGTGCGTGATCGCCGAGGGCCATGTGGCGGCTGGCTCCCGGTCGCCGGCAAGATGCACGATCACGTCTACGCCGTTCAGCAAGTCCACCCAGCTGCTGTCATCAGAAAGGTCTGCCGTATGAATGTTCGGATGATCGACCGGCCGGATGTCGATCCCCGAAACGTCATAACCGGGATCGTTTTCGAGGACGTCAAAAAGCTTGCGGCCCAAATGACCCCCGGCACCTGTGATCAGGACATGCATGACAGGAATTCCTTGTTTGTACTGATGCTGTTGGGCGCATTCGATGGGTCGCGATCAGCCCAGATGCAGAAGTCTTGCTGAAACCTCAGCGTTTCGCCGGGCAAAAGGGTAGCTTGAGGCGAATGCCATTCGGCCTCGCAATAGTCGTAGTCGCCCGAGTTGAAGACCTCGACTGGCTTCTGGTGCGAATAGTGATCATCTTGAACTGGCTGCGGAACTGAACACATCATCCACGGGCCACCTTGGCCAAAGCTAACCAGTGTTTCACCGTTCGGATTTGGCAGTCCCACTTTGAATTCATTTTTCCCTGCACAATCCGCAAGAATGCAGTTTTGGTGCTTGGACACCAAGGTCCCCGCATTGCCAAACACGGTTTGAAAGGTGGGGTCCTTCATGGAGACGCCGATCTTGGCAGGCGTGTCGATCATCATCACAGACCAGATGCCCGTCACGCGCGGGCCGCTCCCATGGTTGGTCACAGCATGGTCGATGGTCCATGAATGGGCTGTCTTCAAGGTGATGCGGCGCGTCACCGACAGTTGCGAGACCGGACAGACCGCGCTGGTCATTTCGACTTCGGAATTGCTACGAGACGTGACCCGATAGGCCCCACTATCCAACGCAATGAACGGCGCGCCACCTGTCCATGACGTGTCAGGAGCGATCCATGATTTTTCGCCGCCCCATAGCGGAAAGGCGAATTGTGGAGACCGGGTGGGTAAATCGGCAAGCTTTTTCTCATCAACGGGCTGGCCAACGAGATCCGGGTTTTGAAAAAGCAGCGATCGGCCCTCGAAAGTTACATCCCATAATCGGCCACCGATACCGGGGAGCATTGTCAGCTCGAGGTCCTTATTCGTTAACTGAATGACTACCCATCTGTCCGACATCGTAGCCTCTCCTGGCAGTGTCCCGGCGCATGTTGAATGCGCCGGGATGACAGATCACGCGTGCTTGAACTGCGCTACGTTCTCGGCGGTGATCATCATGACCCCGGTGTCGACGCTTTCGGGCAGCGGGTTGATACCGGCCGCGCGCCAATCCGGTACAACTTGCAGGCCATCAGTGTTCTGCCAATGCAGCATCTGGACCGCGAGGAAAGCTTCGATGTAGGATTTTTGCGCCACCGCACCGTAAATCGTGCCATCTTCGATGTAGGGCAACATGTCATCATTGCGGTCCATCGCGACGATCTTGATGTCCTTGCGCCCGGCCTCGTTCACGGCAATCGCAGCACCTTTGCCGCTGTCCCCGTCTGTGCCGCCAATGCCGACAATATCCGGGTTCGCTTGAATGGCCTGCAGATAGGCAGTCGGCGCGTAAGAGGGATCAGCCTTGTCGTTGACCACATCGACAACTTCGATTTCGGGGTACTTTTCGGCAAAGATGGATTTGTACCCCTCGACACGCTGAAGAACGGATGGGGCAGGGAACGTGCCCAGAATGACCTTACCCTTGCCACCGATGGCCTGTGCCAACAACTCACCGCCTACGCGGCCTGCATTGAACCCGTTTATGCCAAAGAACGTGGATCGGGCACTGTTCGGCACATCGCCTGTCAGACATGCAACGGGAATACCGGCTTCGACGGCACGGTTGATGCCGGGGGCCATGGCGGCCTCGTCCCCAGGGAAGATCATGATCCCTGCGGGACGGCGCACGATAAGTTCGTCAAGCATTCGCGCCTGTGCGGCGGTGTCGAAATCCAGAGGACCGGTGAATGTTGTCTTCACACCCAGAAGTTCACTGACGTCATCCAGCGCATTGCGGTGGTCGACCCAAAAAGGCACCTGCGTGACGACGGACAGAAAAATGTATTCCATTCCGCTGCCCTGCGCGAGCGCCTTGCTGGACAGACCCGGTACGCCAAAGGCCGAAGCCATGCCAGCACCAGCACCAGCTGCAAGAAGATTACGTCTGTTGATTTTGGTCATGAGGACCTCCTGTTGAATTTGGTTTGGTTGTTGACTGGTCATTGGGTGCACGCGGTCAGCCCCGTTTGCTTCGGATCATCATGTCCAGAGCAACGGCCGAGACGAGGACGCCGCCGATCACGATCATTTGCCAGTAGATCGACACCGCTTGCATGGTCATCGTGTTGTTGATCAGAGCAACGAAGACGACACCGAGAAATGCGCCCAGAATTGTGCCTTCGCCCCCGCGCAGTGACGCGCCGCCTATAACGGCTGCCGCAAGAACCTGCAGCTCGATCCCGTTGCCGGCTGTTGGTGTTCCGCTCATCAGGCGTGATGCCAGCAAAACGCCGGCCAAAGCGGCCAGAACGCCGGTCAGGGCATATAGGATGATGCGGACGCGGGTGACGTGGATGCCCGACAGTACTGCGGCCTTTTCGTTAGCGCCAATGAAATAGACCTGACGGAAAAACCGGGTGTGGCGAACGGCCAGGTCGAATACGATGACAAGCACAACGGTCAGCAGGACAATCACGGGAAAGCCGCCGATGTCGGTTTTGCCAAGCCACGCGAAGGATGCAGGCAGGCTTGAAACGGAAAAGCCTTCTGTCAGAACAAGGGCGATACCACGTGCAATCGACATGGTTCCCAGCGTTGCGATCAAGGGGTTTATGCCAAGGCTCGTCACCAGCACACCGTTCACAACGCCAATTACCCCGCCAAGGATCAGCCCGCAGATCACGGCAAGCGGGATCGGCATGCCAGTCAGTAGCAGCATCGCGACCACCGTGGATGAAAGTGCCATGACGGAACCGACCGACAAATCGAACCCTCCGGATGCCAGCAGGATTGCCATGCCAATCACAATAATCGCAGTCGGGGCCATGCCCACGGCCACCGCGCGAAAGTTCGAAGTACTGAAGAAGTAGGGATTTATGTTGGACATCACGATGATGATCAAGGCAATCAGGACGATCAGCGTCAGCTCACGAACGTCGACAAAAGCTTGTAAAGTGCGGCGCAGGAGTGGCCGCTTTTCAACGGATGCGGCTTGAGCGGTCATGGTCACGGAGCGACTCCTGAAAGAGGGGTTGGCAAAGCTTGCGTGGGACGTGCGTTTCCAGCCGCCATGCGAAGAAGCGTATTTTCTGTCGCCTCAGAGGCGGCAATGTCGCCCATCATGCGCCCTTCGTGGACCACAAGAATACGTGTAGAGAGCGAGACGAGTTCGGGGAAATCAGAGGACACGACGAGGATGGCCATCCCTTCTGCGGCGCGGCGCAAAAGCTCTGTGTGGATTTGGAACTTGGCTCCAACATCAACGCCCTTGGTCGGCTCTTCGATGATCAAAAGGGCAGGTGCACGCTTGAGCCATTTGGCCAACATGATCTTTTGCTGGTTCCCACCCGAAAGATCGCCGACATGCTCCGCGATACCGCTTGTCTTCACACTGAAGGCATCGATCGCCGCAGTGCTTGCGGCCTTGATCGACCGCTTGCGCATGACGCCAAAGGCCGTGTGTTCGGAAAGGCTGGCGGCAATCAGATTGTCGCTGAGCGATTGTTCAAGAAATAAACCCTCTGTCTTGCGTTCTTCGGGGACAAACCCAATTCCCGCGCGCATCGCGTCCCGCAAAGACGGGAACTTCACGGTCTCGCCATGCAGCAAAACCTGGCCCGATGTACCGTGCATCAAGCCAGCAATGGATCGAACGATCTCGCTGCGGCGGGCGCCCATCAGTCCGGCCATGCCGACGATTTCACCGGCCTTGATGGAGAACGAAATATCTTCAAATACACCGGGGAGCGTGAGGTTCTTGACGCTCAGAACCTCTTGGCCGCTCACTTTGCCGGACCGATTGATGTCGCCCGGATGCGCGCCCCCGATCATCTCGGCAACGACTTGTTCCTGTGACGTGTCGGACACGGGCAATGTGCTGATATGACGGCCATCTCGCAACACGGTAATGCGATCAGAAATCCGAAAAATCTCGGCCATGTGGTGACTGACATAGACGATGCCAATGCCCTTTTTAGTCAGGCGGCGCAGCACGTCGAACAGCGCGTCCACTTCATCTGGGGCCAGGGCGGACGTCGGTTCATCTAGCAAAAGCGCCCTTGAGTTCAGCGATAACGCCTTGGCAATTTCCACAATCTGACGGGAACTGATGGGCAGGCTGTCGACGGGTCTTGAGACGTCGATATTCAGGCCGAACTCTGCCAGCAAGGTCTCTGCGCGGCCGCGCAGTTCAGGCCAGTTGACCACTCCGAAACGGGTAGGGGCCCGCCCGGCATAGATGTTTTCTGCAACGGAAAGCGCGCCAGCGAGGCTGAGTTCCTGAAAAACGCAACCGATCCCAAGGGATTGTGCATGCGACGGGTTTTCGATCCGCTGTTCGACACCGTCACACAGAATTCTTCCCGTTGACGGCTGGTGAAGCCCATAGAGAAGACCAAGACAGGTGGATTTCCCCGCGCCGTTTTCCCCGCAAAGCGCGTGCACCTCACCGGGCCGCAATGCGAAGTTGACGCCGTTCAGGACAATGTTCGTGCCAAAGCTTTTCCCGACCTCATCCAGCTGGATAAGCGGTTGCGCATGAGACGTGTCGTGACCCGACGCAGCTAGCATTAAAAATCCTCCCTCTCTTTGATTGGAATCTGATATGTTAGATGTCAATATGAAAGTGGACGCGGTGTTGTATCATGAAGAAAGGGCGGCCCTGGTCAGGACCGCCCTTGTGTTCATTTCGCATTTTTTAATTGGCTAGGACGCCACGGCTCCTTCCAGAACGATCGCGGCGCTTTTGTACGTTTGCCGTGTGCGATCAATGTGCTCTTTCAAGAGCGCTTTAATCTTATCGAGATTCCCTTCGCGTACCGCGATCGCGATTTGGCGATGCTCATCAAACGACAGATCAGTGTGCTGGGGCAGCTTTGCCAGATGGGTCCGCAAAGCAGCGATCTTGCCGATGTAGCGCGTGTAGCTGGCGGTCAGATAGTCATTCCGGGCATGTTCAAAAATCATTTGATGGAATGCGGTATCAAGGGAAAGGTAGCCCTTTTCGTTGCCACGTGCGCGTTCCCGCTCCATGTCATTTACGACTTGCTGCATGTCTTGCGCCAATCCATCGGGGTCGCGGGAGAGTGCCAGTTCAAAGGCAGCCGTTTCAATTGCCTGCCTGAAATCACAAATCTGCGTCACTTCCGGTTCCGATAGGGAAAACACGCGCGCGCCTTTTTGAGGCTCGATGCTGACAAGCCCCTCATCGCGCAATTGTGCAAGCGCTTCGCGCACTGGCGACTTCGAGACCCCAAGCTCCTCGGAGATTTTTCGCTCTGACAGGACCTGGCCCATCTTCAAAGAGCCGTCGATGATGCTGTTCCGCAAGTGCTCTAAGGCAAGTTCTCGCAGCGATTTTGGTCTTTCGAGTGCCATGCGCGGGGGTCTCCAAAAAAACTTGTTGCCAGATCGAAGTTATCTGATACACCAGATAAGGCAAGCTGGTATATCAGATATCAGAATGATATGGGGGAGGTTACAGGAATGCGCGCAGAGCTGATTGTTGACTGCAAAAACCAGCACGGGGAGGGGATCTTCTGGAACCCATCCGACGGGTTGGTTTGGTGGACAGACATCGAAGGCTGCGCACTTTGGTCCTTTGACCCATCAACGTCGCAAAGCGCGTCGCATACGATGCCAGAGCGCGTTTGCTGCTTTACTCCGCGCGCAACCGGGGGCTTGATCGTTGCCTTTGCGGATCGTGTCGTTTTGTTCGATCCGCTCACCAAAAAAGAAACCCTCGTGACGCTGTTCGAGCCGAAAAACCCCGAGACGCGGCTCAATGACGGGCGAACCGATCGCCAAGGTCGGTTGATTGTCGGGGGCATGAATGAAGTGTCAGGCAAGGCGGATTCGTCCGTCATCTGCGTCGATACTGACCTGAGTGTGCGAACGATAATCGATCACGTGTCCTGTGCGAATTCCACCTGCTTTTCGCCAGATGGTGCCACGATGTACTTTGCCGATACCCCGGATCGCGAGATCGTGGCCTATGACTACGACACACTCACAGGTTCGGTTTCGAACCGGCGTGTTCATGCCTTATTCAAAGATGAACCCGGGCTGCCCGACGGGTCCTGTGTCGACGCCGAAGGCGGTGTCTGGAATGCCGAATGGGAAGGTCGCCGCGTTGTGCGCGTGGCCCCGGACGGCACCATTGACCACATAATAGAAGTTCCAGTCTGGAAGCCCACTTGCTGTGCTTTCGGCGGACCCGAGCTCGACTCGCTGTTCATCACGACCTCGCGCCTGATGAGCGACGAAGACGCACTCACAAAAGAACCGGAATCAGGCGGCCTCTTTGCCGTAAAGCCCGGCGTTCGCGGCGTGATCGACACGCCGTTCAACGGATAAACAACTCAATTCTGGAGGAGAAGACTATGATCAAACACCTGATGAATACGACGCTGGCAGCGGGTTTCGCCGCATTGGCGACCGTCGCAGTCGCCGAAAACTACCCGACGCCGGTACCACTCACCGATGGCGCGCAGGCCCCGATTGATGCGATTGCGCCCAAGAACGAGACATTCCGCATCGCGTTCATGCCACCGGCAACTGAGTTCAATTATTACATCGCCATTGGCGAAGGTATCAAAGCGGTCGCCGCTGAAGAGGGCGTCGAAGTCTTCATGCTCGCCCCGCAATCGGGTGCAGACATCAACGGTCAAATGGGCATGATCCAGGACGTGTTGACCCAGGATGTCGACGCGATCATCTTTGGAACGCACGATGAATTTGCGGCGGCCCCTTTGCTCAAGCAGGCCGTCGACAAGGGCATGGCCGTGTTGATGATCAACTCGGACATCCCGAATTTTCCTACGCCTATTCACGGTGTCGTCGGATACTCCCAACGCAATGGGACACATGCAATTGCCGATTGGGCCATTGAGACTTACGGCGACAAACCTCTGAAAGTCGGCATCATCGAAGGGCAGCCCGGCTATCACTCGACCGAACGCGTGGGTGGCTTCCTCGACGGGATCGAAGGCAACGAGAATTTCGAAGTTGTTGTGTCCATCGACGGCAAATGGAACGTCGAAGGAGGCAATACCGCCGGCATGGACATCCTTCAGTCGCACCCTGATCTCGACATGATCTTTGCCGCGAACGATTACATGATCATCGGTGCCTCTTTTGCCGCCAAAGCGCTCGGCCGGTCCGACATCGTTCTGCTGGGCAATGACGGGGATACGTCAGGTCTGGAAGAAATCGCAGCAGGCAGCATCACCGCGACCGTCAACACCTCGCCGTTCTTGATGGGCAAGGCGGCGATGCACGCGACCATTGATGCGCTGAACGGGACCTATCCCGGCGGTTGGATCGAAACACCGACGTCGATTGAAGACAAAGATGGCGCGATCAGTGTGCTGCAAGAGCCCGAAAAGCTCTTCCCGCAGCCCTCCAAAGAGTACTGAGCGTTCTCCCTGCTTCCCGGTGACGCGTTCGCGTGTCGCCGGGGGCTCTAGCCAACCGCAACCCACGTCCAGATCGAGGCCCGCACGATGGCACCCGCAACGCCCCTTTGGGAATTTGTCGACATCACCAAAGCCTACCCAGGCGTTCTGGCGAACGACAAGGTGTGCATCAAGCTATTGCCCGGCTCAATCCATGGGCTGCTTGGCGAAAACGGATGTGGCAAGTCGACAATGATCAAGACGCTGTCCGGCGTGCAGCAGCCCGACAGCGGACAAATTCTGCACAACGGCAAACCGGTGACGATCAGCGATCCTCAAGCGGCGCGCGATATGGGCATCGCGACCGTGTTTCAGGAATTTTCAATCGTGCCGACACTGTCGGTCGGCGAGAATATCTTTCTGGGCAACATGCCGCGGTCACGCTTTGGCGTGATCGACTGGACCCAGGTACATGATGAAGCCGCGCGCGTTCTGAAAGAGATGAATGTAGACGTCTCACCTGATGTCATCACGGGCACACTTTCGGTGGGGGAGCAGCAGTTGGTCGAGATTGCCAAGGCCATCGCGATGGACGCCCGCATGATCATTCTGGACGAGCCGACGGCGGCCCTGGGCGAAGATGAGATTGAGCGCCTGCACGCGCTTTTGCGCAATATGCGCAGCCACGGCACCGCCATTCTTTATGTGTCTCACAGGCTCGATGAAGTCGAACGGATCGTCGATGAGGTCACCATCCTGCGGAACGGCCGCGTCGTGCGCGCCAGTGGCGAAACCCGCATCAACGTTGCCGAAATCGTCAACGCTATGGTTGGCGAAGACATTGGCGAGCATTATCCGAAAGAACAGAACGCAACTGATGAGGTCGTCCTCAAGGCGCAAGGGCTGGCGACGAAAGCGGGCGTGAAGGCGGTGTCCTTTGACCTGCGCCGGGGGGAAGTGCTCGGCCTTGGCGGCGTTTTGGGCAGCGGTCGCACCGAGATCGCGCGCGCCCTGTTCGGGACTGACGAACTGATCTCTGGGCAGATGAACCTGAACGGCAATCCGGTGCGCTTTGATCGGGAGATCGATGCAATCCGTGCTGGTTTGGCTTTGGTCCCCGAGAACCGAAAATATGACGGCCTGTTTTTTAATTTCCGCGCCAGTGGGAATATTACGGCGGCATCCTTGGGCGGCCTGAGCCGGTTCGGTATTCTGAACCTCAAGGCCGAGGAGCAAGCGACGCGAGACTTGATCCGCGATTTGGAAATTTCGACCCAGGCCGAAGAGAAGACCGTCAACTTCCTGTCCGGCGGCAACCAGCAGAAGATCGTGATTGCGCGGTGGCTGTTCTCGGACTCGGAGATCCTGATCCTTGATGAGCCGACACAAGGGATCGATATCGGCGCAAAGATTGCGGTCTACAAGTTGATCAACAAACTCACCCGCGCCGGCAAATCCATCATTCTGATTAGTTCAGACCACGACGAACTACTGGCAATGAGCGATCGGATCGCAATCGTTCAGCACGGGACGATTGTGCGTACCGTTGATGCGTCAAACTTGACCCATAGCGATCTTGTGCGGGCCTCCGCCGATGTCCAACATCCCACGCCCGAGGAGGCTTTCGCATGAAGCGGATCTTTGACACGCAATTGATCGGGCCCTTTGCGGCCATGGTCATCGTCGCCCTGATTGTTGCGCTGACGACAGAGCGCTTTCTGAACCCCGGCAATCTGTCGAACCTGTCCTTGCAGGTCAGCATTGTGGCCCTGATCGCCATTGGCTCGACCATCGTGATTTTTGCCGCTGGCATCGATCTGAGTTCCGGGTCGATGGTGGCACTGCTGACGATGATTTTAGCTCAGATGCTAAAATTCATCGGTATTCCGCTTGTTTTGGCACTCCCGCTCATTCTGGTCGCCGGTGGATTGCTTGGCCTTTTCATCGGTCTGATAACGGCTTACGGGCGGATCCCGTCTTTCATCACCACGCTGGCTGCATTGATTGCGTTTCGTGGCCTCGCGCTGACCTTCAACAACGGCTCACCCATCTTTTCGCTCGATCCCGCGCTTGAGCCGATTTTTTACGGCAAGCTGTTCGGCGTTCCGCTGCCCTTTTTCTATCTGGTGGTCTTCTACGCGCTTGCCGCCTTCATGATGAATTACACCAAACTTGGGCGCGAGATTTATGCGGTCGGCGGCAACCCGGCTGCCGCCGTTCTGACCGGCATCAACGTGCGCAAGGTTCAGACAACAACTTTTGTGATCGCCGGTTTCATGACGGCAGTCGGCGCAATCCTGATGTCCGCGCGCTTGAACTCGGGCTCGCCCAATTATGGCCAGACGCTTGAATTGCAGGCCATTGCTGCGGCGGTTGTGGGTGGGGCCAGCCTTGCGGGTGGTCGCGGCAACATTCTTGCCACGCTGATGGGGGCGATGACCATCGTCATCGTCCAGAACGGTCTGAACCTGAACGCAGCACCGTCGTCGGTTCAGAATATCGTGCTGGGCCTGATCATTTTGCTGGCCGTCGGCATCGACATGTGGCGCGCCGAGATTTCGGCCCTCATGGGGCGCATATCGGGCCGGACTTCATCAAACGTGACGAAGGGAACGTGACGTGGATTTAGGACTGAAAGACAAACTTGTCCTCGTCACCGGCTCGGGCTCTGGCATCGGCAAGGCGACTGCAAAGCTCTATCTGCAGGAAGGCGCACGCCTGATCGTGCACGGCCTGACCGAAGCAGAGGTGTCAGCCTGCATCGAAGACCTGTCGCCGCTTGGTGAGGTCAAAGGACTTGCCGCCGATCTGAGTAAAGCCGCCGAAGCAACGGCGCTGGCAGAATTCGCGCAGGCCCACGGCGACGTTGATATTCTGGTCAACAATGTTGGCATCTTTTCGGTCAAATCCTTCGAAGACCTCACCGATGAGGACTGGCTGCACTATTTCAACATCAACGTTCTGTCCGCCGTCAGGATGAGCCGGATTTTCTTGCCTGCCATGCTGAAACGGGGGAAGGGGTCTATCATCAATATGGCCAGCGAAGCGGCAGTCAAACCCTTGCCGCAGATGGTCCACTACTCGGTGACCAAAACTGCCATGTTAGGTCTTACCCGTGGCATGGCAGAGCTGACCAAAGGCACAAAGGTGCGGGTCAATTCGATCTTGCCGGGCCCCACATGGACAGAGGGGGTGGAGGCCTATTTCGACGGTCTGGCGACCCAAAAGGGCGCGCCGCTCGACACTATCGTCGACAATTACTTCAAATCGGATGAGCCCACCTCGCTGATCCAGCGTTTCGTCCAACCTGACGAAGTCGCCCGCATGATCGTCACGATCTCGGCCAGCACTGCCTCCAACGGCGCTGCACACCGGATCGAAGGCGGCATCGTTCGCAATATTCTCTGACAATCAAACAAAGGAGCCTCTCATGGTCGCACTTACATTCTCTCACATCGGCATAACGGTTCCCGACCTCGAAAAAGCCGTGGAATTCTATTCCAAAGCATTCGGTCTCTACGTGTTGATGGAACCAACCGAGGTTTTGCATGACGACAGCGCCATCGGTCAGATGTGCGACGATGTCTTTGGTGAAGGCTGGGGCAAATTCCGTATCGCGCACCTGTCTATGGGGGACGGCATTGGTATCGAGTTGTTCGAATTTCCCCAAACCGTCGAAGAGGAACGCCCTTTTGAATACTGGCGTCGCGGCTTGTTTCACTTCTGTGTGCAGGACGAAGACCTGGAAGGCCGCATCAAGATCATTGAAAGCTTGGGTGGCAAGCAGCGCATGAAGCAGGTGCGCAAGTATTACCCCGGCGAAAAGCCGTATCGCATGGTCTATATGGAAGACCCGTTTGGCAACATTTTCGAACTCTACAGCCACTCTTACGAACTGACATATTCGGCAGGCGCGTATGACTGATCGCGGCAGCGTCGCCCCCAGGACGGACAGGCCCAAGGTCGTCATCACGGATTACGACTTTGGCGATGTCAGCGTTGAGACGGAAATACTGGAAGCCGCTGGCGCCGAGGTCATAGCACTTCAGGCCAAGCATGAAGAAGACCTGTTCGACCTCGCCCCGCATTGCGCAGCGATGATGAACCAATACGCCAAGATCGGTCGGGACACGATCACACGGATGCAAAAATGCGAGGTCATCGCCCGCTACGGCGTTGGTGTGGACATCGTGGATGTCGCCACCGCGACGGACAAAGGTATCCTTGTGACCAATGTGCAGAATTATTGCACCGAAGAGGTCGCGGATCACGCCATTGCTCTTTGGCTGACGCTTGCCCGCAAGCTGCCAGACTACGACAGGGCAACACATGCTGGTGTCTGGCAGTGGCAAAGCGGACAACCTGTCTATCGTCTGCGCGGGCGCACGATGGGTGTCGTATCGCTGGGGAAAATTGGGCAGGCCATTGTTGCTCGGGCGCAGGCATTCGGGGTCGACGTGATCGCGTATGATCCGTTTCTGCCTGCCGAAGTTGCCGCAAAGCTTGGTGTCGAATTGGTGAGCAAGGCGGATCTGCTGGCACGCTCCGACTACATCCTGATGCAAGCGCCGATGACGCCAGAGACACATCACTTTCTGTCAGACGCGGAATTCGCAGCGATGAAGCCGGGCGCGATCCTTGTGAATACAGGGCGTGGCCCCACGGTCGACAACGCCGCTCTCTTCCGCGCGCTCAGCCAAGGCCATCTGGCCGCGGCCGGTCTTGATGACCCCGAAGAAGAGCCGGCGAAACGGGCCAATTGGACACCGGATGACAACCCGCTGTTCACATTGCCAAACGTCCTCGTGACACCGCACGCCGCCTACTACTCGGAGGAATCCATCCTTGCTGCCCGAGTCACGGCTGCCACCCAAGTGGCCAAGGTCCTGACAGGACAAGAGCCCGACTACACCGTCAATGCCGATGCATTGGCTGCAACTACCGCATAGCAGGAGAGAGACATGCCAGACGTAAGTACAGATCTTAGGGTCTTCAACGATTTCGACCGCAACCCGGGGCTCTTGAAAAAGTTCGATAAGGTGCTGGAGGCCTATTCAGCAGCCGCAATCTTTGCCGACGTGCAATATCGCACTGGCGTGATGGACAGCGCGATCAAACCCGCATTCCGCGCCAAGGTGACGGGGCAAGCCGTGACGGTGCAGTTGTCAAAAGGCGATCTGGTTGATCCCCTGCGCGCGCTTGAAATGGCGCAGCCGGGTGATGTGATTGTCGTAGATGCAGGCGGCGATCTGCAAACGTCGGTATGCGGCGGCCTTATGGGCGGGTTGGCCAAGAACCGGGGCATCCGCGGGATGATCGTTGACGGCACAGGGCGCGACACAGACGAACTGGAAGACATCAACTGGCCGATCTGGACCCGTGCCATCACGCCACGCGGAACGCACACGATGTTTTCCGAACGCAAGGAAGAGCTTTCGATCAACGTGCCCATCGCTTGCGGCGGCGTGGTCGTGAACCCCGGCGATTTCATCGTCGCCGATCTGATGGGCGTCGTTGTCATCCCGCAAGAGATCGCCGAGGAAACCGTGCGCCTCGCACAAGAGCAGGCCGACCGTGAGGTCGCAACACGCGAATGGGTCGCCCAAGGCAAAACAGTCGAGGATCTTCTGAATGAATTCGGCCGCATCTGAGCCTGCGCTTATCGGTGTCGATTGGGGGACCTCATCCTTGCGCGCCTTTTTGATTGGTGCGGAGGGCGAGGTGATTGACGGGGTCTCGTCACCCGAAGGCATCATGCAGGTGTCGGGCAAATGCTTTGAGGCGGTCCTTGATCGCCTCATTGGCCCATGGGTCGCCCAGACCGCTCTGCCGATCCTTGCTTCTGGCATGATCACCAGCCGGAACGGTTGGGTTGAAACACCCTATGCCGCAATGCCGCTCGGGGCTGACGATCTTGCGCAGGCTCTGAAGTCGTTAGAAGTGGCAAACGGGACACTTGTTCACTTTGTCACCGGCGCCTCAACCGAACATGCTGGCGGCCCTGACGTGATGCGTGGCGAAGAGACACAGATCATCGGGGCCTCTTCGCTTGGCTTGAACGACGGGACTTTCGTGATGCCGGGCACCCACAGCAAATGGGTCCAGGTCGTCGACCGGCGGATCGTGGATTTCTCGACCTACATGACCGGTGAAGTATTCGCAGCCCTCAAGGGACACACAATCCTGGGAACCTTGATGGAGGGCGACGACGTCAGCGAAGAGGCTTTCGAGATGGGGGTGACGGCAGGTCTCGAAGGTGGGGCAAATCTGCTGCACAACCTGTTTCACGTCCGCACGCTTCCGCTCATGGGCAAGATACCCAAAGGCTCAACCGCCGATTACATGTCGGGCCTGTTGATCGGCACCGAAGTTGCGGCGGCGACCCGTGGTGCGCGCGGGGCCGGGACGCTCACGATTGTCGGTCGCAGTGACTTGTCGGACCGCTACGAACGCGCTTTGCAAACTGCGGGTCTTGAGTGCCGCCGCGCGCCCGACGATATCGCAGCCAAGGGGCATTTCCTGATTGCCCGCGCGGCGGGGTTGCTGGGATGACTGACCTTGTCACGGCTTTTGCCAGGAACCCTTTGATTGCAATTCTGCGGGGGGTGGCGCCGGAAAATGCTCTTGCGGTCGCTGATACCCTCATCGAAGCCGGGTTTCAGATTATCGAGGTTCCGCTCAACTCCCCGGAACCTCTGGAGTCAATTCAGCGGATTGCAGAGCGGCATGGTGCACACGCCATTGTCGGCGCAGGCACTGTGCTGACCGCCGCCCAAGTCGATGCTGTCGCTGACGCAGGAGGGCGGATCATCGTTTCGCCAAACATGAACCCGGATGTCGGCCGTGCCGCCGCAGCGCGCGGCCTTTACTGGTGTCCGGGTGTCATGACCCCGTCCGAGGCCTTTGCAGCGTTGGATCTTGGGGCGTCTGTGCTCAAATTCTTCCCGGCGGAACTGGTTCCGCCAAAAGCCATCGCCGCCATGCGTGCGGTTTTGCCCCAAGACGCGGTGGTCGCAGCGGTTGGAGGGATTTCACCAGATACCATGTCCGCGTATTTTAAAGCGGGCGTGAATGGGTTCGGGTTGGGATCTGCCCTGTTCAAACCGGACTATTCGCTGGATGATATCGGCAAGCGTGCCGTTGCCTTTACCGATGCCCTGGAGACACTCAGATGAAACATGCCCTTGTCACTGGCGGTACACGTGGGATCGGTGCCGGTGTGGCGCGGTCGCTTGCAAAGGCAGGATGGTCCGTGACCGCAGCGTCGGTGTCGCAATCCGAACTTGACACATTCGAACCTCAGGACGGCATTACCGTGCAGCTCTTGGATGTGACCGACCAAAGCTCGGTCGATGCGGCCTTCGCTGGGCTGACTCAGCTTGACGCCTTGGTGAATTGCGCGGGAATTTTGTTGCGCGGTGAAGAGTATGACATCGACGTGTTTGCGCGCGTGCTTGATGTGAACCTGACCGGCACAATGCGCTGCTGCCTCGCGGCCCATTCCTTGCTAGCCAAAACCGGCGGCGCAATCGTCAATACCGCCTCAATGTTAAGCACCTTCGGCGGACCGCTGGTGCCTGCGTATTCCGCCTCGAAGGGTGGTGTGGCGCAATTGACCAAAGCGCTGGCAGGCCGTTGGGCAGAGGACGGGATCAGGGTCAACGCCATCGCGCCCGGCTGGATCGAAACGGAAATGACGCAAGGATTGCGGGATGATCCGGCCAGAACCGAAGCGATCATGGCGCGCACACCGATGAAACGATGGGGAAAACCCGAAGAGGTCGGCGCGCTCGTGCACTGGCTCATCAGCGATAACGCCAGCTTTGTCACCGGATCGGTCTATCCGGTCGATGGTGGCTATCTGGCGATGTGAGGAAAGAGATATGACCGAAGATACCAGCCGTATGCCTTATCAACTGCCCTTCCCAAAGGACGCGCAGGAAGAGATCGTGATCCCCAACGCAGCCACCGAGGACGAGCGGCTTTGGGTCCCGCAGGCGGAAAACGTGTGGTTCCGCCCGCTCTGCCTGAACCGGTCGCAGGGCTACTGGATGAACCTTTTGAAGGTGCGCAAGGCCGGTGTTCTGTCACGCCACCGCCATCCGCAGCCGGTGCACGGGTTTGTTCTGAAAGGCCGCTGGCATTATCTGGAACATGACTGGGTCGCCGAAGAAGGTGGTTATGTCTATGAGCCGCCGGGCGAAACACACACGCTTGTCGTGCCGGACGATGTCGAGGAAATGATCACCTATTTCCAGGTCAACGGCGTGATGTGCTACGTCGATCCGTGGGGTGCGGTCACGGGTTATGAGGACGTCTTCACCAAGATTGACCTCTGCCGGAAGCATTTTGCAGAAGTCGGGCTAGGGGAAGAGTACGTTGACCAATTCATCCGGTAAGACCCTGCGCTTCGCGCTTGTGGCGCATGACGCGCGAAAAGATGAATTGGTGGAATGGGTGGGTGATCAGCACGCACGTATTTCGCGCGCGACAGTCTTTTCGACCGGAACGACCGGCAGCCGGATCAAGGCAGCATATCCTGATCTGGACGTGACCTGCCTGAAAAGTGGCCCTTTGGGAGGCGATCAACAGATCGGCGCGATGATTTGTGAAGACGAATTGGACGCGCTGATCTTCTTCGTCGATCCGTTGTCACCGATGCCGCACGATGTTGATGTCAAGGCGCTGACCCGTTTGGCCACGGTTTATGACCTGTCGATGGCCTGTTCACGTTCGACTGCCGATCTGATTGTGAAGGGCTTGCTGGGCGATCAGGCAGGCTAGGGGGCCTGTGCTTTTCGCCTAAAGTGCAATCAGTTTTGATCCAGAAGATAGTCTGACAGCTGGTCCAGGTCTTCGGCACCCAGTTGGCTCATATTAGCGGTTAGGTCAGACCGCAGAATATGGATCGCGTGGTTGATCCCTCGCGCGCCAAAAGCCGCGACCGCGTATTGGAACGCGCGCCCCAACATGACGAAATCAGCGCCCTTGGCCAATGCGCGCATGATGTCGAGGCCCCACGCCACACCGGAGTCGTAGATAAGGGGAACATCCGGACCAACAGCCTCTCTGATGAGGGGCAGTTGTTCGATCACTGCCGGACCTGCCTCGAACTGCCGCCCGGAATGGTTTGAGACCCAGATGCAATCCACGCCCGCAGCCACCATCTTGCCTGCGTCTTCCGGCCGAAGCACGCCCTTGACGATCAGGTTGCCGTCCCATTCGTCGCGCAATTCGTGCAGGTATTGCCAATCCGGTATGCCCCGGATCAACGCCCCGGCATGAGTGAAACTTTCGCGCCCGCGTTGCGTGATGTAATCATCAAAGAACCGCATCCGGGGCATGATGCCTTCGCGCAGATGGGCCAAGCACCAGGCCGGGCAACGGGCCATTTCGGCAAGCGTGCGCAGGTCGGCCTTTGGCGGAACGGTCAGGTTCGCGCGTCTTTGCCTCTCGCGCCTGCTTTCTTCGGGAACGTCAACGGTGATGATCAACGTATGAAACCCCGCCGCCTTGATCCGCGGCAGCATGGCGCGGCGTAAGTCGCCAGAGTTCACCGGGTAGTGCTGAAACCAGCCGTTGGTGCCAATGTGGGGCGCTACGTCTTCGGGGGATGCGACCGCCACACTGGACAGTGAAAACGGGATGTTATGTGCAACCGCAGCCTGCGCCAGCATCCGTTCGGCGCCGGCCCACATCAGCCCGGACATGCCAACGGGCGCAATCCCGAACGGCAGGTCGTATTGTTGGCCTAACAGCGTTCTTCTAAGGTTGGCTTTGGTCCGACCACACAGAACGCTTGGCATGAAACCAATCGCATCCAGGGCATCGCGATTGACCTGTAATCCCAGTTCCCGGCCAGTGGCACTGTCGAGGTATTCGAAGGCGAATTTCGGAATGCGCTTGCGCGCAACCTGTCGCAGGTCTGCGATTGACGGGTGAGACAGGTCCAGATCCATCGGAATCCTCTAATTCTGTTTCCTGGCAAGCTGCGATTTTGGCTTCATCACCAAAGGGAGGGCAAAGCCAAGGAAATTGCAGGCACATAGGTGATCAACATCAAGAGGATCAACATGCCAACGAAGAAGGGCAGGATTGATCGGCTGAGACTCTCGATGGACACCTTCGATATGCTGCTGGCGACGAAAAGGTTAACGCCAAGGGGTGGCGTGCAAAACCCAATGGCCAGATTGACCGTGAGGATGACCCCAAAGACAATTGGATCGACCCCAAGGGCGGTTGCCACAGGCAACAGGATCGGCGTCATGATGATGATCGACGATATCGTCTCCATGAACATCCCGATCACCAGCAAGAGCACATTGATCAATAACAGGATGATAATTGGGTTGTCCGAAAGGCTGGTAATGGTTGTAGCCAGTTCAGTGGGAATTCGGGCAAGCGTGATCAACCTGCCAAAGGCGGTTGCCATGATCACCAGTACCAGAATCGTGCCGCTGGTCTTGGCGCTGCCGGCCAAGACCTCCGGCAGGTCCTTAATCGTGATGTCGCCATAGACATAGATGCCGATGAGGGCGGCATATACGACCGCGACCGCTCCGGCCTCGGTCGGGGTAAAGATGCCGCTGTAGATGCCGCCTAGGATGATAACCGGCACAAGCAGCGCCCAGATCGAAGACCGGAAGCTTTGCCAGACACCGGGGCCAGAAAACGTGGTGGTGGATTGCTGAACAACAGTGTCATTGCGCAGCAAAATCCGGGCGACCAGCATGAACATACCCGCAAACAGGATGCCCGGAATGACACCGGCGAGGAACAACTTGCCAATCGAAACCTCGGCAGTGACGCCATAGATGATAAAGGGGATACTCGGCGGTATCATCACGCCGATCATGCCCGAGGACGCGGTCAGCGCGCCACTGAACTTGCGCGTGTAGCCGACCTTTTCCATTTCGGGGATCATATTCGATCCGATCGCCGCCACGGTCGCGGGAGACGACCCTGAGATTGCAGCGAAGAACACGCAGGCCAGAACGTTCACATAAGCCAGCCCACCCCGGATATGGCCGATGAGCGCGTTGGCAAAGCCGACCAGACGGCGCGACATCCCGCCATGCTGCATCAGATCGCCCGCCAGAATGAACAGCGGCACCGCGATTAGGGGAAAGGAGTCCGCTCCCGTGACCACCGAGCGGGCCAGAAGCACCATCGGCGGCGTTCCTTCGACAAAGACCATCACGATCATTGTCGCCAGACCAAGGCAGATGCCGATGGGCACGCTGAAAAGCAAAAGTGCGAAAAGCGTCAGGAAAAGAATTGCAGCTAACATGTGTGGGCCCTCACGCTTTGGTTTGTGCGATCAAACGCAAGGTTCGCACGAGGTGCTGAACAACGCGGATCGCGGACAGGCCCGCACCGACCGGCGCCGAGGCGTAGAGAATTGGGATATGCAGGCCGAGAACGACCGAAGTTTGGCTGGCGACAAAAGGCATCCTGATCAGCTTGACGCACTCGTAGGTGAGCACCACGAGAAACCCCAGCACCAGCAGCGCAATCACCACATCCGCAAAAAGCCGGGCCCGCTCGCTTAGGACATCCCGCAGCACCGTGATGCGCACATGATCGCCAGTGTGAAAGGCATAGCTGACGCCGATCCAGACAAACCAGACAAACAACCAAAGTGTCAGCTCTTCCCCCCAGGAAAGCGAGGCATTCATGACATAGCGCATGAACACATTGCCAAAGATCAGCAAGACAATCGCGGCCAAAAGCGCGCTGGCCAAAGCCTTTTCGGCGTTCAGACCAATCCACTTGATTACCGACATCATTCACCTCCCCGTAGACGAATGGGGCACCCGTACCGTGCATGGCGCGGGTGCCCTTATTGGCTGAATTGACCGAAGATCAGCTTCCGCTTGCCGCGGCTACGGCCGCAACCCAGGCGTCATACGCTTCGGCACCGACTTCTTCGCGGTACTGAAGACGCACGCTTTCGGTTTTGTCGGCAAACGCCTGACGTTGTTCTGCCGTCAATTCCAGAACCTCTACGCCAGCGGCGCGGATTTCTTCGAGTTGCGCGGTATCTTCGGCGGCAACGACTTCGGCTTGATACGCCCGTGCGGCTGCCATCGACTCGCGGATCAACTGCTGGTGTTCAGCGGAAAGGCCATCAAAGAATGGCTTTGAAATAACCGGCATATAGACCGCAAAGACGTGACCCGTGGTCGACAGGTATTTCTGCACCTCGTAGAAACGCTGCGACGTGATGATTGCAAGCGGGTTTTCCTGACCGTCGATGACACCCTGCTGAAGTGCTGAATAAACCTCACCAAAGTTCATCGGCGTCGGGTTTGCCCCCAGCGTTTCAAACGTAGCGACATGGGCCGGAACCTTCATGGTTCGCAACTTCACACCTTCGAGGTCTTCCGGCGTGGCGACGGGGCGGACATTGTTCGTGACATTGCGCACGCCCAGTTCCAGCCAGCCAAGACCCACGAGCCCCTGATTTTCAACGCGGGCAAGCATCGCGTCACCGGTATCACTGTCGAGCACGTCAAAAGCAATGTCCTTGGACGCGTACATGTAGGGAAGCTCGATGACAGCAAACGCCGGATCCCAACCTGCAAAGAACGAAGAAGGCGGGATCGCCATTTCGAGAACACCGGTCTGGACACCTTCGATCATCTCGCGGTCGGGGCCCATCTGCGAAGAGGGGAAGATCTGCACGTCAATCTCGCCGTTTGAACCGGCCTCAACCAGTTCTTCAAATTTCAACAGCGCACGATGCATGTGGAACGCTTCGGCGGCACCGTGACCGACTTTGATGACCGTTTCAGCCGATGCCGCGAACGAAAGCCCAGCCGATATGACAACGCTGAGCGCGAATGTGGATTTCTTGAACAAGGTATCCTCCCAAGGATTGGTTGATGGTATTTTCCTTAACTGACATCTGACATATCAGATGCAATATAGAAATCAACAAGGGATGTGCTACTTTGATGGAAATAAGGGAGGAGCGAAGCAAACATGGCGGATGCGCTTCAGATCAAACGCCCGGATTCACTGAGTAAAATTGCCGAGGATCACATCCGGCAGGGCATTATCAGGGGCACTTTTCAACTGGGCGAGTCGCTCCAGGAAGCGAAGCTGTCGTCAACTTTTGGCATGAGTAAAACCCCGATTCGTGAAGCCTTGGCTGCGCTGAACCTTCAAGGTCTCGTCCAGATTATTCCTCAGCGGGGCGCTTTTGTCTTCAGCTTGTCAGAAAAGGACGTAGTACAGCTATGCCGATTTCGGCTCATTCTCGAAACATCTGCAATTGACTTGGCGCTTGAAGGAAATCCAGCGGCTTTGCTCGATGAGCTTGGCGACATCGTAACCAAAATGTCCAAAGCCCGAGAAGCGGATGCAGTCGAAAAGTACCTTGAGCTGGATGCAGATTTCCACGACGCCTTCTTCAGATATTGTGACAACAATTACCTTCGGCAAGGATACCAGAAAGTCAGCGATATCGTCCAAACCATGCGGACGCATTTGTCTCAACGTCCGGATCGAACGGCAAAATCTTTTGAGGAACACGAAGCGATTGCGAAACTCCTGTCCGAAGGCAAAGTCAAGTCAGCACAGACTGTCTTGAAACGCCAAATCACACGTGGTGAGCGTGCTTACTCCGATTTAGTTGGCGTTGGACAAGACTAGGAAACGTGGAACCTGCGTTTCGTGTTCTATGCGATACGCGTGACAGGAATCGACGAAATCGCAGCGCATACAACGCGGAAATCCGGATTTTGCAGTGAGCAGCGAAAGCTCACTGAGACTGATAAACCTCTCAAGCCAACCTTCAGGAAACTTAGAATGACGGTGTGCGCCACGCCAACTTTCGGTTCCTCGAAACTCGATCTGAGGTGTTGTCAGAAGGTTTTCGGTTGAGACGGGCAGGGCGGCCTCGTAGCGTTACAACATGAGCAAACCTGACCCGTTCAAGGGCTTTCACAGCAGCCCGGAAATCATCCGCCTGGCGGTGATGCTGTACGTCCGTTTCCCTCTGTCGCTCAGGAATGTAGAAGATCTGCTGCATGAACGTGGCGTCGAGATCAGCCACGAGACGGTTCGATATTGGTGGCACAGGTTCGGCCCGATGTTTGCCTCCGAGATCCGGAAGCGCCGGATCGAAGGCATGAAATCGAGCCGCTGGCGTTGGCACCTCGATGAGATCTTCGTGAAGATTAACGGCGAGCGTCATTATCTTTGGCGGGCCGTATCTTTGGCGGGCCGTCGATCACGAAGGGGAAGTTCTTGAGAGCTTCGTCACGAAGACGCGTGACAAGAGGGCGGCGTTGAAATTCCTCAAGAAAGCAATGCGGAAACACGGTCAGCCCGAGGTCATCGTGACGGACAAGCTTCGGTCATATGGAGCTGCTCTGAAAGAACTCGGAGCTGACGATCGGCAGGAGACGGGTCGCTGGCTCAACAACAGGGCGGAGAACTCGCACCTACCATTCCGACGACGGGAGCGGGCGATGCTCCGGTTTCGGCGGATGCGAAGTCTTCAGAAATTCGCCGCTGTCCACGCCTCAGTTTCCAACCATTACAACTCCGATCGCAATCTCACGTCCAGAGCCATTTTCAAGAGGAACCGCGCCGCCGTTCTCGCCGAGTGGCGCGAACTTGGCGCGGTATAAGGGAAGTCCTACTGTCCTTGTGGAGACGGGTTCGAATCCGTCTGGCAGCACCGTTCAGGCCGTTTGAACCCCGCACCGCCGAACACCACCAAATGAACCGAACGTGGTTAGCTGCTTTTTTCAGTCCGCTTGGCGCTTTCTTCTTCGGCTGGAGCGGGTCTGGTCGTGTCGGTCTTCCAGAGAAGTCTTCTTCCAGAGGAGGGCTTTTAACCGGGTACTAGTAACACTTAGCACGGCCTAGCCATCCCACCCGTGCTGGCCAACCAACACCAACACTGCCTGACCACCAACTCTCCCTCCCCCCTTGATCGAGACAATTGTCAAACTTGGCCACCCTGATGTTTGGAGGGCCGTGTTTGGGTAACCTCCCAACCCTAACCAGCCAACCAGCCCCGTAGCTTTACACCTCCCACACCCCATCCTGGGTCGAGGTCATATACGATAACGGGATACCCCCGGGGTGGCACTCGCCCCCCCCTGCCTGGTCGCCAGGAATGCCTCCACAGCCACCTTGATGAGCCGAGCTACGGGGCTGTGGCCATTCCCCCTGGGTCACCATCGAGCAAGCCTAGGACAGGCCACAACCACGCCATAAGACCCTGCCATCCAGAACGCCCGCAGAGGCAGGCTGTGTGACTCGTACAGTAGCCTCTGGCTGTTTTGGCTAGGGTAACCCTGGGTCACGCCGAGAAGCCTCTCCGTGACTCTCTCAGAGTCCCTGTGAGGCTCCCCACGATCCCGGCCCACCCTGACATCCGTGGCACGGCAAAGACATGCCTCTCACCATCTGCGGCAGGGGCAATCCGCCAGCTGCAGTCAGGCACGGTAATGGCCTGTCTCCGTGCCGTAGTTCAAACCGTAGTACCAAATGCGCCTGTTGACCGAACTTCCATGGCTCTGGTAGCCCTTACTTTGCTGAGTAAGGCAGTGCCTTAAGTGCCTGTAACGAGCGTCGAACCTCGTCTAAAGCACGGGAAGAAGGTCCACCCGCTAACGTGGTTGGAAACAAGCCGCAAACCGTGTGGGGGCACCAAAAACCTTCTCCAAGGTATTGTTTTGCGGCAGCTTTTGTCAGTCGCGACAGAGGTAGTAGAACATGTCGGAGAACACTTCCGCCCTCTATGGCTTCAAAATATCTTCAAAAAGGAAGGTGTCTTCTATGTCAGCCGCAGGGTCCCGATGGACCTCAGTCGGCATTGTTCGTCGGTCAGCATTTCCGAATTCCGCAGGACCGGATCGAGGTCTGTGGTCATTGCGAGGACGGCCCTTGGGCGTGGGCGAGAACGGCGTTTTCACCGCCCGGTCCCTCAGCGACCGGCCTTGGACGAGTTTCACGGAGGGGCGGCATGACGGACGGTTGCGGCATCGCTCTCAGTTTCATGTGACCCTGTGACCCGACCGCCGGTTTGGGCGTATGCGTCAGCAAATGGATGACAGACGGCACGGTCTTGTGCAAAGTTTCGGTGCGACGTTCGAAAGAAAACAACCGGAAAACCGGTCGCGTCGCAATCAAGGGAGGAAGAACATGAAGAAAATCAAAGTCTCGGCCGCGGCCTCGCTCGCGGCGCTCATGGTCAGCGCGGGTGCTGCCTCGGCGGACAACCTGACGCTCTATTGCTCGGCGCAAGAGGATTGGTGCCAGCTGATGGCGCGCAGTTTCGAGGATGCGACGGGCATCGACGTGGACATGACGCGCAAATCCTCGGGCGAGACCTTTGCCCAGATCCGCGCCGAGGCGTCGAACCCCAAGGGCGACGTCTGGTGGGGGGGCACCGGCGATCCGCATCTGCAGGCCGCCGAAGAAGGGCTGACAATGGAATACATCTCGCCGATGCGCGAGGAACTGCACGACTGGGCCATCAACCAGGCCGAAAGCGCGGGCAATCGCACAATCGGCATTTATTCCGGCGCGCTCGGCTATGGTTACAACACCGACCTGCTGGCCGCGAACGGCCTGCCCGAGCCTTCGTGCTGGAAGGACCTGCTCAAGCCCGAGTACAAGGGGCATGTGCAGATGGCGAACCCGAATTCGTCGGGCACGGCCTATACGACGCTGGCCTCGATGGTGCAGATTTTCGGCGAGGACGAGGGTTTCGAGTTCATGAAGGGGCTGCACAAGAACATCAACCAGTACACCAAGTCGGGCTCGGCCCCGATCAAGGCGGCTGGGCGCGGCGAGAACACCATCGGGATCGTCTTCATGCATGACGCCGTGGCACAGGCCGTCGCGGGCTTCCCGGTCAAGGTCGTCGCGCCCTGCGAAGGCACCGGCTATGAGATCGGATCGATGTCGATCATCGACGGTGCGCGCAACGAGGACGAGGCCAAGGCGTTCTATGACTGGGCGCTCAGCGCCGAGGCGCAGAACCTGGCGCTTCAGGTCAACGCCTTCCAGGTGCCGTCCAACAAGTCCGCGCAGACATCGGACAGCGCGCCCGACATGAGCACGATCAAGCTTATCGACTACGACTTCAAGAAGTACGGGTCGTCGGACGAGCGCAAGCGGCTCTTGCAGAAGTGGGACGAAGACGTCTCGACCCTGCCGCAGTAAACCGTGGCGATTTCTGGACTGAGGGGCGCATCTTCGCCGATGCGCCCCGGCTCCGACGAGGCCGGCCAGGGCCGGGCGTCTTCGGTTCTGATATTTTGGTTCGTCGCCGGGTGGGTCGGATATTGCCTTTTGCCATGGTACATGGTCGACGGCGGGCTCTGGTCTTTCGAATGGCTGGTCGACGGTTACCCTTTCGACGAAGATTACGCCCCGGCCTTGTTCCTGATCGGGCAGGGTGAAAAGCTTTGGCTTGCGCCGCTGATCGTGCCGCTGGCGCTGCCTTTGCTGGTGCTGCGGCGGCCGAAGTCGGACCCGCTTTATGCAAAGGTGCTGATCCTGTCCGGTACGCTCGGCTTTGCCTGGCTCATCGCGCAGGGCTTCTCCATCGGCATTCGCGGGTTCAACTACGAATGGATGCAGGCGCTCTTTGGCAAGCTGGGCGACCGGCAGTTCGGCATGGGATACGGCGCGATGATCTGCGCCTCGGCCTTTCTGTTCCTGCTGACGCAGGGCGTCGCCGCGCGCGGGGCGATCAACGGCGACGTCTTTGTCGTCAGCGCCATTGGCGGGATCATCGCCATCGTCACGGCCTTTGTGTTCTTTCCCATCGCCAAGATGCTGTTCGCGGCCTTCGTCACCGAAGAGGGCAGCTATTCGGTCGGGGTCTTCGCCGCCAAGTTCTTTGACGACCGTCTGTGGGGGCTGGGCTGCCTGGCCGGCGCGCGCTGCGGGGCGGCGTGGAATTCGCTTTTCCTGGCCATCGCGGTCGGGCTGATCACCACCGTTCTGGGGCTGGCCTTCGCGCTGGTCGTCACGCGCTCGGGCTTTCGCTACAAGCGCGGCCTGCGGGCGCTTACCGTGCTGCCCATCATCACGCCGCCTTTCGTGATCGGGCTGGCGCTGATCCTGCTTTTCGGCCTCTCGGGGTCGGTCACGCAATTCTTCGCCGATCTGTTCGGCGTGCAGCCGACGCGTTGGCTTTACGGCCTGCCCGGCGTGCTGATCGCGCAGACGCTGGCCTTTACGCCCATCGCCTTTCTGGTGCTGATCGGCGTGGTCGAGGGCGTGTCGCCCTCGATGGAGGAGGCCGCCCAGACCCTGCGCGCGAACCGCTGGCAGACGTTCCGGACCGTGTCGCTGCCGCTGATGCGGCCGGGGCTCGCCAACGCCTTCCTGCTGGGCTTTATCGAGAGCATGGCCGATTTCGGCAATCCGCTGGTGCTGGGCGGCAATTTCGACGTTCTGTCGACCGAGATCTTCTTTGCCATCGTCGGCGCGCAATACGATCAGGGCCGGGCTGCCGTGCTTGCCATGGTGCTGCTGTTCTTCACCCTCTCGGCGTTTTACGCGCAGCGCGCGTGGCTGGGAAAGAAAAGCTATACGACCGTCACCGGCAAGGGCGACGCGGGCGTACATCCGCTGATGCCAAACGCTCTGGCCATCCCGGTTCTGGCCGTCGCGATCGGCTGGGCGCTTTTCACCATGGTCGTCTATGCGATGATCCTTTACGGCAGCGTGGTCGAGCTTTGGGGCGTCGACAACTCGCTGACGCTCAAGCACTACGTCACCGCCTTTTCGGTCCGGCTCGAGGAGGGGGGTATCCGCTGGTCGGGCGCCGCCTGGGACAGCTTCTGGACCACGATCATGATCGCCGCCATCGCCGCGCCGCTGACCGCCGCGGTGGGGCTGGTGACCGCCTATCTGCTGACCCGTCAGAGCTTTGTCGGCAAGAACGCGTTCGAGTTCGGCACAATGCTGTCCTTCGCCATCCCCGGCACGGTCATCGGCGTGAGCTATATCCTGGCCTTCAACGTGCCGCCCATCGAGATCACGGGCACCGGCGTCATCCTCGTCATCAGCTTCATCTTCCGGAACATGCCCGTGGGTGTGCGGGCGGGCATCGCCAGCATGTCGCAGCTGGACAAGTCGCTGGACGAATCCTCGCTGACGCTGGGCGCGAATTCCTGGCAGACCTTCCGGCGGGTGATCCTGCCGCTGCTGCGCCCGGCGATCCTGGCGGCGCTGGTCTACAGCTTCGTGCGGGCGATGACGGCGATCTCGGCGGTCATCTTCCTGGTGTCGGCGCGCTACGACATGGCGACGAGCTATATCATCGGGCGGGTCGAGAACAACGACTATGGCCTCGCCATCGCCTATTCCACGACGCTCATCTTCGTGATGCTGGCGGCCGTCGGGTTCCTGCAGCTTCTCGTCGGCCGGGTTCAGATCGGCCGCCGCACGCAACTTGCCTCGGAGAGAATGAAATGACCGAAGCGAAGATCAGCTCCAAAGCCGCGCCGGTGCGCTTCGACGGGGTGTCGAAGGTGTTCGGCAAGAACGTCGTCGCCGTCGACAGCATCGACCTGCATGTGGAGGCGGGAAAACTGGTCACGCTTCTGGGGCCCTCGGGCTGCGGCAAGACCACGACGCTGCGGATGATCGCGGGGCTCGAGATGGCAAGCTCTGGCACCATCTCGATCGGCGACAGGGATGTCACCAAACTGCCCGCGACCGACCGGGACGTGTCGATGGTGTTCCAGTCCTATGCGCTCTTTCCGCATATGAGCGTGCTCGAGAACGTCACCTACGGCCTCACGTTTTCGGGCTTCGCCAAGGACGAGGCGCGGGCGCGCGCGCTGGCGGGGCTGGACCTGGTCGGGCTCAAGGGCTTCGACGCGCGTCTTCCCTCGGAATTGTCGGGCGGTCAGCAGCAGCGTGTGGCGGTGGCCCGCGCGCTGGTGTTGGAACCGCAGGTGCTCTTGTTCGACGAACCCTTGTCGAACCTCGACGCCAAGCTGCGCCGTCAGGTGCGCGAAGACATCCGCGCCATCCAGAAAGACCTCGGGCTGACCGTGGTCTACGTCACGCACGATCAGGAAGAAGCGCTGGCCGTGTCCGACGAGATCGTGGTCATGCGCAACGCCGCCATCGCGCAGATGGGCACGCCCAGACAGCTTTACGACGCGCCGAACGACCGGTTCGTCGCGGATTTTATCGGCGAGGCCAATCTGATCGCCTGCGAGATCGAGGATGTGCAGGACGACGAGGCGACCATCGCCATCGGCGGCTATCGCTACCGGTTGCCGTCGCGGGGGCTGGGCCGCGGTCCGGCGACGCTTGCGGTCCGTCCGTCGCGCATCGCGCTCGGGGCCAGCGACGGGATCGTCGCGACCGTGGCCAAGGCGACCTATGTGGGTGAGCGCATGGAATACACGCTGACCGGCGAATTCGGCCAGGTCTTTGCCGTTCTCGACGATGTCGACGCCCCGCTGGAGCCCGGATCGCAGACGACCATGGCCTTTGCCCGCAAGGGGCCCGTTCTGCTGCCGGAGGAGGGGCCGCCCGCTGCCTGATCGCCTGGCGCGTCGTCACGGTTGGCGAGGAGAGCGTCAGCCTTCCCACGCCGCGTCGCAGAGCGCGACCAGCGTGTCAAAGACCTCTGCCGTGCCGGCGATCACCCGGCCGCCGTCGCGGATCATTGCGGCTGCGTCCTGATCCTCGATCCGGCCGCCCGCCTCGGCGATCATCAACTGCCCGGCAAGGCAATCCCAGGCGTTCATGTGTTCCTCGACATAGCCCAGCAGCCGGCCGGCAGCGACATAGGCCAGCGACAGCGCGCCGCTGGCGTTCCGGTGATACATGGCCCCCCGGTCGATCAGCGCGGATATGACCGGCACGACGTTCTTCGCTTCGACCCGGTTCGAATAGCCGACCGCGACGGTCCCGCTGGCCAGCGCCACCCCGTCTGCGACGTGCATCGGCTTGCCGTTCAGCGTGGCGCCGTGACCCCGCATCGCGGCAAAGGTCTCGTCGACGTTGGGGTCGTGGATGACGCCGAATTCGGTGGAGCCACCGGCGACGCCCGCCAGCACGATCGTCCAGGCCGGGATCCCGTTGACGAAATTCGTCGTCCCGTCGATGGGGTCGATGACCCAGTCGAAACCGCTGGTCCCGGATTTCGCGGCCTCTTCCTCGCCGACGATCCCGTCGTCGGGGAAGGCCTCGGCGATGCGGGCGCGCACAAAGGCCTCGACGTTGCGGTCGGCCTCGCTCACCCAGTCCTGCGTGCCTTTCTGGTCGACGACGAGGGTCGAGCGGTCGGCGAAATAGCCCATCGCGGTACGCCCGGCCTCGCGGCTCAGGGCCAGGGCGAATTCGAAACGGTTGGCGGCCTGCTGTGTCATGATCCGATCCGGTTGGGGACAGTGTGCCCGGTCATGGTAACAGCATCCGGCGCGGCGATGCGACGGCTATTTTTGCGCGGGTCTGTCGCGTATCGTCCAGGCCGGTGGCCGAGGATCGCGCCCGCTAATTGGGTCTGACAAAGCGCCAGGCGCTTCAGTGGATCGCGTGCTTCAGAAGGGCGAGCGCCAGTCCGACCGCCCCGGCGAAAAGCCCGCCCAGCAGGCTTGGCGCCAGCCTGCGGTCGATGGTCCACCCGACCCGCACGCCCAAGGTCGCCAGCAGACCGATGCAAAGGATCTGCGAGGCCAGAACCGCCCGTTCCGCGCTCATCAGCCCCGCCGCCGCGCCCAGAAAGAAGAGCGTCGGCAGGTTCGCCACCGCCAGCGTCGGGCTGCTGTGCCGCCAGGCGGCGCGCACCTCCGCCCGGGTGATCCGCGCGCCGGTGTCAAGCGCGTGCGCCATGAGCTCGGCAAAGGCCTTGGCCAGCGTCACCGCCAGAACCGATCCAAACAGCACCACGGCGGTGCGCACAGGCGTCTCGGGGTGATCGCCGATCGCCATCAGGATGCTGAGCACCATGATCGCGCCGTAGATCAGCCCGAACGCCGCCTTGTCGAGCCGCCCCCAGCCGCGCTCCGGTGTCATCGCGTCATCAGGTATTCGGCGACCGCCTGGTAGGTGGGCAGGGAGGTGGGGTCGATGAAGCCGTTCTGCGCGCGTGGGTATGACGCGAGGCGCACCAGCACCATCTCGGCGGTGGGATCGACATAGATCGTCTGGCCATGCACGCCGCGCGCCGCATAGGCGCCGTGATCGTTGTGAAAGACCCACCACTGGCTGGTGTAGCTGCCGTTCGGGATCGTCGGGAAACCGGCGAATTTCGACGGATCGCCCCCGGCGGCGATGGTGTTTACCACCTCGGCGGGGAAGAGCCGCTCGCCGTCGATCTCGCCGCCGTTGAGCATCAGCTGCCCCAGCCGCCCCAGATCGCGCAGCCCCGCCGTCACGCCGCCGCCCGCAAAGGGCACGCCCTTGCCGTCCACGGTCTGATAGGCGTCCTGTTCGGCGCCCATCCGCCGCCAGAGCCGTTCCGAGGCCAGATCGGTCACCGCCTTGCCCGTCACGCGGCTGATCATCCAGCCCAGCATGTCGGAATTGATGGTCTTGTAGTGAAACTCGGCCCCGTGTTCGCCCTCCGCCTTGACCTGCTGGAGGTACTCCCAATAGCCGTCGGGGCCGTCGTAATCGGCGGCTTTCGGCAGCGGGCTGGCGGCGCGGGAATAGACCCAGATGTCGGCATCGGGGTCCGAGTAATTCTCGGAATATTGCACGCCGGTGGTCATATCCATGACCTCCCGCACGGTGGCGCTGGCGAATGCGCTGTCGCCGATCTCGGGGATGACGTCGCGCACCAGCAACGTGTCGTCCAGCACGCCCTCGGCCACGAGGATCTCGCCCAGAAGGCCGGTGATCGACTTGGTCATCGACATGATCGCGTGCTTGCCGTCTTCCTCGAGGCAGCCGAAATAGCGCTCATAGACGACCTCGCCCTTGTGCAGGATCAGCATGCCGTCGGTGTAATTGGCGTAAAGCGATGCCTCCCAGGTCATGTCCGCGTCGCCGTCGATGGGCGTGAAGGTCAGCGCGTCGATCTCGCGCGCGAGATCGGCAAAGGTGGCGGGCGACGGGTAGGGCAGCGGCACCGGCGCGCCGGTGCCGCGGCTGATTTCCTCGGTCGGCAGGAATTCCCGCAGATGGCAGACCGACCAGCGCAATTTCGGAAAGCTGAAATAGTTCGAGTCGGGCTGCGTGATCAGCTTGTCGGGCGGCGGCGGGAACCCCTGCATCCAGCCCATCACGTTGGGGTCGGACTCCTGCGCCGAAAGCGGCGCCTGCTGGGCAGCGGCAGGCCCGGCCACACCGAGGGCGAGGACAAGACCGGTGGTGCGGACGGCGTTGGCAATCGATGTCGTCATTGAAATAATCTCCTGTCCGGGTCGACGTATGGCCCCGAAGGCTAGCGGCATTTTCGGCTTACGAGAAGTGCCGGCGCGCATCCCGTCGCACGGCGGCGCGGTTTCATGCCTGTGCAGGCGGCGTTATCTGCCTGCCTGCGGCTTTCGGGCCAGTGGTACTTTGGCGCGTTGTGTACTAACACCCGGCCTGATCGGTGGGGTCAGGCCGGCTGACCCGTCAGAATCACCTAATAAAGAGGGGCTTGAAGGCCATGCCAGAACACACCAATCCCGATATCATCTACACCAAGGTCGACGAAGCGCCCGAACTGGCCTCGGCCTCGCTGCTTCCGGTCATCCGCGCCTTTGCGGGTTTGGCGGGCGTCAGCTTTGGCACCAAGGATATTTCGCTTGCCGGGCGCATCGTCGCCGCCTTCCCCGAACGCCTGACCGACGCGCAGCGCCAGCCCGACGATCTGGCCGAGCTGGGCGAGCTGGTGAAGGCGCCGCAGGCCAACGTGATCAAGCTGCCCAACATCTCGGCCTCGGTGCCGCAGCTGGTGGCCGCGATCAAGGAACTGCAGTCGCAGGGCTACGATTTGCCCGATTACCCCGAAAGCCCCGCAACCGACGCCGAAAAGGAGGCCCGCGCGCGCTATGACGCGATCAAGGGCTCGGCGGTGAACCCGGTGCTGCGCGAAGGCAACTCGGACCGCCGCGCCGCCGGGGCGGTCAAGAAATGGGCCATGGCCAACCCGCATTCGATGGGCACCTGGTCGGCCGACAGCAAGACCAAGGTGTCGTCGATGTCGGGCAACGATTTCCGCTCGAACGAGACCTCGGTCATCCTGAGCGACGCGCAGGCCGGCAAGGCGCGGATCGAACTGGTGCAGGCCGATGGCACCGTGACCGTGCTCAAGGACGGTGTCGACCTGCCGGCGGGCACGGTGGTGGACGCGACGTTCATGTCCGCGAAGGCGCTGCAGGCCTTCCTGGACGAGCAGATCGCCGACACCAAGGCCGATGGCACGCTCTTTTCGCTGCACCTCAAGGCGACGATGATGAAGGTGTCGGACCCGATCCTCTTCGGCCACGCGGTGCGCGCCTATCTCAAGCCGGTCTTCGAAAAGCACGGCGATGCGCTGGCCGCGGCTGGGGTCAACCCGAACTCGGGCCTGGGCGATCTGCTGGCGCGGGTGGCCGACATGCCGGACGGCGCTGCCGTCAAGGCGGACATCGACGCGGTGATGGCCGACCGCCCGCCGCTTTACATGGTCAACTCGGACCGTGGGATCACCAACCTGCACGTGCCGTCGGATGTGATCATCGACGCCTCGATGCCGGCGCTGATCCGCGCGGGCGGCAAGGGCTGGGGCCCGGACGGCAAGGAAGCCGACAGCAACTGCGTCATCCCCGACAATTCCTATGCGCCCGTCTATGACGAGGCGATTGCCTATTTCAAGGAAACCGGCGCGCTGGACCCGTCGACCGCGGGCACCGTGCAGAACGTCGGCCTGATGGCGCAGAAGGCCGAGGAATACGGCTCGCACCCCACCACCTTCGAGATCCCCGCCGACGGCACCGTCCGCATGATCGCCGCCAATGGCGACGTGCTGCACGAGCACAAGGTCGAGGCAGGGGACATCTGGCGTTCCGCCTCGACCCGCGCCGCGCCGATCCGCGACTGGGTCAAGCTGGCCATCGACCGCCAGAAGGCCGAGGGCTGCCAGGCGATCTTTTGGCTGGACGAGACACGCGCGCATGACGCGCAGCTCATCTCGCTGGTCAAACCGATCCTCGAGGCCGAGGGCGTGGCCGACAAGTTCCTGATCATGGCCCCGCGCGAGGCGACCCGGCTGTCGCTGGAAACCATCCGCAAGGGCGAGAACTCGATCGCGATCACCGGCAACGTGCTGCGCGATTACCTGACCGACCTCTTCCCGATCCTGGAACTGGGCACGTCGGCCAAGATGCTGTCCATCGTCAAGCTGATGAACGGTGGCGGTCTTTTTGAGACCGGCGCGGGCGGCTCGGCGCCCAAGCATGTGCAGCAGCTGGTCGAGGAAAACCACCTGCGCTGGGATTCGCTGGGCGAGTTCTGCGCGCTGGGGGAAAGCCTGAAGTTCCTGGGCGAGACGAACGGCAACGAAAAGGCCCGGATCATCGGTGAGGCGGTCGATCTGGCGACGCAGGGCATCCTGGACAACAATCGTTCGCCGGGCCGCAAGGTCGGCCAGCCCGACAACCGCGCCAGCCACTACTACTTTGCGCTTTACTGGGCGCAGGCGCTGGCGGCGCAGTCGGACGATGCCGATCTGGCTGCGCATTTCGCGCCCATCGCGCAGGAGCTGGCCGAAAACGAGGACAAGATCATCGCCGAGATGGCCGAGGTTCAGGGTCATCCGGTCGATCTGGGCGGCTATTACCACACCGACGCGGCCAAGACCGGCGCGGTGATGCGCCCCTCGGCCACGATGAACGGCATTATCGGCTGAATGAAAAGCGGGCGGCGCATCGACGCCGCCCGTTCAGTGCTGCGGGGCAGACGGGCTGCCGCGCAAGATCGCGAGGGTTCTCAGGTGACCGTGACGGTCATCGCGCCAAGTCCCTCGACTTCTATCTCCATCACATCACCCTTGACGACCGGGCCCACGCCCGAGGGCGTGCCCGACAGAATCACATCGCCGGGGGCGAGGGTGAAATATTCCGACAGGTAGGAAATCATTTCGGGCACCTTCCAGATCATCTGGTTGAGGTCGCCCTCCTGCTTGATGTCGCCATTGACCTTGAGCGTCAGCCGCCCCTCATCCAGATGCCCGACCTCTTCGACCTTGTGCACCGGGCCGACCGGGGCCGAGGCCTCGAACGCCTTGCCGATCTCCCACGGGCGGCCCATCTTCTTGGCCACGCCCTGCAGGTCGCGCCGCGTCATGTCGAGCGACAGCGCATAGCCGTAGACATGGTCCAGCGCGCTGTCGAGCGGGATGTCGGTGCCGCCGGATTTCAGGAACACCGCGACCTCGGCCTCGTGATGCACGTCACTGGACTGGCGCGGGTAGGGGAATTCGCCCGTCGGGTTCAGATCGTCGGGGTTTTTCTGAAAGAAGAAGGGCGGTTCGCGGTCCGGGTCATGCCCCATCTCGACCGCATGGGCGGCGTAGTTGCGCCCGATGCAATAGACCCGGCGCACCGGAAATTCGCCGCCACCGGCGACCGGCACCGATACGGTCGGTGGAACGGGGATCACGAAATCGGACATTAAACTCTCCCTCCTGAGTGTTGATCCGGGGTGTTCTACACGGATCAATCCGATAAATCAATCCAAACCAATTTGGTTTGTATGCAAAAGAATACATTGATTATGGCGGAAACGCCGGTATGATCCGAACCAATGAACCAATTGGATAACCAATATAGCGGCAACATCGCCGTCGAGCGGCCAGCGGACGACGTCGACATCGTCGAGCGTGTGCGCGGCTATATCGATCAGGGCGATTACGGCCCGGGCGACCGCCTGCCGCCCGAACGGCAGCTCATCGGCGAGCTGGGCCTGCCGCGCGGGGCGCTGCGCCGCGCGCTGGATGCGCTTGAGCGTGAGGGCGTGATCTGGCGGCATGTGGGCAAGGGCACTTTCGTGTCGCGCGATTCGCTGGCCGACGCGGGCGATTGGGTGGCGGATCTGGGCCGCCAGCTGACGCCCTACCGGATGGTGCGCGCGCGCCTCACCATTGAGCCCGCCATTGCCCGCGAGGCGGCGATGAACGCCTCGGCCGAGGCGATGACCCGGATGCGCATCGCGCTCGAGCGCGCCAGCGCCGCCGCCAACTGGCAGGATTACGAAACGCAGGACGACAAGTTTCACCGCTCGATCGCCGAGGCCAGCGACAACCTGCTGCTGCTGGCGCTCTTCGATCAGCTCAACAAGGTGCGCCGCGCCGTGGCCTGGGGTGTGGTCACGCGCGACACGGTGCGCCCGCCGCAAGATCATTCGAGTTTTGCCGAACACGAGGCCATCGCCGACGCCATCGAGCGCCGCGATCCCGAGGCCGCCTATGCCGCCATGCGCGCGCATCTGCGGTCCGTGTCCTCGCGGTTGTTCGAGGAGGAGTAGGGGGTTTCCGGGCAGATCGCGCGACAGGTTCCGTCAGAGCACCGCCGCGCAACCGACATTTGGACATGCACTAAGGGAGGAGCGACATGTCACTATCCAGAAGGATTATCCTGAAAGCTGCCGGCGCGGTTGCCGCGCTGGCGATGACGGCGGGCGGTGCGGTTGCGCAATCTGACCCGCTGCGCGTCGGCCTGGGCGACATCGCCAGCGTCGAGAGCCTCAACCTGCTCATCGCCATGGAGCGCGCCAAGGAACGCGGCGTCCCGATGGAGATGACCTTCTTCAACTCCGAAGACGTGGCCGTGCAGGCCGTGCTGTCGGGCGAGGCGGATATCGGCGTGGGCGCGCCTTACGCGTTCATGGCCAATTCCAAGGCGCCGATCCGCATGTTCTACCGCATGTCGACGCTGCTGTTCTTCCCGGTCGTCAACTCCGAGGTCTATTCGGGCTGGCAGGATCTGGACGGCGAGGAAATCACCGTGCACTCGCGCGGGTCGGGCACCGAGGCGCTGATGCGCCTGATGGAGCAGGTGCACGGCATCGAATATGCCGGCATCTCGTATGTTCCGGGCTCCGAAGTGCGCGCGGGCGCGATGCTGCAGGGCACGATCAACGCCTCGATCGTGGACGCGGCCAACTTCCGCCTGCTCAAGGAGCGGGGCGGCGACAAGTTCTTGCGCCTGCCGCTTGACGGGGTGAACGCCACCGACGAGGCGCTTTACGCACGCGCCGATGTGCTGGAAGGCCGGGCCGGCGACGTGCAGATCTTTGTCGAAGAGCTGCTGCGCACCTGGAAGGACATTGCCGACAATCCCGAGATCGTGGGTGAGCTGCGCGTGAAGTATGACCTGCTGCCGGACCTGCCCGACGAGGTGATCGCCGAGGCGGTGCCCTATTATGCCGAAGCGGTCGAAAACGGCATCTACCCGCTTGACGGGGGCAAGCCGGAGGATGCGCGCGACGACATCGCGTTCCTGTCGGCCGCCGGCCAGGTCGAGGGCAACCCCGACGACGTGAACCCGGCCGATTTCTGGGACTTCACCGCGCTCGAGGCGGCCAAGGCCGCGAACTGAGACTGACAATGCCCGCCCCGGTGCAACGCCGGGGCGGCGCGTCATGATCTGCAAGGACACCAACACATGTCGAGCACGCAGACCGATCCGAACGCGATCGCCGGCCCCACGGGCCGGGCGTTCCAGATGCTGGGGGGCACGCCGCTCTTGTGGCGGCTGGCGTCGCTGGCGCTGTTCTGCGCGGCCTGGGAAATCGCCGGGCGCACGAATTTCAACTGGGCCTTCCCGACCTTCTTCGAAACCATGGCCGCGCTGTGGGAGATGATCGCAGACGGCTCTATGGCCAAGGCCTATCTGCGCACACTGGAACCGCTGGTGATCGGGCTGGTCATCTCGCTTGGCGTCGGTGTCGGCGCGGGCGTGCTGATGGGGCTCAGGCGCGACGCGGAATGGGTCACGCTGCCGGTCTTCATCACCATGCAGGCCGCACCCATGGCGGCGCTCATTCCGCTGATCACCTTCGTCTATGGCATCGGCTTGACGTCCAAGGTGCTGGCGGTCTGCATGCTGGCGATGCCGGTCATCGCCATCAACAGCTACAAGGCCGTGCGCAACGTGCCGCCGTCGCTGATCGACATGAGCCACAGCTTCATGGGCAGCCAGAGCCAGCAGATCACCAAGATCATCCTGCCCGCCGCCAGCCCGATGATGTTCGCCGGCACCCGCCTGGGCGTGGCCGAGGGCTTTTCCGGCGTCGTGCTGGCCGAGCTTCTGATCACGCCGACGGGGATCGGCGATCTGATCACCTTCAACCGCTCGATCGCCAAGTTCGCACATATGTACGCGGCGATTTTCTCCATCGTGGCCTTTGCGGTGATCGCCGTGACGCTGCTGCACCGGTTGGAGACGACCATTTTCCGGCCCGAAAAACGAGGCACCTGATGAACATGACAACTGCCATTCAAACCAGCGCCGAGACCGCCACCGACGCCGTCATCGAGGTGCGTGGCGTGCACAAGGTCTATGGCGGATCGGTCACCGCGCTGAAGGACATCAACCTGGATTTCAACCGCGGCGAGCTGACCTCGCTGCTGGGGCCCTCGGGCTGCGGCAAGACCACTCTGCTCAAGATCATCGCGGGGCTTCTGGAACCGACGAAAGGCGAGGTGGCGGTCAACGGACGCCCGGTGACGGGCCCGGGCCCCGAACGCGCCTTCGTCTTTCAGGATTTCGCGCTGATGCCCTGGGCCACGGTTCTGCGCAACGCCGCCTTCGGGCTGGAGCTGCAGGGCGTGCCGGTCAAGGAACGCGAGGACCGCGCGCGGCACTACGTGGCCGAGGTCGGCCTGGCCGGGTTCGAGGACAAATATCCGCACGAGCTGTCGGGCGGGATGCGCCAGCGGGTCGGCCTGGCCCGTGCGCTGGCCGTCGATGCCGACGTTCTGCTGATGGACGAGCCGTTCTCGGCCGTCGACGAACAGACCCGCCGCAAGTTCCAGGAGGATCTAATCCGCCTGCGCGAGATCGAGAAGAAGACCTTTATCCTGGTGACACACTCGATCGAAGAGGCGGTTTACCTCTCGGACCGGATCATCCTGCTGTCGCCGCGCCCCGGGCGGCTCAACCGCATCGTCACCCCCGAGATCGACCGTTCGGGCGATCCCGACCTGATCCGGCGCAATCCCGAATACCTCGACCTGATCGACGAGATCTGGGCCGGGCTCAAGGCCTACGTGGAGTAAGACCGGCATGGAGATCTATGGCTTCAAGGTGCCACGCATCACGGCGGTCCTGTTCTGGGCCGCACTGTGGGAGCTTATCGGGCAGTTCGAGCTCTTGCTGCTCTTCCCGCCGCTCAGCGAAGTGCTGATGGCGCTGCCGGACGTGCTGACCACGGCCAGCTTCATGGACGCCGCACGGCTGACGGTGACGGCCTATCTGGGCGGGCTGGCGCTGGCGGTGGTGATCGGCATCGGGCTGGGCATGCTGATGGGGCTGGTCAAGGCCGCCGACAACCTGCTGAATATGTGGGTGAACATCTTTCTGTCGGCGCCCTTGTCGGCGCTGGTGCCGGTGATCATGATCCTCTTCGGCATGGGCCTGCCCACAGTCGTCGTGACGGTCTTTATGTTCGCGGTCTGGATCATCGCGCTCGATACGCGGGCAGGGGTGCTGCACGTCTCACCCTCGCTGATCGAGATGTCGCGGTCCTTCGGCGCGTCGCGGTTCGAGCGGTTCAAGATCGTCCTGCTGTCGGCCCTGCCCGAGATCCTGGCGGGCATCCGTCTGGGCGTGATCCGGGGCGTCAAGGGCGTGGTGATCGGCCAGCTTCTGGTGTCGATCATCGGGGTCGGTGCGCTTTTCTCGCTTTATTCGCAGAACTTCCTGATGGCGCATTTCTGGGCGCTGATCCTGATCCTCTTCGCCTTTGCGCTGACGCTGGCGGATCTGATCGCGCGGCTGGAGCACCGGATCGAGTATTACGCCGGGGCACGGGCATGAATCTGACCCTCGCCACCTGGGACCATGACCGCGTCATGCCGCTGCATGACGGGCGGGTCACGGTGCCGGGGGTCACGTTCGAAAGCCACATCCTGCCCACCGGCAAGCTTTTCCCGCTGGCGGTGCAGGAGGCGAAGTTCGACATCACCGAGCTGTCGGTCAGCAGTTACGTTCTGCAGGTGTCGCGCGGCGACAGCGCCTATACCGCCATCCCGGCCTTCGTCAGCCGCGCGTTCCGCCACAGCGGGTTCTTCGCGCGCCAGGGATCCGAAATCGAGACCCTGGCCGATCTGGCGGGCAAGCGCGTCGGCGTGCCGGAATACCAGATGACCGCCGCGCTCTGGATGCGGGGGCTGCTGGCGGACGAATACGGCGTCGATCCGGCGGGCATCCACTGGCGGACAGGCGCGCTGGATCAGGGCGTGCGGCACGAACGGCTGGCGCTGGAACTGCCCGAGGGCATGGTGGTCGAGCCCATCGCCGATGGCGAGACCCTGCAAGAGCTGCTTCTGGACGCTCGCATCGACGGGCTGCTGGCCCCGAACCCGCCCAAGACCTTTCTGGCGGGCGATCCGCGCATCCGCCGGATCATCCCGGATTTCGGCGCGGCCGAACGCGCCTATCACGCCAAAACCGGCTATTTCCCGATCATGCACCTCATTGCCGTGCGCAAGTCACTGGTGGCACAAAACCCCGATCTGCCCGCCGCGCTGCTGTCCGCCTTCACCGAGGCGCGCGACATTGCCCTCAACCGCCTGCGCGAGGTCTGGCTGGGCTCGGCCAACCGGCTGTCGCTGCCCTGGCTCAACGAGGCGATGGAGGCGACGATTGGCAGCATGGGGACTGATTACTGGCCCTACGGGTTCGATGCCAACCGCGCCGAACTGGACACGATCTGCCGCTATTCGGTCGAGCAGTACCTGGCCGCCCGCCGGGTCGCACCCGAAGAGCTGTTCCCGGAGAGCGTGCGATGAGCGCCGATCTCTTCCACGCCGGGCTGGGATGGCCCATCGCCGCGACGCTGGCGGCGGTCAGTTTCGCGTCGTCCTTCATCACGGTCGCCTTCGGCATCGGCGGCGGGGCAGTGATGCTGGCGGTTCTGGCCGTTCTGCTGCCCGCCGCGGCGATCATCCCGGTTCATGGGCTGGTGCAGGTGGGGTCGAACGCCGGGCGGCTGGCGATCATGACGCGCTATGTTCATGGCGCCGTCGTGCCCGCCTTTCTGATCGGCGCGCTGATCGGCGTGGGCCTGGGCGGCGCGACGGTGGTGCAGCTGCCCGCGGGTGCGATCCAGCTTGGCGTGGGTCTTTTCATCCTCTGGTCGGTCTTCTTCAGGCCGCCCGCGCTCATGCGCCGGTCGGCGGCGCTGACCGGCGTGATCTCCAGCTTTCTGACCATGTTCTTCGGCGGCACCGGCCCGTTCGTCGCGGCCTTCGTGCGCGGGCAAGAGCTTGACCGGATGTCCCATGTGGCCACCCACGCGGCGCTGATGACGATCCAGCATGTGCTGAAGGTCGCGGTCTTCGGCCTTTTGGGTTTCGTCTTTTCGCAATGGATCGGCTTTGTCGCGCTGCTGATCGCGGCGGGTTTTCTGGGCACGCTGGTGGGCCGGCAAGTGCTGGCCCGGATCGACGAGCGGCTCTTCGGCCTCGTTCTGCGGGGCGTTCTGACGCTTCTGGCGCTGCGGCTGATCTGGTCGGGCGGAACGGCGCTGGCCGTGCCGGGGGGATAACGCAACAGAGCACAAGAACCGCGAGCGCGCCGCGTCCGGGCGCATCGCGGAACAAGGGCAAATCGGGCGCGATGGACATGACACCAAGGGAGGACACCATGACCCGCAAGACTTTCATCACCCGCCGCACGCTGCTGAGCACCGGGGCCGCCGCATCCGCGATGACGCTGGCCGCGCCCGGCATTCTGCGCGCCCAGAGTTTTCCGGAGCGCAACATCTCGGTCTATATCCCGACCCGCGAAGGCGGCGGCGCGGACCGCAACTTCCGCGCCTTCACCAGCGTCTGGAAGGAAAAGCTGGGCACCGATTTCGAACCGGGCTTCTATCCCGGCGCGTCGGGCCGCGTGGGCTATGAGATCTACATGGGCAAGGCCGAGCCCGATTGCTACAGCCTGATCTTCGGCAACATGGGCCCCGAGGTTCTGAACTGGGCCATGCAGGAGCCGACCTTCGACATTAACGATTATTTCTACTTCGGCCGCGTGGACGTCGATCCGAGCTGCCTCTTCGTCGGTGCCGAAAGCCCGTTCCAGACCATGGACGCGATCATCGAAGAGGCGCAGAAGCGCACGATGACCGTGGGCACGAGCCGTATGGCGCACCCTGCGTCGATCGGGCTTCTGGCGCTGGGTGAAAAGACCGGCGCCTCGTTCAACCTGATCCCGCTCTCGGGCGGCAAGAACACGGTCGCGGGCGCGGTGACAGGCGAGGTCGACTTCTCCGTTCTGACTTCGGGATCGGTGGTCGCGGCGGGCGACGCGGTGAAGACGCTGCTGGTCTTCGGCGAGAACCGCGTGGGTGAGCGGCTCGACAACGCGCCCGGCATCAACGAGGCCTTCGACATGAACCTGCCCGAGATGCTGTCGGCCCGCGCCTTCGGCATCCACCGCGCCGCGGCCGAGCAATACCCGGACCGCTACGCGCGCCTGCAGGAAACCTTTGCGGCCTCCTTCGAGGATCCCGCCCTGCTCGAGGCCTATGTCGCCACCGGCGGCGCGCCGGAATACCTCAGCTATGGCGGCGTCGAGGAATGCGCGCAGTTCATGAAGGACATGCTCGAGCTTGGCGCCAAGTACAAGCCGCTGCTGACCGGCGCCTGATCCGGAACCACAAGGCGGCGCCCCCGGCGGGGCGCCGCCATCTTTCGGCCCGCAAAAGGGCAATCCATCCGGCAGAGGAGCCACGATGAAACACGATCCCGACCGGCCGACACGCCATCTGGGCGGCGAGCTTATCATCCCGGCGATGGCGGTCGTCTTCACGCTTTACTATTTCACCACGATCTGGAATTCGCCCTGGACGGCGCAGGTCAGCGCCTTCGCCATCGGCGGCGTTCTGCTCTTTCTCTGCGCTCTGTTCTTCGTGAAAGCGCTGAAGATGCTGTCGCAGGAGGAATGCTCGCTGACCTTCGGCAATCTCGTCACCTACGAGGATCTGCGGACCGGACGGCTGGGGCTCTTCGTGACGACCGTCGGCTATTGCTGGTTCATCGATGAGCTGGGCTTCACCCTGACGACCTTTCTCTTTTTGTGGCTCAGCATGCTGATCCTGGGCCGGTTCAAGCGCGCGGGCCTGGTGACGCTGGTGTCGGCGGCGATGTCGCTGGGCGGCTGGGCGGTGTTCATCTGGGCCTTTGACACGCGCTTTCCGCGCGGCTGGTTCGAAGAGACGATGAAGACGGTGCTGGCCAATGGGTGAGACGCTTTCGCTTCTGGGCAGCGTGTTCCTGGACACGATCGGCTATTGGTGGGTGATCATCCCCACCATCTTCCTCGGGCTCATCGTGGGCGGCATTCCCGGCTTTTCGGCGGCCAACACGATCATCATCCTGATGCCGCTGACGCTGGCGATGGATTTGCAGACGGGCCTGATCTTTATGGTCACGCTTTACTGCGCGGCGCGGATGGGCGCGGGGATCCCGGCGATCCTCGTCAACATTCCGGGCACCGCGGGTGCGGCGGCGACGCCGCTCGACGGTTATCCGATGACCAAGCAGGGGCGGGGCCAGCAGGCGCTGGCGATCTCGTTCGTGTCGTCCTCCATCGGCGGGCTGCTGACCACGGTGATAGCGCTGGCGGCCATGCCGTTGCTTGCCCGTGTGGGCTTTTACATGCATTCGGTCGAGATGATCGTGGTCATGCTGTTCGGCATCTCGCTGATCGCCTCGATTGCCGCGCAGGATATGGTCAAAGGCCTGATCGCGGGCTTTTTCGGGCTGATGATCGGCGCAATCGGCACGGATGTGGTCTATGCCACCCCGCGCGGCACCATGGGCTTTCTGGAGCTTTATGACGGCGTGCCGCTGATCCCCGCGCTGGTGGGGCTTTTCGCGGTGTCCGAGGCCTTTATCATCATCGAGAAACGGGTGATCCTGACCGAGAAAGGGCAGGCGGCGATGGAGAGCCCCTCGTGGGCGGCGACCTTCGAGGGCGTGCGCGACGCGTTTTCGCGCTGGACGCACATCGTCTGGACCTCGCTCATCGGTCTGGTGATCGGGGTGATCCCGGGCGCCGGCGCCTCGATCGCCAGCTTCGTCGCCTATCAGCAGTCGCGGACCTTTTCGAAAACGCCCGAGAAATACGGCACCGGCCATATCGAGGGGCTGGTCGCCCCTGAAAGCGCCAACAACGGCGTGACCTCGGGCACTCTGGTGCCGCTTCTGGTGCTGGGCATCCCGGGCGGGGCGACGGCGGCGATCATGCTGGTGGTGATGCAATACCACGGCGTCAGCTTTGGCCCGTCGCTGTTTCAGCGCCAGCCCGAGGTGGGATACGGCATGTTCATGGCGATGGCCGTGGCTTATCTGCTGATGATCCTCACGATCCTGCCGCTGTCGCGCTACATGAGCCGGGTCACCACGGTGCCGACGATCTACCTTGCGCCGATGATCATCTCGTTCACGCTGGTCGGCGGTTTCGTGCCGCGCGAATACATGTTCGACATGTACCTGGCGCTGGTCTTCGGCGTGATCGGCTATATCGCCCGGCGCACCGGTTATCACGTGGCCGCGATCCTGATCGGCGTCATCCTCGGCCCGCTGCTGGAAACCTACTTCCTGCGCGCGCTGAAAAAGTCCGAAGGCGACATCACGGTGCTTTTCTCGTCGACGCTGGGCAATATCCTGTGGGTGGCGCTGATCGTGTCGCTGGTGCTGCCGATGGTCTTCGAAAAACGCCGCAAGCGGAAAGAGATGGTGATCCAATGAAGGTCGAATACGACGTCCCCCTGTCGCGCAACATCCGGCATCTTGGACGGCTTGAGACGCCCGGGGGCGGGCAGGTCGTGGTGCAGGGGAATTACGCCTATATCGGGCACATGAAACCGCCGCACGGCACCTCTATCGTGGATGTGTCGGACCCGGCCAATCCCCGCGTCGTGGCCCATGTCGAACCGCCCGAGTGGTCGCATACCCACAAGGTGCGCGTGGCGGGCGATCTGATGATCACCAATGTCGAGCAGGACCGCCGGCATTTCCTGCGCAAGGGCGACAAGATCCCCGGCCTGCGCGCCGAGGGTCACAGCGAGGCCGCGATAGTCGCCGCCCTGGGGGTCGAACCGTCGGACATCGCCGTGCTCGACGAGGCGCGAGAGCGCGGCTACGACGGCGGCGGCTTTCGCGTCTGGGACATTTCCGACAAGACCGCGCCCAAACTGCTGTCCTACGTCAAGACCCACGGCTTCGGCGTGCACCGGTTCGATATGGACGAAAACCATGCCTACATCTCGACCGAGATGGAGGGCTATGTCGGCAATATCCTGGTGATCTACGATCTGGCCGACCCCACGAACCCCCGCGAGATCTCGCGCTGGCACATGCCGGGCCAGCACGTCGCGGCGGGCGAGACGCCCACGGGTGTCGGCTATTCCCACCGGCTGCACCACGCGATGCGCTGCGGGGACGAGTTCTGGGCGGCCTGCTGGCACGCGGGGATGCGGGTGCTCGATGGCTCGGACCTGACGAACCCGCGCCAGATCGCCAGCTACGTCTGGCCCAAGGCGATCCCCGAACCCACGCATACCGTCATGCCCCTGGAACAGACGATCAACGGGCGGCGCTATGCGGTGGCCATCGACGAAGAACACGACCACCAGCCCGGCCGCCTGCACGGCTTTGTCTGGGTGATGGACGTGACCGACCTGTCGAAGATCGAGCCGGTCGCGGCCTGGGATCTGAGCGAACGCGCCAGTCCCTTCGTGGGCCAGCCCGGCGCGCGCTTCGGTGCGCACCAGTTCCGCGAAAAGTTCGACAGCACGCTGGTCTATTGCACCTGGTTCGCGGGCGGTCTGCGGGTGCTCGACCTGGCCGATCCGCTGTTGCCGCAGGAGGTGGCGCATTTCATCCCCGGCCCGGGCCCCGACGGCGCCCCGCCGCAATCCAACGACGTGGACGTGGGCGAGGACGGACGGATCTACCTGCTCGACCGCAACAGCGGGCTCGACATTCTGGAGATGACCTCATGAGCGACGACCTGCTGCCGCCCAGCGTCGACCCGAACCGCAAGGCGCTTGGCATCCGCCGCGTGGCGATGCGCAACGAGGCCTCGACCCGCAGCGTGATGATGGTGCGCGACCACGTGGTGATCACCGACGAAAAGGAAAGCAACACCGGCCCCACGCCGCTCGAGATGACGCTGGCGTCGCTCTGCGGCTGCGAGGGTGTGATCATCAACCGCTGCGCCGAGGCGATGAAGTTCGAGTATTCCGCGGTGGATATCGAGGCCGACGGCGAGGTCGACCAGCGTGGCAGCCGCGGGGTGCAGGGGGTGCGGCCCTATTTCAACTGGGTCAAGATGCGCATCCGCATCCATACCGAGGAATCCGACGAACGGCTGGCGCGGCTAAAGCGCAACGTAGAATACCGCTGCCCGGTGATGAATCTCTTTTCCTCGGCCGATGTTGTGCTGGACGTGACCTGGGAAAAGGTCGCGCCATGCTGAAGCTGACGATCAACGGCGCCGAGCATGAGCTGACCTCGGACCCGGACACGCCGCTGGCCTATGTGCTGCGCGACGAGCTGAGGCTCAAGGGGACCAAGATCGGCTGCGGGCTGGAACAATGCGGGGCCTGTACCGTGCTCGTCGATGGCGAGGCGGTGCAAAGCTGCGCCACCCCGGCGGCGGTCTTCGAGGGGCGCGAGATCGTGACCATCGAGGGGCTGACGGACACTGCCGAGGGGCGGTGCGTACAGGACGCCTTTGTCGAGGCGCGCGCGGCGCAATGCGGCTATTGCACCGCCGGGCTGGTGGTCGCCGTCGCCGCCTTGGCGCGGGCTGGCGCCGCCAAGGATCGCGAGGCGCTGAAAGAGGCGCTGACCGGGCATCTGTGCCGCTGCGGCAGCCATCCGCGCGTTCTGACCGCCGCCGAAGCGGTGCTTGAGGGGCAGACATGAGCCTCGACGCACATCCGCTGGTCCGCGACTGGCTCAGGGCCGATGGGGACGGGCTGGTCCTGCGCACCGGCAAGGTCGATCTGGGGCAGCGCATCTCGACCGCGCTGATGCGCATCGCCGCCGAGGAAACCACCCTGCCGTTCGACCGCATCGACGTGGCCCCGGTGCGCACCGGCGACAGCCCCGATGAGGGCATCACCTCGGGCAGCAACTCGATCCTGCAGAGCGGCCGCGCCCAGCGTCTGGCCTGCGCCACGGCGCGCGGTGCCGCGCTGGCGCTGGTGGCCGAGCGCCTGGGGGTCGCGGCGGACACGCTCGATCTGGCGGACGGGCAGATCAGCCACCGCGCCACCAACCGGCAGTTCGACCTGGTCGAGACCATTGCCGATCTGCCCGCCGATCTGCGCGTCGATCCTCAGGCCGCGCCACGCGTGCTGGACGCGTCGCTGCCCGATCTCGAACCGCGCGGTCTGCGCCAGATGGTCGAGGGCCGCTTTGCCTATGTCCACGATCTGGACCGCCCCGGCATGCTGCACGCCCGCATCGTCCGCCCGCCCATGGGCGGCGCGCGGCTGGCCGCTGTCGATCCGGAGGCCGAGGCGCGCTGGCGCGACGCGGGGCTGACGATCGTGCGCGAGGACTCCTTTCTGGCGGTCGCAGGCCCCCGGGAATGGCCCGTGGTGCGCGCGGCGCAGTCGCTGGCCACGGCGTGCCAGTGGGACATTGGCGAAGGCCTCGAGACCGGCGATATTTTCGAGATCATGCAGGCCCGCGACGCGCAGCGCTTCGCGGTGTTGGACGGCACGCCGTCACAGGACGCGCCGGTGCCGGACCCCGTGCCCGACCCGGACTTCGAGGCGCGGTATGAGCGGCCCTACACCATGCACGGCGCTTTGGCCCCTTCGGCGGCTCTGGCCGAGTGGACGGAGGGAAAGCTGGAAATCCTGACCCACAGCCAGGGCATCTATTTCCTGCGCGACAGCATCGCCGACAGCCTCGGCCTGAACCCCGAAAGCGTGGTGCTGCAACATACCCCCGGCTCGGGCTGTTATGGCCACAACGGGGCCGACGACGCGGCCTTCGACGCGGCACTGGTGGCGCGGGCGATCCCCGACACGCCGATCCTGCTGAAATACATGCGCGAGGACGAGCATGGGCTGGAACCGCTCGGCACCGCCATGACAGTCAGCGTGGCGGGCGATCTGGACCAGAGCGGCGACATCGCCGCCCTGTGGATGGAGGCGCGGGGCGACACCCACCGCGGCCGCCCGCGTGCCGGTCCCAACCGCGCCGGGGCGGCGCGGCTTGTGGCCAACAGCCTGCGCGACGCTGATGTGCCGCGCTTCGTGCCGGAACCCAACATGGGCACCCACGCCGGTCTGCACCGCAATCTGGACCCGATCTACCGCATCCCGGACAAGCGCATGGTCAAGGCGCTTGTCCCCGATCTGCCGATGCGGCCATCGGCGCTGCGCTGCCTTGGCGCGCCGACGAACGTTCTGGCCATGGAATGCACGATGGACGATCTGGCGCGCCGTGCGGGCTGCGACCCGATCGATTATCGCCGCCGGCATCTGGACGATCCGCGCGCCATCGCGGTGCTGGATGCGCTGGCCGACCGGCTGCCCAAGCTGGCCGAGGGCTCCGGGCGCGGCATCGCCTATGCGCAATACAAGAATGCCATGACCCGCGTCGGTCTGGCCGTCGATCTGACGGTGGACGATCTGGGCGCGGTGCGTCTGCAAGCGGTGCATCTGGTGGCGGATGCGGGGCGCGTCGTCGACCCCGACGGGCTCTGCGCACAGCTCGAAGGCGGGGTGTTGCAGGGCGCAAGCTGGGCGCTGCATGAACGGGTCGTCTGGGGCCGCGAGGGGCGCGAGAGCCTCGATTGGGACAGCTACCCGGTGCTGCGCTTCGACAACGTCCCGCCCATCGACATCACGCTCATCGGCCCGTCGGACGCGCCGTCGGTCGGTGCGGGCGAGGCCAGCCCGGGCCCGACCGTCGCCGCCATCGCCAACGGCATTTTCGACGCGACGGGCCTGCGGCTGCGGCGGATGCCGTTCGATGCCGACACCATCATGGGCGCAGCTTTGCAGGCCTGAGCCGCGCCATTGACTCGGCGAAATGCGGGCTAATTCCCTTAGCGTGTTCAACGCCTTGCCGGAGGTTCTTCACGTGCCCAACCCGAATACCAGCCCCCGTACCGCCGTGATCGGCGCAGGCCCCGCGGGCCTTGCCTGCGCGCAGCTTTTGCGACAGGCCGGGCATGACCCGGTGGTCTTCGAGAAAAGCCGCGGGATCGGTGGGCGCATGGCCACACGGCGGCGCGACGGGGTGCAATTCGATCACGGCGCGCAGGGGATCGTCGCCACGACAGAGGCCGGAGCGGCCTGGCTTGACGCGGCCGGGCAGGCGGGCCATGCCGCGCAATGGCCCGGCGGAGCCGCGCTGACCGGCACCGCCCCCTGGGTCGGCACGCCGGGGATGAGCGCGCTCTGCCGTCCGCTGGCCGAGGGGCTGGACATCCGCTTTTCCACCGAAGTGACGGGTGCGGAACGGCACGCGGGCGGCTGGCGGCTGCAAAGCGCCGACAGGGTCGAGGTTTTCGACCGCGTCGCCGTCGCCATTCCCGCCCCGCAGGTTCTGCGCATCTTCGGCGGCATGGACAGCGTCAGTGGGCCGCTCGCCGATGTGGTCATGGCGCCGTGCTGGGCCCTGATGGCCGCTTTCGACGCGCCGGTCGATGCGCCGCCTGTCATCAAGGACGCCGACCCCTTCGAACTGATCCTGCGCGACAGCGACAAGCCCGGTCGGCCGGGCGGCGAATGCTGGGTCGCCCACGCCACGGCCGAGTGGACCCGCGCCAATCTCGAGCTGGACCGCGACGAGGTGCGCGACCGGCTTCTGGCCGCGCTGGCAGAAAGGCTTGGCCCGTTGCCGCCGGTCCGGATCGCCATGGCGCACCGCTGGCGCTTTGCCCAGACCGAGCGCGCGCTGGGGCAAGAGGTCCTTGCGCCTGAGGACGGCCTTTTCATCGGCGGCGACTGGACCCGCGGCGCGTTGGCCGAGGACGCCTGCCTGAGCGGGCAGGCCATGGCCCGCGCGCTTCTGGCAAGCCTCGGCGCGGGGTAAGGGCCCGCTCCGTCCCGCGTCCGGCATGCCCCGGCTTTCGGGTCTGGCCTTTGGCGTGATACGCGTGCGTATCGTTGATGAGGTGCCCAATAGCCGAGGGCTCCCCCCCTGTTCGACATGCCGGGCCATCTGATCCGGCGGCTGCTCCAGCAGTCGAACGCGGTGTTTCAGGACTGGCTGAAGGCGGCGGGGATCGACCTAACCTCGGTCCAGTATGCCGCGCTGGCGACGCTCGCGCGCCATCCCGGCATCGACCAGGCCACGCTGGCCGGGCGCATCGCCTATGACCGTGCGACCATTGGCGGGGTGGTGCAGCGGCTCGAACGCAAGGGGCTGGTCACCCGCCGGGTCGACACCCAGGACCGCCGCGCGCGCAGCCTGACCCTCACGCGTCAGGGCGAGGCCCTGCTGACCGCGCTGACGCCGCTGGGGAGGGACCTGCAGGCCGACATCCACGCGGCACTGACACCGCAGGAACGGCGCCGCTTCGTGGCGCTGGTACAGAAGGCCGTTTCGGGTTGATGCGGGTTGCGAAGACGACCAAAGGTGCCGCGGCCTCCACGCCTTGGCGCCGAAAAAGCAAAGGCCGCCCGGGGGCGGCCTTGTCTGCTGACCGGCATGAGCCGGACCATCTGGAGCGGGCGATGAGATTCGAACTCACGACCCTTACCTTGGCAAGGTAATGCTCTACCCCTGAGCTACGCCCGCGTGCCAAATGGTGAGAGGCATGTAGAAGGATGCGCCTGTCTCTGCAAGTGGAAAATCGCGCCTTGCGGCGGATTTTGACCGGGTCTGGCGCACCGCCGCACGTCACCCGCTGGCAGAGCCCGGGTCGCTGAACACCGGCTGCGCCGTCACGTCATCGCTGTGCAGCACAAAGCCGCCGTCCGTGGCCAAGAGGATGCCGTAGCCGCCCGCGCCGGTCTCGGACAGGGTGCTGTCGCCGGGGCCGAGGATCATGGGCATCTGGTGGCAGGGGCTCTTGAGAACCGACACCGCAAGCCGCCCGACGCTGGCGGCGATGGTGCGGTGGATATGGCCGCAGATCAGCTGCGTGACCTGCGGCGCGCCCTGCAGCCGGTCGAGCAGCGCCGCGCCGTTGATTAGACGGATCGCGTCCATCCCGTCGAACCCGGTGCGGAAGGGCGGGTGGTGGCAGAGCACCGCCGTCGGCCGCGTGTCCTCGGCCAGGCGGTCCGACAGCCAGCCAAGCCGCCTGTCGCAAAGATAGCCGCCGTGGCGCGGGGCGATGCCATCCTCGTCCAGCGTGTCGAGGACGATCAGCCGGTGGGTGCCAAGGTCTAGCACCGATTGCGCGAAACCCTCCGTGTCGCGGGGCGCGTCGGGGAAGACCTCGTAATATCCGGCGCGGCGGTCGTGGTTGCCCAGCGTCGGGATCACCGGCAGTGCGACATCCGACAGGATCTCGCGCAGCACGGCATATTCGCGGCGGCCGCCGTGGTGGGTCAGATCGCCCAGCAGAACGATGGCCTGCGCGTCGCTATGGCGCGCCAGCGCATGGTCGAGCGCAGCGCTCAGCCGTTGGGCCGGGTCCAGCCCGGCGATCGTCTGGCCGCCCTGCGTCAGGTGCAGATCCGTCAGGATCAGGGCCTTGGCCATGTCAGGCCGCGGCCTGCGCCTGGACCTCGGCCACGATGCTGTCGACGACCCGCACCAGCAGCGCCTCATCCTCGCATTCGGCCATCACACGGATCAGCGGTTCGGTGCCCGACTTGCGGATCAAGAGCCGCCCCTTGTCGCCCAGCGTCGCCTCGGCCTCGGCGATGGCGCCCTTGACCGAGGCGGCCTCGAGCGGTGTCTGCCCGGCGGCGTAGCGCACGTTCTTCAAGAGCTGCGGCACCGGGTCGAAGTTGCGCGCCAGCGCGCTGGCGGGCTGGCCGGTGCGCACCATTTCGGCCAGGAATTGCAGCCCGGCCATCAGCCCGTCGCCGGTGGTGGCGTAATCGGTCATGACGATATGGCCCGATTGCTCGCCGCCCAGGTTCCATCCGCCGCGCCGCATCGCCTCGACCACGTAGCGGTCGCCGACGCCGGTGCGCTCGAGCCGCAGGCCCTGGCCCTGAAGGAAGCGTTCAAGCCCGAGGTTCGACATCACCGTCGCCACCAGCGTGCGGTCGCGCAGCCGGTCCTCGGCGGCCCAGCGGGCGGCCATCAGCGCCATGATCTGGTCGCCGTCGGCCACGGTGCCGGTCTCGTCGATGATCATCACGCGGTCGGCGTCGCCATCCAGGCAGATCCCGATGTCCGCCCCATGCGCGACCACGGTCTCGGCGGCCACGCGCGGCTTGGTCGAGCCGCAGTCGGCATTGATGTTCTTGCCGTTGGGGGTGACGCCCACGGGGATCACATCGGCCCCCAGCTCCCACAGCACTTCGGGGGCGGCGCGGTAGGCGGCGCCGTTGGCGCAATCCACCACCACCTTCATCCCGTCCAGCCGCATGCCGTGCGGGAAGGTGGATTTCACCCGCTCCTGATAGCGGAAGCGGCCGTCGTCGATCCGTTTGGCGCTGCCGATGTTGCCGGCTTGCGCGGGTTCCACACCGGCCTCGATCAGGGCCTCGATCTCGGCCTCGGCCTCGTCGCTGAGCTTGAACCCGTCGGGGCCGAAGAACTTGATTCCGTTGTCCTGATGCGGGTTGTGGCTGGCCGAGATCATGATCCCCAGATCGGCCCGCATCGAGGGCGTCAGCAGCCCGACGGCGGGCGTCGGCACCGGCCCCAGCAGCAACACGTTCATGCCGGTGCTGGTCAGCCCGGCGGTCAGCGCGTTCTCGAACATATAGCCCGACAGGCGCGTGTCCTTGCCGATCACGACCCGGTGCACGTTGCTGGCGTCGCGCCGGAAATAGCGCCCGGCGGCGGCGCCGATGGCCAGCGCCATCTGAGCGGTCATCGGATGTGTGTTCGCCGTGCCCCGCACGCCGTCGGTGCCGAATAGTCTACGCGACATGATGTTCTCCCTGTTCGACCTGTTCGACCGCCTGCCAGAGCGTCAGCGCCTGGCGGGTTTCGGCCACGTCGTGGACGCGCAGGAACTGCACGCCCTGCGCCACCGCCGCCAGCGCCACCGCCACCGATCCCGGCGCGCGGGCGGCGGCGGGGTGGGCATCGGCCAGCTTGCCGATGAAGCCCTTGCGCGAGGCACCCAGCAGGATGGGGCAGCCGATGCCGTGAAAGATCGAGATGCCGTTGAGGATCGCCAGATTGTGCGCGACGGTCTTGCCAAAGCCGATGCCGGGGTCGATCACGATCCGGTCGCGCGGGATCCCGAGGTTTTCCAGAAAGATGACCTGCGCGGCGAGGAAATCGTAGATGTCCAGCAGCACGTCGTCATAGCGCGGATCGTCCTGCATGGTCTCGGGATCGCCCTGGGCATGCATGATGCAGACCGGCAGGTTGTTGCGGGCGGCGAACGGCGCCAGCATCTTGTCGTAGGTAAAGCCCGACACGTCGTTGACCAGCCGCGCGCCGGCGGCGATGGCGGCTTCGGCGACGCTGGATTTGCGGGTATCGATCGAAAGCGGCACCGGCACCAGGTGGCGCAGCCCGGTGATCACCGGCTCGATCCGGGCGATCTCGGCCGGGACGGGCACGGTGGCCGCGCCGGGCCGGGTGCTTTCGCCGCCGATGTCGATCATGTCCGCGCCCTGGGCCGCCAGCTCCTGGCCGTGACGTACCGCCGCCGCCGCGTGGGCATGGGTGCCGCCATCTGAAAAGCTGTCGGGGGTGACGTTGAGAATGCCCATGATGCGGGGCCGGTCCATCGACAGACCGGCGATATCCGCGCGCGGGCGGGTCAGCGCGTCAAGCGCCGCCTCGGGCAGGTCCCGCGCGGGCCGCCATTCGGGCGCGGCCCCGCGCCGGTGCACCATCACATCGGTGAACCAGCCCGCGCCGCCCGCAAGCGTCAGCGCGCCTGGCGGGCGGGGGTTGGTGTGCTGGACGATGGGACGGAAATATTCTGTCATGGCGTTGTCATTGTCCGACGGGCCGGTGCTTGGCAAGCGCTCAGAGCCCGGCACCGTCCAAATCGACGCCCCGCAGCGGGATCCCGGCCCGCGCCGGCAAAGCTTCGCCGATGACCACCATCTCGCAGGCCTCCATCTGTCCGGCGAACCAGGCCGACAGCGCGACGCTGTCGCTGGGCTGGGAGGCGGGCCCCTGGGTGGCGTCGAGCACGATCTTCGAGGGGGCCCAGACGCAGATCTGGGCGTTCTTCATCGCCCAGTCCAGTTCGGTCCGGGTCGCGACCACCTTGCAGCGCGCGTCGCGCCCCGCCAGAACCCAGCCGTTCTGTTCGATGGCCAGCAGGTCGATCCGGCGTTGCGTCATGGCGTGGTCCGCCTTGGGCGCGGGGCAGTCGGGCAGGCCGACGCAGAGGATCAGCGGCGCGCCCCGGGCGGCCAGATCGTCGATCCAGCGCGGCAGATCGGGGCTCTGGATTGCGGCGTTGGACAGGTAGGCGATGCGCGGATGCGGGCGTTCCTGCGCCATCTCGCTGGCCATCTCGTTGAGATGCTGGCCAAAGTCGCGCCGGGTCCGCACGATCTCGACCCCAAGCGCCCCCGGCCCGCGGTCGAGCTTTTCGATCCGCACGAAGGCGCGGATCGCCTGCGGTTCCAGCAGCACACGTTCGGCAACGCGTTCGGCGAGGGTTTCCAGCAGGTTCAGCCGCTCGGCCTGCAATTCGTGGGCGATGGCCTCGGTCACCCGGTCGTAGGACAGGATGCGGTCGACGTCGTCGTCCAGTGGCGCGGTGAAAGGCTGCACCTCGACCACCACGTTGAAGCAGATCCGCTGGCGCGTGCCGCGCTCGGCCTGAAAGGCGCCGATCTCGACCTCGACTATGTGGTCGCGCAGGGAAATGCGGTCGCGCGGGGCGTCGCCCGCGGTCGCGATGGCACGTTCGGAGGGATGGGCGAATGCCAGTCGGATGTCAGTGCTCATGGGGCCGGTCACGTCGTTTATTCTGCCCCCGTGTCTAGCAGGTCTGGCAGCGGATCGCATCCCGGAACGGCGCTGTGCCGACCGGATGCGACCTCAGTTCTCGCTGACGCGCCAGGTGTGGCGATAGAACTTGTGCGTGCCGATGGTGGCGGTGTGGTCGTAGACGCGGCTCCAGGCCGGGCGCACCGCCTTGGTGTGGTAATGCGTGGCGCCCTTGGTCAGGTTGCGCGGCGCGACACCGCTGATCATCGCCTTGGCCACCTTGCCGACGCGCGCCCAGGCGGTCGGTTCGCTGATCTTTTCGGGATGACCGTCGCAGGTATAGGTGAACTGGCAGCCATAGCGCTTGCCGGTGCCCTGGTGGATCACGCCGCAGACGCTGTCGGGAAAGCGGCCGCTGTCGACGCGGTTCAGGATCACCTCGGCCACGGCGAACTGGCCTTTCACGGTCTCGCCACGCGCCTCGAAGTAAAGCGCCTCGGCCAGGCATTCCCATTCGGCGCCGCCCTTGGCCCTGGGCTGGCCATCGAGCCAGCCGCGGTCGTAACGCACGCCCTTGGCGCTGCCGGCAGCGGCCGGAGTGACAAGCGCGTCCAGATGGTCGGATTTGGCGGAGCGGAGCGCGGTCTGTTCGAGTTTCAGCAGGGCATCCGTGCCAGCGTCTGCGCCGGTCGTCACGGCGGGCAGGGCGCCTGCCGACACGATGAGCGCGGTCATCAGAATACGGAGCATAGGAACATTCCTCGTCGTGGTCATGCCCCTCGACTTGGACGCGGGGGCTTTAAAAACGAGCCTCCTAGCGAATTTTAGGCAATTCGTCCACACCCGGGCCCATGCACGGGACACATGGCCGCCAGTCACCGGGGCGGCGAACCAAAATCTCGTGGGGTTGGCGCTAACGCGCTACCCGATCTTGTCGCGGATGGCCAATTGTGCGGCAGCCAGTCGCGCCACCGGAACCCGGAACGGCGAGCAGCTGACATAGTCGAGCCCGCAGGCGCGGCAAAAGGCGATTGATTCGGCATTGCCCGCATGTTCGCCGCAGATCGACATCGTCATGTCCGGGCGACCCTCGCGCCCGCGCGCCACGCCGATGCGCAAAAGCTCGCCCACGCCCTCGGTGTCGAGAATGTGGAACGGGTCTTCGGCAAAGACCCCCTGGCTGACGTATTCGGACATGAACCGCCCCGCGTCGTCGCGCGACAGGCCATAGGTCATCTGCGTCAGATCGTTGGTGCCGAAGGACAGGAAATGCGCGTGCTGGGCGATCTCGTCGGCGCGCAGGCAGGCGCGCGGGGTTTCGACCATCACCCCCAGCCGGTAGGTGAAATCGCGCCCGCGTTCGTTGCGCACGGCCGCCGCGACCGCGTCGATGCGGGTGCGCACCAGTTCGACCTCGCGCTTTGCCGACACCAGCGGCAGCATGATCTCGGGCACCACCGGCGCGCCATCCTTCGAGGCATCGAGCGTCGCCTCAAATATCGCGCGGGCCTGCATGTCGTAGATCTCGGGGACAGTGATGCCCAGACGCACGCCGCGCATGCCCAGCATGGGGTTGTATTCGCCCATCGCCTCGACCCGGCGGGTGACGTCGCTGATCGGCAGATCCAGCGCCTCGGCCAGATCGCGCAGCCCGGCGCGGTCGGTGGGCAGGAATTCGTGCAGCGGCGGATCGAAAAGGCGGATGCAGACCGGCATGCCCTCCATGATGCGGAAAAGCTCGGTGAAGTCGGCGCGCTGCATCGGCAGCAACACGGCCAGCGCCGCCTTCCGGTCGTCGGGCGCGTCGGCGAAGATCATTTCGCGCATGGGCGTCAGCCGCTCGGTCTCGAAGAACATGTGTTCGGTGCGGCACAGGCCGATCCCCTGCGCCGCGAAGTTGCGCGCGGTGGCGGCATCGGCCGGCGTGTCGGCATTGGCGCGAATGCCGATGTCGCGCTCGGCGTCGGCCCAGGACATCAGCGTGGTAAAGGCGTCGTCGAGCGTGGCTTCGGTCATCTTGGGCGCGCCTTTCAGCACCTGGCCGGTGGTGCCGTCCACGGTGATCACGTCGCCCTCGCGGAAGGTACGTCCCTTTTCGCCCACCAGAACCTTGCGCCGGATCTGAAACCGCATCCGCGCCGCCCCCACGACGCAAGGCAGGCCCAGTCCGCGCCCGATGACGGCGGCGTGGCTGGTAATGCCGCCGCGTTCGGTCAGCACGGCGCTGGCGGCGTGCATCCCGCGCACATCCTCGGGCGAGGTTTCACGGCGCACCAGAACGCAGGCCTCGCCGCGCGCGGCGCTGGCCTGCGCCTCGGAGGCGCTGAAGACGATGCGCCCGGTGGCGGCGCCGGGGCTGGCGGCGACACCCGATCCGATCACGTCGCGTTCGGCATCCGGCGCGATCTGGCGGTGCAGCAATTCCGAGAGCGCCCGCGGTTCGACCCGCATCACCGCCTCTTGCGGCGTGATGATCCCGTCGCGCGCCAGTTCGACCGCGATACGCAGCGCCGCGCGCGGGCTGCGGGCCACGCGCACACCGTCGAGGATGTGCACCGCGCCGTTCTCGATGGTGAACTCGATCTGCATTTCCTCGCGCAGCCGCTCACGCATCAGCGCGGCCTGGCGCTTGAGCTCGGCGAAGGCCTCGGGCGCCAGTTCTTCAAGCGAGGGTCCGCGCGGGTCGCGTTCCAGGTAGAGCGATTTCGGCCCGGCCTCGAGCGCCTCGCGCCCCTGGCTCTGGCTCAGATAGCGGCCGGTGATCTGCGGCAGGCCGGTGTCGGAATTGACCAGCTGCAACACGCCCGAACCGCATTCGCCCCTGCCCAGACCCAGCGCCATTTCCTGCACCACCAGCCCCAGCCCCGCATCCACAGGCGCGCCCTTGGCCTGTCGCAGCAGCCGGGCCGTGGTGCCCTCCCAAGCCCGCGCCATCGAGCGCAGGACCTCGGTCAGCTGCACGGCGGGGTCGGTGGGGAAGGGCTCTTCGGCCTCTTCCTCGTAGGTGGACAGCGATTCCGCCAGCCCCTCGGCGCCGTCGGCCTCGATGTCCTCGAAGACATCCGGGTCGAGCCGCGCCACATGGACCGCGTAGGAATGCACGAATTTCGTATAAAGCGCCTGCGCCGCCGTTCCCCCGATGCGGTCGGCGAGCGCCGCGCAAGCGGCGTCGTTCATGCCGATGTTCAGGATCGCGCCCGGCCCGCCCCAGTCGGGGTCCTCGGACGAGGGGCGCACGCAAAGCAGGGCATTGGGCGCGAACTGGCACAGGATCTTGCCGATCTCGGGCATGTGGCCCGCCGCGATGCCGTGCACCGTGCCGAACGACAGCGCCACCGTGCGCGGAACCGGCAGATCGAGCCGCACCAGACGCTGCAGGCATTTCGCCCGCCCGCCATGGGTCGGCGTCGCCACCGGGGCGGTGGAGGTGATCAGGGTGACGTCGGCGTCTGGCTCTAGGTGCGTGTTCACGGGGGACCTGTGCTTTCCGCAGTGCAGCATACTCCCTGACACCTGTCTGACAAGCTATGTTTACACTTTCGCCTGTCAGCCCTCCAGCTGCGTCAGATCGGCCACTTGCAGACAGATCGCCCGGATCCGGCTGAGAAGGTTGAGCCGGTTGCGCCGCACCACGGTGTTTTCGGCATTGACCTGGACCGCCTCGAAGAAGGCGTCGATGGGCGCGCGCAGATCGGCCATCGCGGCCATGGCGGCGGCGAAATCGCGGTCCTGCATCGCAGGGGTGATCCTGGCCTCGGCGGCGTCGAGCGCGTCGAAGAGCGCGGTTTCGGTGGCATCCTCGGCATATTTGCGATCCGCGCCAAAGCTGTATTCGACCCCGTCCTTCTCCTCGGCCTGGGTGAGGATGTTGTTGGCGCGCCGGAACCCCTGCACCAGGTTTTCGCCATCCTCGGTGCGCAGAAACGCCTCGAGCGATTCGGCGCGCCGGACCAGCAGGGCCAGATCGTCCGATCCCTCCATCGCCAGGCAGGCGTCGATCACGTCATGCCGGATGCCCTCGTCGCGCAGATGCACCTTGAGCCGGTCGTGGAAGAAGTCCAGCAAGTCGTTCGACAGTCCCGGCACCCGTTCGCCAACGGCGCTCAGCAGCGTCGCTTCGCCGCTCAGCCGTTCGTGGATGGCGTTGAGGGCCGCGCCAAAGACGCCATGATCGGCTATCTCGTCGACGAGGTCTTTCAGCGCTTTCAGGGCCTCGTCGGTGGCGTCGCCGTTTAGATGGATTTTCTGGCGCACCAGCTGCGCGCCGATGTAGCGGTCGAGCGGCAGGTCGAGGCCATTGTTCAGCACCAGCCGGATCAGCCCGAGCGCGGCGCGGCGCAGCGCGAAGGGGTCCTTCGAGCCGGTTGGCTTTTCGTCGATGGCCCAGAAGCCGGTCAGCATGTCGATCTTGTCGGCCAGCGCCACGGCGACCGACACGGGTGCGGCGGGCACGTCGTCAGAGGGGCCGAGCGGCGAATAGTGTTCCTCGCAGGCGTTCGCCACCTCGGCAGGCAGGCCTGCGGCGTTGCTGTAATAACGGCCCATAAGTCCTTGAAGATCCGGGAATTCAAAGACCATCTCGGACGACAGGTCAGCCTTGGCGACGCGCGCGGCCTGTTCGGCAAGCGCCGCATCCGCACCCACAGCCGGGGCGATGGTGCGGGCCAGCGCCGCGACCCGCTCGATCCGATCCCCGACCGACCCCAGCTTGTTGTGGAAGGTCACGCTGGCCAGCGCGTTGGTCCAGGGCGACAGATCGCCGGTGCGGGCGACGCGCAGGTCGTTCTCCCAGAAGAACTTGGCATCGGCCAGACGCGCCGCCAGCACCTTTTGGTAGCCCGCCAGGATCGTCGCGCCGTGGTCCGGGGCCTCGATATTGGCGACGGTGACGAATTTCTCGATCCGCCCGGTCTTGGGGTTCTTCACCGAAAAGAACTTTTGGTGCTCTTTCATTGAGCTTTGCAGCACCTCGGGCGGCAGGTCGAGAAACTGCTCTCCGATCTCGCCCATCAGCACCACGGGCCATTCCACCAGTCCGGCCACCTCGGCCAGAAGGCCGCGGTCCTCGACCACTTCCAGCCCCTGGGCAAAGGCGAGGTTGGTGGCGTCGTGCCAGATCGCCTGGGCGCGTTCGTCGGCGGACAGGATGACCTTGTCGCGCTTGAGCCGCGCCTCGTATTCCTCGAACGAGGTCACGGCAAAGGGGCCCTTGCCCATGAAGCGGTGGCCTTCGGTCACATCGCCGGCCTTGATCCCATCGACGTCGAGCGGCACCACCTCGGCGCCCGCCTCGTCGGTCAGCAGGCACAGGATGCGGTGCAACGGGCGGACCCAGCGCAGGCTGCCCTCGCCCCAGCGCATGGACTTGGGCCAGGGGAAATGGCGGATGGTCTTTTCCAGCACTTCCGCCACGATCTCTGCCGCGGGGCGGCCCGGGGTGACCACGGTGGCGAAGTAGAAGGTGCCCTTCTTTTCCTCACGCTCGACCAGATCCTCGCGCGCCACGCCCGCGCCGCGCAGAAAGCCCTCGATGGCCTTGTCGGGTGCGCCCACCTTGGGCCCGCGCCGTTCCTCGCGCAGGGTGGGCGACGAGGCCGTCAACCCCTCGACGGTCAGCGTCAGCCGGCGCGGCGTCGAAAAGGCGGCGGCCCCGGCATAGGTCAGCCCGGCCTCGACCAGACCGTCGGTCAACAGCTTTTTCAGATCCTCGGCCGCCTTGGATTGCATCCGGGCGGGGATTTCCTCGGAAAAGAGTTCGATCAGCAGATCGGGCATCAGTTTACTCCGTCTCGGGGCGGGCATTCGTCGCCCAGCGGGCTGCCGTCATAGGCCTTGTCGCCGCATTCGTTAATCTCGTGCCAGACATAGCCGCGCCCGTCTTCGGTGATGGCGACCACCCGGTCGATGCCGAATTCGCGGTTGCGCTGATCGACGAAGACCTTCGCGGTTCCGGCGTCCATTTCGGCGGCGATGGCCTCGGCGTCGAAACAGTCGAACCAGCCGGGGGCGACGCGGGGGGCGGCGTTGTCGTAGGGTTCATAGCGGGCCGTGGCCTCGTCCAGCGTCAGCGTGGTGTCGAAACAGACGCGGTAGCGGATGGGCGAGCTTTCGGCGTCGATGCCCTGAAAGTTGGCAAAGGGGATCGGCGCGCGCGTGCCGTCCAGCGCGGTCAGCATAACGTCGTCGGTGCCGGTGGGCACGACCTCTTCGTAATAGGCGTAGACCTGCAGGTAATACATCGCCACGCCGCCCACCAGCGCCGAGAGCAACAGCAGGATGGCCAGGAACTTGCCGGTCATGCGCGGCCCTCCTTGCGTTCAAAAAGCAGAACCAGACGCTGACGACCGACCGCGCGGATGCCAAAGCCGTGATCCAGCATGAATTCGGTGACCTCGGGCAGGGTGCTTTCATGCTTCATCCCGCGCTCGAACCCGACATCGGCGGCGACAAAGCGGAATTGCCGGATCACCTGCGACGCGCCTTCGAGGATCTCGGGTTCCGCGCCCTCGGCCTCGAGCTTCAGCAGGGTATAGTCGGCGTCACGGGGCAGGGCGTCGTCCAGCCGCACCGTGGGGACGTCGATTTTCGTGTCGTACCCCTCAATCGGCAAAAGCGAGGAATCCGCGCTGCCGGATTTCAGGTAGAAGGTCATCGCCTCGGTCGCGTCCTTCCAGGCGGCGGCGTTCCGCGCGTCATGGCCGGTGACGGCGGGATTGGCGGCGAGATTGCGCTCGAGTGCGGCGAATTCCATCGGCGAAGGCTCGAAACTGGTGAGCGAGGCGGTCACGCCGCGCGCCTGCAAGGCCAGCGCCAGATCGCCCACATTGGCGCCGATGTCGACGATACGCGGGTCGGTGCCGAAATCCACATGCTCCAGCAGGTATTCGCCGGCTAGCTGCTGCCCGCGCCGCGCCAGGCCTGACAGGTAATAGCTGACCCGGGGGCGGTGCGCGAAGCAATGCACCTGCGCGCCGTCGTGGCATTCGAAGAGCCCGCTGTCGCCGTCGCGGGCAAAGGTCGGATGGGTGCCGCGGATGCCGCGCGCCGCGGCATTGGCCGCGCGCAGATAGGCCTCGCCCTCGAGCTGCGCCAGTGCCGCGGCGCGGCGTTTGCTGGCGCGGCGGGCCGGTTTGATCCGGTCGGCCAGTTGCCACAACGCCAGCCGCGCACGCAGGACAGCCGGGCTGTCAGGCATCGGCATATCCCCCGGCCTCGGTCATCACGAAGGCGTCGGCGCACATCTTGGCCAGCGTCCGCACCCGCCCGATATAGGCCTGCCGCTCGGTGACCGAGATCACGCCCCGCGCGTCCAGCAGGTTGAAGACATGGCTGGCCTTGATGCACTGGTCATAGGCGGGCTGCGCCATGACGATGCGGCGGCCGGTCTTGGGGTCGGTGGCAGGCTGGTCGAGGATGCGGGCGCATTCGGCCTCGGCATCCTCGAAATGTCGAAGCAGAACCTCGGTGTCGGCCACGTCGAAATTCCAGCGGGCGTATTGCGCCTCGGCCTCGCGGAAGACATCGCCATAAGTCAGCGGGATGGGCGCGTCGGGGTCGTTGAAGGGCATCTCGTTGCCGTCGTCATAGCCCAGCACATACATCGCCAGCCGCTCCAGCCCGTAGGTGAGCTCGCCCGCGACGGGGTGGCAATCGTGTCCGCCGACCTGCTGGAAATAGGTGAACTGGCTCACCTCCATACCGTCGCACCAGACCTCCCATCCCAGGCCCCAGGCGCCCAGCGTGGGGCTTTCCCAGTCGTCCTCGACAAAGCGGATGTCGTGCATCCCCATGTCGATCCCGATCGCCTCGAGCGAGCCGAGATAGATGTCCTGCAGATCGGCCGGCGAGGGTTTGATGATCACCTGGAACTGGTAGTAATGCTGCCAGCGGTTCGGGCTGTCGCCATAGCGCCCGTCCGTGGGGCGGCGCGAGGGCTGGACATAGGCCGCCGTCCAGGGCTTTGAGCCGAGGCTGCGCAGCGTGGTGGCGGGGTGAAAGGTGCCCGCGCCTACCTCCATGTCGTAGGGCTGCAGGATGGTGCAGCCGCGCGCGGCCCAATAGGTCTGCAAACGCAGGATAATGTCCTGAAAGCTGCGCGGTTTGTCGGCACTGTCGGTCATCTGCGGCTCCGTTGCTTTGGCCGTCTGATTATGCGCCGCGGCCACAAGGGTCAATTGCGGGACGGGCCATATTTTTTTCAGGTGCATGGGCGGCGGCTTTTGTTAAACATGGGGCATAACCGGAGACGGGCAGACCAGAAGGCAGATTTGAGCATGACACGATTTCTACCGGCACTGATTGCGGTGCTGTTTTTAACGGTAACGATGACGGCGACCCGGGCGGCGGCGCAGCAGGCCTATATCCAGATCGAGGCGCAACCCAGCCTGACCCAGGCCGAACAGAGGGTGCGCGACTATGCCACCTATCTGGCGGATGTGAACGGCTTTGCGCTCGGCGGTGGCTGGTATGGCATCGCGCTGGGCCCCTTCGCCGCCGGCGAGGCCGACGCGCTGCGCCGTCAACTGATCGGGCAGGGGCAGATCCCGGGCGATGCCTATCTGTCGGAGCGCGCTGATTATCAGCGCCGGTTCTGGCCCGTGGGGGCCGAGGCCGCGCCTGCGCCCATGACCGACAGCGCCGAGGCTGCCCCCGCGCCCGATCCGGTCGTCCCCGACGAAACCCCGCGCCAGGCGCGCGCCAGCGAGGCGCAGCTGACCCGCGCCGAACGCGAGGCGCTGCAGGTCGCGCTGCAATGGGCCGGGTTCTACGACGCCGCCATCGACGGCGCCTTCGGTCGCGGCACGCGCCGGTCCATGGCGGGCTGGCAGACGGCCAACGGGTTCGAGCCGACGGGCATTCTGACCACCCGCCAGCGCGCCGAGCTTTTGCGCCAGTACAACGCCGTGTTGGACGGGCTGGGGATGCGGCTGGTTACAGACACGCGCGCCGGGATCAGCATCGAGCTGCCCATGGATGCGCTGGCCTTCGACAGCGTCGAGGCGCCCTTCGTGCAATACGGCCCCACCGGCGATCTGCCGGTGCGGGTGCTGCTGATCAGCCAGCCGGGCGACCGCACCACGATGAACGGCCTTTACGAGATCATGCAGACGCTGGAGATCGTCCCGCTGGACGGCGAGCGGGAGCGCGCGCAGAGCGGCTTTCTGCTGACCGGCGCGAACGCCCGCATCGTCAGCCATACCGAAGTCAGGCTCGAGGACGGGGCGATCAAGGGCTTCACGCTGATCTGGCCCGCGGGCGACGAGGAGCGCCGGACGCGGGTTCTGGCCCTCATGCGCCAAAGCTTTGCCACCACCGATGCGGTGCTGGACCCGGCCGCCGTCAGCGGCGAGGCGCAATCGGTCGACCTGGTGTCGGGGCTGCGGGTGCGCAAGCCCAAGGTCACGGCCTCGGGCTTTTTCGTCGACAACGGCGGCAGCGTGGTGACCAGTGCTGCGGCGGTCGAGGCCTGCGCGCGCATCACCATCGAGGACGATTTCGAAATGCGTCTGGCGGCCAGCAACGGCGATCTGGGCGTCGCGGTGCTGCGGCCCGTGGATGCGCTGGCCCCGCGCGGCTATGCGGCCTTCCAGATGTCAACGCCCCGGCTGCAATCCGAGGTCGCCGTGTCGGGCTATTCCTTCGGCGGCGTGCTGAGCGCGCCGACGCTGACCTTCGGCCGGCTTGAGGATCTGCGCGGGCTGGAGGGCGACACGCGGCTCAAACGGCTGGCGTTGGCGTCGCTGCCGGGCGATGCGGGCGGGCCGGTCTTCGACACCGGCGGCGCGGTTCTGGGCATGCTGCTGCCGCGCGAGGACGGCGCGCGACAACTGCCCGATAACGTGAGCTTTGCCGCGCAGGCGGATGAAATCATGGCGCTTTTCGAGGATGCCGGGGTGAACGGGCAATCCACCGAACAGGTGGCGGTGATGGCGCCGGAGGATCTGACCTCATTGGCGACGGGGATCACGGTGCTGGTCAGCTGCTGGGAGTAAGGTCCGCCGGAAGGCCCCGGATCAGGTCCGGGGCCGTGTTGCGCCGGAACCGAAGAGCCCGCTCAAAGCCCGCCACTGGCTGAGGCCGACGCCCGCAAGGATCAGCACCAGCGCGATCAGAAGCGAGGGGCGCAGCGGCTCGTCCAGCAGCCAGACGCCCAGGATCACCGACCATAGCGGCACCTGGTAATTGGTCAGGCTCATGAACACCGGCCCAGCGCTGCGGATCACCAGGACCCGCAACAGGTTAGCCCCGGCGGTCGGCACCAGCCCTAGGAAGGCCAGCAGTATCAGCGTATGGGTGTCGGGCAGGGGCGGCGGGCCTTCGACCGCCCAGGCCAGCGGCACCACCAGCGCCATGCCGAAGAGCATCGGCATCGCCGCCAACCCGATCGCATCCACCGGCGGCAGGCGGCGCATCATTACCGAACTGACCGCATAGCAGCCCGCCGCCGCGAGGCAGGCCAGCCGCCCGGCGGGTTCCAGCGCCGCGCCGGTCGAGGCGAGGGCCTCATCGCCGATCAGAACGACGACGCCGACAAAGCCGATGAGAAAGCCCGCGATGCGGCGCGGCCCCATGCGCTCGCCCGGGATGAAAAGATGCGCCAGCGGCAACACCATCAGCACGACCGCCGCCATGCTGACCCCGGCAAAGCCCGAGGTCACATATTGCTGGCCCCAGCTGAGCAGCATGAACGGCACCGCCGAGCTGAGCATGCCGATCACCGCCAGCAGGCCCCACGGGCGTTGCCCGCTCTGGAACAAAGGCCAGCCGCGCAGACCCCAGATGAACAGCGTCAGCAGCGCAGCAAAGCTGATGCGCGCGGCGGCGAGCCAAAAGGGTGTGATTCCTTCGAGCGCCAGCTCGATGATCATGAAAGTCGCGCCCCAGATCAGCCCCAGCGTGCCCACCATGGCCCAGCTGCCGGGCGTGATCTTCGGTTCGGTCTGCATAAAAATTCACCACTCGGTCCATGGGTTGCGCGAAGCCGCGCCGATGGCGGTTGTCTCGACCGGTCGAGCGGTTACCTTAAACGTCTACAGACCGATAGGAGGGGTTTTCATGGACGCGTTCTTTGTTTTGCCGATCTTCATTCTTCTGGTGCTGCTCGGGTGGTGCGTGCTGCAGTTGAAGGACGATCTCTGACCGGACGCCGCTTGCGGCGCGATGGCCCGGGCGCAACCGCCCGGGCCCTTCATGACTGACCGGGGTCAGTTCTTTTCCTTGTCGACCATCTTGCCCGCGGAAATCCACGGCATCATGGCGCGCAGCTTTTCGCCGACTGCCTCGATCTGGTGGGCGTCGTTGATGCGACGGGTCGCCTTGAACGACGGCTGGCCCACGGCGTTTTCCAGCATGAAGTCACGCACGAACTTGCCGTTCTGGATGTCGGTCAGAACCGCCTTCATTTTCGCCTTGGTCTCGTCATAGGGCAGGATGCGCGGGCCAGAGACGTATTCGCCGTATTCCGCGGTGTTCGAGATCGAGTAGTTCATGTTGGCGATGCCGCCCTCATAGATCAGGTCGACGATCAGCTTCACCTCGTGCAGGCATTCGAAATAGGCCATCTCGGGGGCGTAGCCCGCCTCGACCAGGGTTTCGAAGCCCATGCGGATCAGCTCGACCAGGCCACCGCAGAGCACGGCCTGCTCGCCGAAGAGGTCGGTTTCGCATTCTTCCTTGAAGTCGGTCTCGATGATGCCCGACCGACCGCCACCGATGGCCGAGCAGTAGGACAGGCCGATTTCCAGCGCGCGGCCCGAGGCGTCGTTGTTGACGGCCACCAGGCAGGGCACGCCGCCGCCCTTGGTGTATTCGCCGCGCACGGTGTGGCCGGGGCCCTTGGGCGCCATCATGATCACGTCGACGCCGGGCTTGGGCTCGATCAGGCCGAAATGCACGTTGAGCCCGTGGGCGAACGCGATGGCCGCGCCGTCGCGCAGGTTGTCGTGGACGTATTTCTTGTAGGTCTCGGCCTGCAGTTCGTCGGGCATGGTGAACATGATCAGGTCGCACCAGGCCGCGGCCTCGGCGATGCCCATGACCTTGAGCCCTTCGCCTTCGGCCTTCTTGGCCGAGGGCGAGCCCTCGCGCAGGGCGACGACGACGTTCTTGGCGCCGCTGTCGCGCAGGTTCAGCGCATGGGCGTGGCCCTGGCTGCCGTAGCCCAGGATGGCCACTTTCATGTCCTTGATCAGGTTGATGTCGCAATCGCGGTCGTAATACACGCGCATGGTTGGTCCTCCGGTTATGTGACTGCGGCGCACTCTAGGCGGGCGGCAGAGAGGGTGTTTGCGTTTTTTGAGTATTTTTGCCAAGAAGAAGAGAAATCATTCTCTGAATTGCAGGTAAGCGGTAAAATCATGCTCGATAACACGGATCGGCGTATTCTGCGCCAGTATCAGGCGGCGCCGGATCTGGCGGCGGGCGATCTGGCCGAACGGGCAGGTGTCACGCCCTCGACCCTGGGCCGCCGGCTGGAGCGGATGCGGGCGGCAGGCGTGCTGCGCGGCGTGCGCGGGGTCGTTCACTGGCCTGCGCTGGGGTACGAGGTCGAGGTCAGCCTGCGGGTGACGCTGGACAAGACGCAATCGCGCGCCTTCGACGACTTCATCGAGGCGGCGCGCGAGGTGCCGGAGGTGACCGAGATCCAGACCTTTCTGGGCCAGGTGGATGTGCGGCTTTACGTGGTGGCGCGCGACATGGCGCATTACCAGCAGATTTACCGCGACAGGGTGCTGATGCTGCCCCATATCGCCGATATCGAGGCGCTGATGCATGTGGCGCGGGTCAAGGCCGCCGAGAGGCTGCCGCTGTGATCGCGCTCGACGCCACCGACCGCGCGCTCATTCGGGCGCTGACCGAGGATGCCACCCGCAGCGCCGGGGCGTTGGGGCGCGCGCTGGGCCTGTCGCAGCCGGCCTGCTGGCGCCGGATCCGGCGGCTGGAAGAGGCGGGCGTCTTCGAGGGCCGCAGGCTCGACCTCGATCTGCAGGCGCTGGGGTTCGGGGTGACGGTGTTTCTGGGCATCAAGCTGGCCACCAAGGGCCGCGTCAGCCTGGAGGATTTCGAACGCGCGGTCACCGCCATCCCCGAGGTACAGACGGTGGAACACGTGCTGGGCATGTACGATTACCGCCTGCGGGTCGTGGCCCGCGACATCCCCGATTTCGAGCGTGTGCTGCGGCGGCGGATCATGACTTTGCCCGGGGTCGGCAATGTCGAGGCGAACGTGCTTTTGAGCGAAGAGCGCCGTCCCGGCCCGATCTGAGCATCGGCCTCAGGCGATGCGGGCAAGCGCCTGCGCTTCGTAGCCGCGCAGGGCATAGCGCGACATGTCGCCGGTGCATTCGGCATGGGCCAGTTCCGGAAAGAGGCCGATGATTTCGTCCCGTGCCGCGTCGTCGACCGATTGCAGCGTCTGTTTGCCGGGGAAGAGCGATTCCGACGGGCAGGCCTCGGCAAAGACGATCTGGTGGGCGTCGAAGAGAAAGTGGATGTATTCGACCGACGCGCGTTCCTCGACGCGGATGGCGGCCTCGTCGATCAGGTGTTTCGCGGCGACCAGAACCTCGCTCTGGCCGAAGAGCAGTTCCGCCTGTGCGCCCCGGATCAGCATCCGGTGGTTCTGCGACACCCAGAGATCGCGGACATTGCCGAGCGCGCCCGCGCGGATGCGCACCGGCGCGTGGTGGCCCGTGCCCGGCATCCGGCGCGCGCCGATCCAGCGGATTTCCTGCGGGCCGTTGTCCAGCGTGTTGACCCGGTCGCCTACCTGCAGCGTTTCAATAAAACGCGGGCCGTCCGGGGTTTCGATCAGGGTGCCGCGGGTGAAGCAGATGGGGATCCAGTCGTTCAACTCGCTGGAAAAGGCGCCGTCGGCGGCTTCGGTGCCGTCGATCGTGCCGTCGCGGTTGTAGTCGACGTCGGTATAGGTGTCGACGTCGATCGGGTTCACGCCCGCCTCGACCTGGCCGACCAGGTCGACGCCCGCGACCATGGCCAGTTCCTGCAGCACCGGCGCGCCCGCGTCGGTCGAGGTCAGCTCGCCCGCGTCGAACCGCAGATAGGTGTCGCCCATGCCGCTGCGGCCATCGGGGATCTCGGCCCCGTCGCCGCTGCCGGTGTAGCTGTAGGTGTATTTCGGGACGTCGTTGTAATAATCGCTGGCGTTGTCGTAGACGACGATGCCCACGATCACCGACTCGTCGGTCAGCACGCCATCGACGGTCACGTTTTCGACCAGCAGCGCGACGATATCGTCGCTTTCGAACACCGCCTCGCCGTCGTGGATTTTCAATTGCCCGCCGCCCCTGGCGGCTGTGTTCGCCTTGGGGTCGTTCAGAATACTGAACCCGTTCAGAAGAAGGGTTGTAGAGGCCATGCCCGCTCGCTCAATCACGCGGGTCTTTGCCCGCTTTTGTCGTTTTGAAGGCAACTTAGAGCATTTTTCGCGACATGGGAATCGGCGAAACACGTTTTAAGTGTTGTGCTGCGGCAGTTTGGCCGCGGTCGGGGCCGGGCTGCGGCAATTGGGGGTTTTGCCAAGACGCCGCAATCGCGATAGCCACGGGGGCAATCAGGAATGGAGGTTTTGATGGCCGCGCTGCTCGATACGATTGATCCCCAGGGGCTCGAGGAATTCTCGGTCGTGTTCACCGACCGTTCGCTGAACCATATGTCGAAGGCCTTTCAGACGGTGATGACCGATATTTCGGCCATGCTGAAAGAGGTTTACGCCGCCGATGCGGTCGCTCTGGTCCCCGGCGGCGGCACCTATGGGATGGAGGCGGTCGCACGCCAGTTCGGCCGCGAGGCCAACGTGCTGGTGGTGCGCAACGGCTGGTTCTCGTACCGCTGGAGCCAGATTTTCGACGCGGGGCAGTTCGCCGCCGACACCACGGTGATCAAGGCCCGCCAGCAGGGCAACGCGGTGGATGCGCCTTTCGCGCCCGCGCCGATCGACGAGGTCACGGCCCGCATCCGCGAGGTCAAGCCCGACATCGTCTTCGCCCCGCATGTGGAAACCAGCGCCGGGATCATCCTGCCCGACGCCTATATCGCCGCTTTGGCCGAGGCCGCGCATGAGGTGGGCGCGCTGATGGTGCTGGATTGCATCGCCTCCGGCTGCGCCTGGGTCGATATGCGCGCCACCGGCGTCGACGTGCTGATCTCGGCCCCGCAAAAGGGCTGGTCGGCGACCCCCTGCGCCGGGCTGGTGATGATGTCCGAGCGCGCGGTCGCGCGGCTGGAACAGACCCAGTCCGACAGCTTCGCCGTCGATCTCAAGAAATGGTATCAGATCATGCAGGCCTACGAGAACGGCGGCCATGCCTATCACGCCACGATGCCCACCGACGGGCTGCGCGCCTTCCGCGACACCATGCTGGAGACCCGCGAATATGGCTTCGACAAGCTGCGCGACGCGCAGTGGGACCTGGGCAACAAGGTCCGGGCGATGCTGGTGGCCAAGGGCGTGAAATCCGTCGCCGCCGAGGGCTTTGGCGCGCCGGGCGTGGTGGTCAGCTATACCGGCGATCCCGAGATCCAGTCGGGCCGTGCCTTTGCCGCCAAGGGCATGCAGATCGCCGCCGGCGTGCCGCTGCAATGCGACGAGCCTCAGGGGTTCTCGACCTTCCGGCTGGGGCTTTTCGGGCTCGACAAGCTTTATGACGTCGACGGCACTGTCGCGCGTCTGGGCCGGGTGATCGACGAGGTGCTTTAACGCCCCGCGGCGCCCAGCCCCAGCTGCATCAGCGCGGTGCGCACGGGCGTCAGCCCGTGCAGCGCCTCGATCCCCTTGGCGCGCAGGTCGCGCAGGGCGGGGGTGCTGGCCATCGACGTGAGGTTCAGCGCCTTGATCCCGGCGATCCGCGCGCGGATGTCGACGATGCGGCGGCGGTGGTAGCTTGCCAGCATGTCGGCATCGCCCAGGGCGTCGGGCCGAGCGGTGGCCAGATCGAGCAGCGCCGACACATCCTTGAGCGACATGTTCAGCCCCTGCGCGCCGATGGGCGGCATGACATGCGCGGCCTCGGCCACCAGCGCCAGGCGCTCGCCGTAAAGGCTGGTGGCCTCTTGCGAGATGATCGGCCAGATCGTCCGGCGCGAGGCCAGCGTCAGCGGGCCCAGCACATGGGCCGACCTTTCGGTCATCGCCGCCTCGAAGGCGGGCGCGTCCATTTCCAGCAACTCTTGCGCGCGGGGGCCTTGCTCCATCCAGACCACAGCGGACGAGGGGCGGCCCTGATGATCGGGCAGCGGCACCAGGGTGAAGGGCCCGCCGGTGCGGTGCACCTCGGTCGACACGTTTTCGTGCGGGATCGGATGGGTCACCGCAAAGGCCAGCGCCTTTTGCCCGAAGCGCGTGGTGTGCACCCCGATGCCCGCCGCCTGCCGCATCGGCGAATTGCGCCCGTCGGCGGCGATCACCAGCCGGGTGCGCACGCGGGTGCCGTCGCTGAGGCCCACACGCGCCTCGGCGGCGCGGGTGAAGAGCGAAGTGGTCGCGGTGCCGGGGCGGTAGGTGACCCGCGCCATGCCGTCCAGATGCGCGGTGAATTCGCGCCGCAGCAGCCAGTTGGGCAGGTTCCAGCCGAAGGGCCGGTCGGAAATGTCGCCCGCGTTGAAATCCCGCGTGACCCGCGCCTCGGGCCGGTCGCCGCCGGCATCGACGATGCGCATGATCTGCAAGGGCATCGCGTGGGCCTCCAGCCGCTGCCAGAGCCCTGCGGCCTCCAGAAAGTCCCGCGCGGGCTGAAGGAAGGCGGTGCTGCGCAGATCGGCGCCCTCGGCGTCGCGGTCTGTCACCGGCGGGGCTGGATCGACGCAGAGCACGTCGAACCCCGCGTTGCCGAAGGCGGCCGCCGCCGCCAGCCCGGCAATCCCGCCGCCCGATATGACGATGTCGTGGTCCATGTCCCGGCCTCCTTACGCCAAATCTAGGGTCGGGCGGCGGGGGCCGCCACAGTCAAAGCGCCGCAGCCGCTCAGCGCAGGCGCGACAGGAACCCCGCCAGATCGTCGGTGTGGTGGTGGATGTGATCGGCGTCCTCGGCCTCGGGCGCGACATGCACGGTGCGCATCCCCATGGCGTGCGGCGCGGCGAGGTTGCGCGCCTCGTCCTCGAACATCGCGGCGACGGCGGGTTCGATCCCGTCCTGGGCAAAGACCCGCTCGAACGCCGCGCGCTGGGGTTTGGGCGTATAGCCCGCGTGCTCGACCCCGTAGATCGCATCGAACGCCGCGTCGAGCCCACGCGCCTTCAGAACCCGCGCCGCGTAAGGCGCGCTGCCGTTGGTGTAGACGATGCGCCGGCCGGGCAGGTTCGCGATCAGCTCGGAGAGATGCGGATCGGGCGCCAGCGCGTCGAACGAGATGTCGTGCACATCCTCCATAAAGGCCTCGGGGTCGATCTGGTGATTGTGCATCAGCCCGGCCAGCGTCGTGCCGTATTCGTGCCAGTACTGCCGCCGCAGGTCGTTGGCGCGGGCGCGGTCGACCCCCAGCGTCTGCATCACGAAGGCGACCATCCGCTCTTCGATCTGGTCGAAAAGCCGCACCGCGGGCGGGTAAAGCGTGTTGTCGAGGTCGAAGACCCACTGACGGATATGGGAAAAGGCGGACTTTGGCATGGCGCTAGAGGTAGACCGCCAGACGCGCCGCGGCAATGGCCAAGCTTGCCTGCCGTGGCGCGCGCGGTCTATCGTGGCGCAAGCCACGGCAAGGACCGCCCCATGAACCAGATCAAGCCCGCCCAGAAAGACGCCTATTCGCTGATCCTCGAGGCCATCGACGTGGGCGTCTTCCGCCCTGGCGACCGGCTGGTGGAAAGCGATCTGGCCGAACGCTTTGGCGTGTCGCGCACCCCGATCCGCGAGGCGCTGCAACGGCTCGAGACGCAGTCGCTGCTGGCGCGCGACGGGCGGTCGCTGATCGTGGCGTCGCTCGATCACAACCAGATGGCCGAGCTCTACGTGGTGCGCACCGAGCTCGAGGGGCTGGCCGCGCGGCTGGCGGCGCGCCACGCCACCGAGGAAGAGATCGAGGTGCTGCGCGACATGGTCACCGAGGACCGCGCGCTGCTGAACGACCCGTCGGCGCTGGCGCGGGCGAACCGGCGGTTTCACAAGATGATCCACCTGGCGTCGCACAACCGCTACCTGGTGCAGCAGCTCGACCTGGTGCACCGGTCGATGGCGCTGATGGCGACCACGTCGCTGGCCGCACAGGGCCGGGGCGAGATCGCGCTGGCCGAGCATCAGGCGATCGTCGACGCCATCGCGCGGCGCGACGAGGACGCGGCCAACAAGGCGCTGCGCGATCACATCTCGGTGGCCTTCGTCACGCGGCTAAAGCTCGATTCCAAGGCCGGCGGTTAGGGCCGCGCCTCAGTCGCCGAAAGGCAGATCGGCGGCGGCATGGTCGGGGCGAGAGCGGCCGTGCTCGGTCTTGTCCCAGTAGAAAGGCTTGGCGAACAGCTCCCACAGCGCCTTGTAGGCGGCGATCACGCCCAGCGGAAAATAAAGTGCCAGCGTCGGCACCCAGGGCATCAGCCCGTCATGCGGGCTGCGCGACAGCGCGGCAAAGCTGACCACCAACGACGCGGCCTCGGCCGACAGGAACAGCGCCAGCAGCAGCGGCGCTTGCCAGAGCGCGCCGTCGCTCAACGCGGGATGCAGCGCGCCGAAGGCTCCGGCCCAGAACGACCACAGCATCGGCGCCAGGATGAATTGCGAGATCGCCGTCAGGAAGGTCAGCTGAAAGCCCAGAAACCGCCACGCCCCCAGCTCGTGCCAGAGCCGCACGGGCCGGCGCATATGCACCAGCCAGGTGACCATATAGCCCTTGAGCCAGCGCGAACGCTGCTTGATCCAGGGCCAGAGACGGTTGTTGGCCTCTTCGCGGGTCACCGTCGCCACCAGTTCGGTGCGATAGCCGTAGCGCGCCAGGCGCATGCCCAGATCGGCGTCCTCGGTCACGTTATGGGCGTCCCAGCCGCGCACCTTTTCCAGCGCCTCGCGGCGGAAAAACACCGTGGTGCCGCCAAGCGGAATGGCAAAGCCCAGCCGGGCGATCCCCGGCAGCAGGATGCGGAACCAGCTGGCGTATTCGATGGCAAAGCAGCGCGACAGCCAGTTGGCCTTGGGGTTGTAGAAATCCAGGATCCCCTGCAGGCAGGCGACCTCGGCGGGGGCGCGGGCGAAATGTGCGGCGACCCGTTCGAGCTAGTCGGGCGCCGGGGAATCCTCGGCGTCGTAGACGCCCACGATGTCGCTGCGGCAAAAGCGCAGGGCATAGTTCAGCGCCCGGGGCTTGGTGCGCACCGCACCGTCCGGCACCTCGATCACGCGCATCCAGGGGGGCAGGGTCGCGCGCGCAAGTGCTGCGCGTGTGGTGGTGTCGTCCGCCTCGAGCACCAGCACCACGTCCAGCCGGGATTTCGGATAGCTGAGCCGCCCCAGCCGTTCGACCAGCGCCCCGGCGATGTCCTCTTCGTGAAAGAGCGGCACCAGCATCGACACAGTGGGCACCGCGCGGTCGGTCAGGGTTGCGGGCGGCGCTGCGGGCCGCGTCGGGCGGCGAAGGGCGGCCGCCAGCGCCGCCAGCTTGAAAAGCTGCGCCGCCACCAGCGTGATCAGCCCGGCACCGGCAATGGCCGCGAAGAAGAGCTGCGGCGCCAGCGCCAGCGTGCCGACGCAGAGCAGCGCCAGCCCCGCCGCGGCGCGCGCAGTGCGAGGATTGGCGATGTTCATGTCGCGACAGCTTTCGTCCGCGGCGACCGACGTCTCCGCCAGCCGCGCCAGCGCCGGCCCGTGCCGCGCGGCGATCTCGGCGTGGATGTCTGCCTCGTGGGTGACGGCCATCATCACCGGGCCCAGGCCGGGCGGCAGGGCGGCGAGCGTGGCGTCGAACTCCTCGGGGCGGGAGGTGGCCAGCATCAGGGTCTCGCCGATGCGCAGCCAGGGCAGGATGCCGAAGCGCAGGCAGGTCTCAGGCTCCAGCAGGCCTGTCAGCGCGGGGTCGGGGGGATGTTCGTCCCGCGTCACCCGCATCGCGCCCCAATGCAGCGCGCTGGCCTTAAGGATGTCATTGGCGCTGGCGAGCCCTTCGGTGTGGACCACCTGCGCGACGCTCGCCTTGGAACGCCCGCTTTCGGCCAGTGCCCGCATCGCCCCGGAGGGAGACAGATGGCCGGCGCGCATCAGCGCGGTGGCAACGGGCTGTCCGCGGTGGCTGCGCGCCTGCGCCAGATAGGCCGTACTCAGATCAAGGCGGTTGTGCCGCATGACATGGCTCCCGTGAATGCACCCGGGGACCATCTGCCGTCATGTTGGTTAAACGAGGGTTAAAGGCGGCCGATATGGTAACGCGATGTTCAGGTTTTCTGCATCGAGGCCGCGAAACGCTCGAAAAGATAGAAGCTGTCCTGCGGGCCGGGGCTGGCCTCGGGGTGGTGCTGGACCGAAAAGACCGGCTTGTCGGCCATGCGAATGCCGCAGTTCGACCCGTCGAAAAGCGAGACATGGGTTTCCAGAACGCCCTCGGGCAGGGTCTGGCTGTCGACGGCGAAGCCGTGGTTCATCGAGGTGATCTCGACCTTGCCGGTGGTGATTTCCTTGACCGGATGGTTCGCGCCGTGGTGGCCGTGGTTCATCTTGATCGTACGCGCGCCAAGCGCCAGCGCCAGCATCTGGTGTCCGAGGCAGATGCCGAAGACGGGCTTGTCCGCCGCCAGCACACCCTGAATCGCGGGCACGGCGTATTCCCCCGTGGCGGCCGGATCGCCCGGACCGTTGGACAAAAACACCCCGTCGGGATCGTGCGAAAGGATGTCCTCGGCCGTGGCGGTGGCGGGCAGGACGGTCACGTCGCAGCCCGCGCTGGCCAGACAGCGCAGGATGTTGCGCTTGGCGCCGTAGTCGACGGCCACCACCCGGTGCTTGGGGTCGGTCTGCGGTTTGTAGCCCTCGGGCCAGGCCCAGCGCATTTCGTTCCAGCGGTAGGATTGCGCGCAGGTGACGTTCTTCGCCAGATCCAGCCCCTCGAGCCCCGGAAAGGCGCGCGCGGCCTTGAACAGCGCGTCGATGTCGAACTTGCCCTCGGGATCGTGCGCCAGCGCCACATGCGGCGCGCCCTGCTGGCGGATGGCCCGGGTCAGCCGGCGGGTGTCGATCCCGCCGATGGCGATGCGCCCGCGCGCCGCCAGCCAGTCCGACAGCTCGGAGACCGCGCGCCAGTTGGCGCTTTGGGTCGGCATCCATTTGACCACCATGCCCGCGGCCACCGGATCGGCGGTTTCGTCATCGTCAGGGTTTACGCCCACATTTCCGATATGCGGGAAGGTGAAGGTGACGATCTGACCGGCGTAGGACGGATCGGTCATGATCTCCTGATAGCCGGTCATGGCGGTGTTGAAGCAGAGCTCGGCCGTGGTCTGGCCGGTGGCCCCAAAGCCCTGACCGTAGAACAGCGTGCCATCGGCAAGGGCAAGACAGGCGGTGGGCCGGGCTTGGTCTGAGGGCATGGCGGCGACTCCGGTCTGTGGGCGGGTTGGGCGTTGTCTACGGGCGCGGGCGGTCGCGGTCAAGAGGCAGTCCTATTTGTGAAATTGTTTTATTTCAATAGGTTAGATAACGGCTGCCCGGCTTGCGCCAGGCGGCGGCTTTCGCTAGTGTCGCAAATTCCGGCAATCCATTGGGATGGGGTAGCGATGGAACTGCGTGAACGCGTCACAACGGCCATGAAACAGGCCATGAAGGACAAACAGCCCGACCGGGTCTCGACCCTGCGGCTGATCAATGCCGCCATCAAGGACCGCGACATCGCCGCGCGCGCGGACGGCAACGACACCGGCGTCGGCGAGGCCGAGGTGCTGGCCATTCTGGAAAAGATGGTCAAGCAGCGCCGCGAGAGTGCCAAGACCTATGAAGAGGGCGGGCGGCTTGACCTGGCGGAGCGCGAGCTTGGCGAGATCGCGGTGATCGAGGAGTTTCTGCCGCGCAAGCTGTCGGACAAGGAAGTGGCCCAGGCGGTGGATTCGGCGCTGGCCGAGGTCGAGGCCAGCTCGATCCGCGACATGGGGCGCGTGATGGGCGTGCTGAAGGGCAAATACGCCGGGCGGATGGATTTCGGCGCTGTGGGCCCGATGGTCAAGGACCGGCTCGCGCAGCAGGGCTGACGCGCGGCTTTGCGGTTTCGGCGCGCTGGCGCGCGCCGACCGGCTGGGGGCTCTGCCCGTCGCCATTGTATCTCGGACCAATGGCGCGACAATGGCGACCCCCCGGGATATTTATGACCAGACGAAGGGGTGGCCGCGGATCTGTTGGCTTGCGGCTGGTGGGAGTCCCGGGCGTCGGGCGGTGCGCGTTGCGTCGAGCCGGCTGGGGGCGCTGCCCCCAGACCCCCGGGATATTTGTGACCAGATGAAATCAGCAGGTTTTCTGCGGATTGGGCTGTTTCGGGTCAGGGGGCTGGGAATTCCTGGTGCAGCGCGGCGAGGGTTGCGGGATCGTCGATGCGGAAGCGCTGCACGAAGCGGGTCTTGAAGCCGACGCGGCCGCGGCGCGCGCCGAAATTCTCGCCATGGTTCAGCACGTATAGGACCGCGGGGTCCTTGAGCGGCGTCAGCGTCTGCCCGGCGAGGGCGGCGAGATAGGGGAACATGCGGTGTTCGTGCTGCGTCATCTCCTGCAGGAAGGCCTGCGATTGCGGCAGGGCCGGGTAGTGGTGCAAAGCGGCGCAGGAGCCGCAGAGCTTCCAGAAGGGTTTGCGCAGCGGCAGGGCGAGCGTCGGGCGGGCGGCCAGGGCGACGTCGCCGGTGGCGTGATCCATGACGAAGCCGGTCTGGGCGAGGTAGCCGCCTTTGGCCTGGGCGCTCAACATCTCGGAGACCGCGCCGCTGCGCAGGAGGTCGTCGGCGTCGAAGCTCATGACATAGGCGGGGTCGGTGGCGATGTGGCCCAGATGGCCGGTCAGGGCCGCGAGTTTGCGCCATTTGTCGTTGCCGGGCGTGGGGTCGTCGAAGGGCAAGAAGAGGATGCGCGGATCGTCCGGCATCTCGGGGCGCTCCTGACAGCAGACGAGGGCGCGCCAGCGCGGGTCGGTCTGGGCTATCAGGCTTTGCAGCGTGGTGCGCAGCCGTGCGGTCACCGCGGGCCAGTCGCCGACCTGCGCGGGGCCCACCAGCGGGATGAGGAAGATCACCTCTTGCGCCGGGCGCCAGGGATGCCCCTTGCGTGCCAGCCGCAGATCCAGTGCGGCGCGTTCGCTGGGCAGGAGCGCGGCGCCGTCCCGCGCCACGCCCGGCCCGACAAGAGCGGTAGCGGCGCGCAGGGCGGCGCGTTTCAGCTTGGGGGCGGCGGGGGCCTGTGCCATCGTTCAGCGGGGCTCAGGCGCGCACAGAGCGGTGGAGCAGGCGGCTGAGGTCCTCGTAGAGCGCCTTGCGCTCGTGCTCGCTCAGGAAGGCGCCGATCTCGACCTCGCGGCCGCTGCCCGACAGGGTCACGTAATTGGGCACCGGGCCGCCTTTCTCGTGCAGGGCCACCTTGACCCAATAGGTGTTGCAATCCCAGCTTTGCTCGGGCCCGCGAGGGTTGCGGCGGCGCAGCCGGGTGCTTTCCGGCGTCACCGTCAGCACCTCGACGATCTGGCGGTCGCGGTCGTTGCGGCGCAGCGCATAGTACATGCCCGCGAGCGCCAGCAGCAGGAACGGCAGCAGCCCCCAGAGCAGAACCGTGCCCAGGAGGCCGAAGAGCGGGATCGTGGCCAGCGCGAAGGTGGCCAGGATGAAGGCGGCGAAGCCTTTGGGCGGCAGCGACTGGTGCGGCCAGAGCCGCATCTCGGTGGCGTCGGGGATGGATTGGGAATGCGTGTAGGGCATGGGTCCGGCGTGTTGATTTTGTGTCGCAATATATCCCTGCGAGATATGCCCGCAAGCGCGCCTGTCATGGGGAGGGTTGTCGCACGTGGCGCGAGGGCCGCGGGCGTCACTCCTCTTTGCGGAACTCTGCGTGGCAGGCGTTGCACGCGGCGGCCACGTGCCAGGCCGCGAAAACCGGTCCGCTGCGGCCCATCATGCCGCCGCCCTGCATCATCGCGGGCCCCATCTCGGCGTCCTCCCATTTCTGCGGGAGCGTGCCGCGCAGACGCCCATCCGCACGGGCGGCCAGTTCGCCCGACCATTGCTCGAGCATGTCGGCGTAGTGCTGGAAGGACGCGGGCTCTTGCCAGATCGTGTCGGTCGCCTCGCTGGGCGGGGCGTTCGAGCCTTCGGGGAACAACGCGGTCATGTGCCGGCCGGAGCCTGCGCGGATTTCCTCGCCCGCGCGCCGGACCGCGGCGGCGTCATAGGTCAGTTCGCCGTGGATCATGGCGAAGACGCGCTCGATCAGTTCCTCGAAACGCTCCATCTGTTCCATGCGGTCCTTGACGACGCCGGTGGCGCTTTCGTGTGCGATCGCCAAGGGGGCGGTGAGTGCGGCGAACAAAGCGACGTGGACCCATGGTTTCATGGTGGTCTCTCCTGATGGCGTTCGCGCCTTTGCATTATGCCAAAGCTGAGCGGGAAAGTCACCTGCGCCGGTGCCGGCCAAAAACGCAAAACGGCCCCCGCGAAGGGGGCCGTTCCGGTGACTGACTTATCAGGCGAAGGGATCGCCGTGAGGGCTTAGTGGGCGTGGCCCTTGTCCCAGTCTTCGCGCTTGGGCAGCTGCTCGAACGTGTGTTCGGGCGGCGGGCTGGGCAGGGTCCATTCCAGCGTGTCCGCATATTCGTTCCAGGGGTTGTTCTCGGCCGAACGCGCGCCGCGCGTCAGCGTGTAGAACATCACGCCGAAGAAGAACAGGAACGACGCGAAGGACAGGAAGGCGCCCCAGCTCGACCATGCGTTCCAGTAGGCGAAGGCCTCGGGATAGTCGATATAGCGGCGCGGCATGCCCTGGCGGCCCAGGAAGTGCTGCGGGAAGAACGTCAGGTTGGCCCCGATGAAGAACGTCCAGAAGTGCAGCTTGCCGGCCCATTCGGGGTACATCCGGCCCGACATCTTCGGCAGGTAGAAGTAGATGCCAGCGAAGATGGCGAAGACGGCGCCCAGGCTCATCACATAGTGGAAATGCGCCACGACATAGTAGGTGTCATGGTAGGCACGGTCGATGCCGGCCTGCGACAGAACGATGCCCGTCACGCCGCCCACGGTGAAGAGGAACAGGAACCCGAAGGCCCAGAGCATCGGCGTCTTGAACTCGATCGAGCCCTGCCACATCGTCGCGATCCAGCTGAAGATCTTCACCCCCGTCGGGACGGCGATGACCATCGTGGCCAGCATGAAGTAGCTTTGCTGGGTCAGCGACATGCCCACGGTGTACATGTGGTGCGCCCAGACGACGAAGCCCAGCGCGCCGATGGCGATCAGCGCCCAGACCATCGGCAGATAGCCGAAGACCGGCTTGCGCGCGAAGGTCGCGATCACGTGGCTGATGATGCCAAAGCCCGGCAGGATCACGATGTAGACCTCGGGATGGCCGAAGAACCACAGGATGTGTTGGTAGAGCACCGGGTCACCGCCGCCTGCGGGGTCGAAGAAGGTGGTGCCGAAGTTACGGTCGGTCAGCAGCATGGTGATGGCGCCCGCCAGAACCGGCAGCGACAGCAGGATCAGCCACGAGGTGACGAAGATCGACCAGCTGAAGAGCGGCACCTTGAAGAGCGTCATGCCCGGTGCGCGCATGTTCAGGAAGGTGGTAATCATGTTGATCGCGCCCAGGATCGAGCTTGCGCCCGACACGTGCACGGCAAAGATCGCCAGGTCCATCGACATGCCGCCTTCGTTGACGCTGAGCGGCGGGTAGAGCACCCAGCCCACGCCCGAACCGGCCTGCCCGTTGCCGCCCGGCGAGAAGACCGAGCAGACCGCGAGCGTGGTGCCCGCGACATAGAGCCAGAACGACAGGTTGTTCATACGCGGGAACGCCATGTCCGGCGCGCCGATCTGCAACGGCATGAAGTAGTTGCCGAAACCGCCGAAGAGCGCCGGGATCACCACGAAGAACATCATCAGGATGCCGTGGCCGGTGATCAGCACGTTCCACAGATGGCCGTTGGGGGTACATTCGACCGCTGCGGCGGCCGTCAGGCGCGCGCCTTCGAGACACATGTACTGCACGCCGGGGTCCATAAGCTCCAGACGCATGTAGACGGTGAAGGCCACCGAGATGAACCCCGCGAACGCCGAAACGATCAGATAGAGGATCCCGATATCCTTGTGGTTGGTGGACATGAACCAGCGGGTGAAGAACCCCCGCTCGTCTTCGTGTTCATGGCCATGAATGGCGGCGTCTGCCATATCTGCCTCCTCAAGGTGGTAAATCGATGGCGCGGAAAGAGAATCCTCCCGCGCACGCTGTTCAATTCAGGTTCTAGAATGCGAGGCAGGCAGGGGCAATGCCCGCTTTTGACGCAGATCAAACTATATTGTCGCAGCCGGGGGCAGTCTGGTGCGTGAGGCAAAAGGGTGGAATTCCGGACCGTGACTTTGTTCGCGGTTAGGGTAAGGTGAAGGCATTACAGGACGGGCGCCCGCGCTGCTGCGGGGTCCGGCATTTGAAAACGGATTTCGGAACGGATGGCTGCCATGGCTTTTTTCGACGCGCCTCAGACGGTGTTTGCACCGCTGCGCCCCTTCAGACAGATCGCATCCGCCCTCGGGGCGTTGGCCGACACACCCTTCGCGCGGCGGCAGCGCCTGATCGCGGCCCGGATCGCGGCCTTCCGGTCGCTGTCGGATGAGGAACTTGCGCAGATGGGCCTGACCCGCGACGCCATCGTGCCTTATGTCTTCCGCACCACGCGGCGCGGCGCGCAGGGGCGCGGATAGGCGACCCGGACAGGTCGCCGCGCTTGGGCGATCGGGCGCGTATCCGCGCTGTGACTTAGGGTTTTTGCAATTATAAACAGCCGGTTGCGCGTGGATATTCACGCGGATTTCCGACATGAGAACGCCCCGGAGTGGACCCCGGGGCGTCTTGATTTGTCTGCGACGAGCGTCTAGCCGACCAGACCGCCGTCCGCGCGCTTGACCGCGATCACCGTCGAGCGCGGCAGGCTGCCGTCGCCATCGGGGAAGGGGGCGGCCGGGTGCTGGATGCCGACGAACATCGTGCGGCGGTCCGACGACCAGGTCAGGCCCGTCACCTCGGAGCCGTTCGGCCCGGTCAGGAACCGCTCGATCCGGCCCGTCGCCGGGTCGCCCGCCAGCATCTGGTTGTTGCCCATGCCGGCGAAGTCGCCCTCGTTGTCGTCGTCGCCGTCGGTCTGGATCCAGAGCAGGCCGGTCGAATCGAACATCATCCCGTCGGGCGAATTGAAAAGGTTGCCCTCGTTGACATTGCCCGACCCCGCGTAGCTGTCGGAATGCACGGTCGGGTTGCCGGCCATGACATAAAGGTCCCAGTTGAAGAAGACCGCAGCGTGATCGTCGTTCGCCGGATACCAGCGCACGATCTGGCCATAGTGGTTCTCGGCCCTCGGGTTGGGCCCGGCCACCGGCGTTTCGTCGCCGCCCGCGTTGGGCTTGACGCCGCGGTTGCGGTTGTTTGTCAGCGCGCAATAGCCCTCGACCGAGACCGGGTTAACCGCGACCCATTCGGGGCGGTCCATGGTCGTTGCGCCCACTTTCGACGCCGCCATCCGGGTGAAGACGTGGATTTCGTCGATTGCCATGCCGGTCGATTCGGGCGTCAGCTCCAACCATTCGTCGGTGCCGTCGTCGTTGAAGCGCGCGACGTAAAGCTGGCCGTCGTCCAGCAGCCCCTCGGTCTCGCCGCCCGGGGTGTAGAAGCCGTCCGACACGAAGCGATAGAGGAACTCGCCCCGTTCGTCGTCGCCCATGTAGACGACCACACGGCCATCGGGCGCCAGCGCGGCGGCGGCGTTTTCATGCTTGAACCGGCCCAGACCGGTGCGCTTTACCGGCGTGCTGTCGGGGTTGGCGGGGTCGATCTCGACCACATAGCCCGCACGGCGCGGCTCGTTCACGTTCTTCGAGATATCGAAGCGCGCGTCGTATTTCTCGTAGGCATAGCGGCTTTCCAGCCCGACGCCGTAACGGACAAAATCCGCAGGCCGTTCAAAGGCTTCGTCGGTCGAGCCGAAGTAACCGTTGAAGTTTTCCTCGCAGGTCAGGTAGGTGCCCCAGGGCGTCCGGCCCGAGCCGCAATTGTTGAACGTGCCCAGGCTTTCGGTGCCGGTCGGATCGGCCTCGGTCTTGAGCAGGTCGGACCCGGCGGCGGGCCCGGCGATGCGCATCGGCGTGTTGTGGTGGATGCGGCGGTTGAAGGGGCTGTCGACGACGATACCCCAGCTGTTCTCGCCCTCGGCCACTTCCATCACGGTGACACCCTGCAGGTTCTGCAGCAGACGCGCGTCGTCGGCGCTGGTCACCTCGCCGCCGGTGGCGGGCAGGTTGTGCTTGGGGTTTACGTATTCGTGGTTGACGGCGACGATCTGGCGGCCGCCCACGTTGAACAGCTCCATCCCGTCGGTGTTCTCGCCGAAGACCTTGTCGGAGGACGCCAGATCGATGCCCGTGACCGGATCGAACGGTGCCGCGTCGGAAAAGAGCGGATCGCCCCAGCGCGCCATCGGCGCCCAGTCGTAGCCCTCGGGCACGTGCACTGTGAAATCGGTGGCGATCGGGATCGGGCCAAAGCCGATGCGGCTGGCCTGCGCCTGGGCCGAGGTCGTGCCCAAAAGTTGCGCGGTGCCCATCACGGCCGCGCCCGAGCCGAATGCCATCAGCCCGCCCAGAAAGCCGCGCCGCGACACGGCGCTTTGCACCACGCGGTCGAAATCGGTTTCCTCGGGGCGGGGGTCGTTCAGTTCGTCCCAGTCGTCCCAGCTCAGATCGGCAATGTCGGTGTCTTTCATCATATTCCCCAGTGTCAGACTATGGCGGGCCATCGGCCCATGCTGCCGTGCTAGCGGGGAATGATCGGGGTTTTGTAACGGTTGGATTAAAGAAATGTAACGGGCGGCCGGGGCCGCCCGGCTGGGTCCTTCGACACGGTTCAGAAGGCGAAATCCGAGGCGCTCAGATCGGCGATTGCCGTGTCGTAGATGTAAAGCAGATTGCTGCCGCCGAGGGTGACGCGCACATGCCCGCCGACCTCGGCCGCCGCGGCCTGAACGTCGGCGAAATCGTTCAGCGCGGTATTGGCGCTGAGGTCGATCACGTCGGTGCCGGGCTCGAAATCCAGGATGCGGTCGCTGCCCGTCTGGTCGCCGAATTCGAAGATGTCCGCACCGCTGCCACCGGTCAGATAGTCGATGTCGTCGCCGTCGCCCGCGTTCAGCACATCCGAACCGCCGTCGCCGTAAAGCCGGTCGACCCCGTCGCCGCCGCCGAGATAGTCGAATCCATCGCCGCCGCGCATCGTGTCGTCGCCGTAGCTGCCGAACAGGCTGTCGTTGCCGGCCTCACCCAGCAGCGAATCCTCGGCCCAGCCACCGTCGAGATGATCGTCGCCATTGCCGCCCAATAGCGTGTCCTGACCACTGAGGCCGAAGAGGAAATCGTCGCCCGCGTGCCCATCAAGCGCGTTGTCATCGTTGGATCCGGTGATCCAGTCGGCGTTGTCGGTCCCATCGACGTTTTCGACTTTGTAGAGCTGGGTTCCGTCGGCCCCCGCCGTCACGGCATCACTGATGATATGGGTATTGCTGTTCTGCCAGGTCATCACGTCGGTGGTCGTAAAGCTGGTGAACGCCGCATCGTAAACCGTCGCTCCAAGGTTCACGACGACCCCGAGCCCGGCCTGCGCATCCAGCGCGATCTGGAAATCCACGCTGTCCGACCCGCCCTCTCCGTTGAAATAGTCGGCGCCGCCGTAGACGAAAAAGATGTTGTCGGCGTCGTTGCCGATCACGGTGTCGTCGTAGGCGCTGCCGATGATCGCTTCGACCGAGGTCAGGCTGTCGCCCTCGGCGGTGCCGCCCGTGCCTTCGGCATTGGCCGAGGTGCCGGGATCGTAGCGGATGTCGACCGCTGCGCTGCTGTCGCGGTAATCGGCACGGTCGACCCCGGTGCCGCCAAAAAGGAAATCCGCCCCGGCCCCGCCGCGCAGGATGTCGTTGCCGCCGCCGCCGTCGAGCGTGTCGTCGCCGCCCAGACCCGAGATAAAATCGTTGTTCGCGGTCCCGGTCAGAAGATTGTCGCCGGAATCGCCCGAGATCGATGCCATGGTGGTACCCCTCAAAATACACTGTCAGCGAGGCAACTTTAACGGGATCCACGCTTAAGAAAACAATCCTTGAGGGCTTCGGCGGGTATCAGCCCGTCGGGCAGGCCGGGGTCTCCATCACCTCGTCGAAACTGCGGCGCAGCGCGACGTCGAGGTCGGCCATGGTGACCGGCAGGCCCAGATCGACCAGGCTGGTGACGCCGTATTCGGTGATCCCGCAGGGCACGATGCCGTCGAAATGGCTCAGATCCGGTTCCACGTTGATCGAGATGCCGTGAAAGCTCACCCATTTGCGCAGGCGGATGCCGATGGCGGCGATCTTGTCCTCGGCCACCCTCCCGGTCACGGTGCGCGGCTTTTCGGGCCGTTCGACCCAGACGCCGACGCGGCCGTCGCGGATGTGGCCGGTGACGTTGAACTCGGCCAGGGCCGCGATTACCCAGCGTTCCAGATCCTGGACAAAGCAGCGCACGTCGCGCCCGCGTTTGCCGACGTTCAGCATGACATAGGCCACCCGCTGGCCCGGCCCGTGATAGGTGTACTGCCCGCCGCGCTTCGAGGTGTGGACCGGAAAGCGGTCGGGGTCCTTCAGATCGGCGGGCCGGGCCGAGGTGCCTGCGGTATAGAGCGGCGGATGCTCGACCAGCCAGACGCATTCCTCGGCCTCGCCCGCGGCAATGGCGGCGGCGCGCGCCTCCATGAAGGCGACGGCCTCGTCGTAATCGGTCAGCCCATCTGTCGTGATCCACTCCACCATGCGCGGTCTTTCGCACGGGCCGCGTCGGCAGGCAAGATCAGGTGGCGGTCACCGGGTCCATAAAGGGGGAGGGCGCGCCCACGTCGGTCTCTACCGCGGCGCGCGATCCATTTCGGCCGCGTCTCTGGCCAAGCCCGGAAAACAGGCCGCCGGGCAACGCCCCCAATTCATCCCTCTGCACGGCGAATGGCGCATTTTCCCCTTGAGCGCCCCGCGCCGTCCCGCTATAGCCTGCGCCACCAAGCCTGACAGTGCGGTCGTGGCGGAATTGGTAGACGCGCAGCGTTGAGGTCGCTGTGGGGTAACACCCGTGGAAGTTCGAGTCTTCTCGACCGCACCATCACCTTAAGACAACTTACTGAAATTCCTTCGAAATTAACCATCGAGGGATACAGTCGTGTCACACATTCAGTACACAATTCAGCGCTCTGGCACCTATTACTATAACCGTCGTGTACCCAAGCATGCAGTCGAAACCTACGGTAGATTCATCAGACAAGCTTTGTCCAAAGATCGGGATGAAGCAGAAGCCTACGCAAAACGTCTCAGTAATGTACTTGAAGGCTCTTGGTGCGGTCAGTCCAGCGTCAAGCCTGTTGATGTTGCCTCTGTCGTGGAGAGCTTCAAACCCAAGTCTGTTCTGTTGTCTGAGATGGCAGAGGAATACCTGTCCCTGAGGAAGATCGACCAGACCCCACCTCGGGTAGCTCTCAAGACCTTCTTGTCTTTGGCTGGTGACAGAGACGTAAGTGAGTATACCCGAGAAGACACCAAGCTCTTTGTCCGTCATTTGGCGATGAAGGGGAACAAGACAACTACTATGAGACGTAGGGTCAACAGCCTGTCTGCGATCCTGAACTACGCCTATTCTGAACTGGACCTGGAAAAGAGGAACCCATTCTCTCGCCTGATCATCAAAGGGGAGGGAGAGGACAAGTTTAGACGAGGTGTGTTCACCAACGAACAGCTCAGACAGGGGTACGAGAAGGCGTTGTCCTCAGGCAGTACGGTCAAGCTCATCATGCCCATCTTGGGGGAGACCGGATGCAGGTTGGCTGAGATTGTCGGGATGAAAGTGGAAGACCTTGAGAATGACCTGATCCACATTCGTCCTAATGAAGCCAGAAGGCTGAAGACCAGTAACTCTGAGCGGACCTTGCCTTTGGTTGGATATGCCAAGTTGGCGTTGCTCAAGGTGTTAGAAATGTCTGACGGGGAGTACCTGTTCCCTCAGTACATAAAGGATCAGAGGTGCTACGCCACGCATGCCTCCAACGCTTTGAACAAGTGGTTGAAGAAGGACTTTGATGGGCTGACTGCACATTGCCTCAGACACACCCTGAGAGACCGTCTAAGGGCCGTAGAGTGCCCCTCTGACATGATTGACCAGATCGGCGGGTGGCGGTCTGTAGGGGGCATAGGAGTGCGCTACGGGCGTGGGTATGGGGTGGAGCAGATGAAGGGGTGGATTGAAGAAATCTCGCTTAAGTCTCTGTAAAACCACGTCTCGGCAAAGACCTTTCCGATGCCCAAAAATCGCCCCATTTGCGTGTGATCCTCAAAAAAATATGAGGATAGAGCAGATGCATTCAGTCTATTCAGCTGATCTTGAGAGGAACCGGATCGCTCGATCCGTGCAGCGCGTTCTCCTGAATGTGCTGGTATTCACTGCATTGTTCGTTACGCTTGCGATACTTGGCTTGGCATTCGTTAACGCGCCACAAAGTCAGGCCTTTGCCCTAGACCTGCCGGGTCCGCCACAGACGATGAATTAGGAGACGAGGCTCTCCCTTCTGAGTCACACTTACATGACGTGAATGCCCCTTGATGGCGTACCGGCGGGCCAATAAGGGGTTCTGGATATCCGAAGCACCCGACAGAACAGCCATGGTTTTCGGACAGTTTGCAACGGCCTTCGTTAGACTTCGGGACATGCCATCAGGGCGCTCAACACATAATCAACTCGATGCGTAGGACGTGATCCTTGGATGAGTTCCATCTGCCTCGATGACCCTAATACGAACGGGTGTCCAAGTGGCTTGATCGGCAAGACGCGCAGTGGCAGCTTGGAAGGGAGGGCGTTTTACTTGGGGAATGTCGGGTTGAAGATCTCGCGCGCGAACGTGCGGAGGTTCCTAAAGGCCTTTGCGACCTTGTTATTCGTGAAGCAGTAACTTTCGCTATTGCCAATCTGATAAGTCCTGCCAAATGCAGGTTCGACGCTATGACTGTCGAAAGCAGAGGCACACTGATGTGTCAGCGGTGTCCCGCAATCACGATTGTCCAAGCCATTCAAATATTTCGCGCGCGATGTCATACCTCGTATTCTTGAGAAAGAAGTTGGCTAAAGTGTGTCTCTGCAATGATTCTATCCACTACTTAGTCGGGTCTGAACAACGCCCGACGCTCTGAATTTATGTGAGAAATGTCTTATTTTGTTGGCTTTGGCCTGCAGGGTTTCATAGGATTCCATTGAAAAC